>CAMDJH010000119.1 GCA_945900455.1 Akkermansia muciniphila
TCGCCTGCCTGCTGCTGGAAAGCTCGGCCAGCTCCCCAGGGGATCAGTGGTCAAACGTTGGTGAGTTCAGTAGCGCTGTAATTCATTGATAGCATGCAACTTCCATCTGAGTACATTCAAATTGTACCCACAGATTCTGCTGAGGAGACCAATTTTCAGGGGATGCGACGACAATATGGCTCTACGATCATGGGCAGTTTATCCCGAATTCCTATTTCGCGGATGGCACCGGATGGGACTCCCTAACGGGTGACTGGCTGCCGCAAGGCCGGGCATTTTGGTACTGCGCGCCAGGAAGCCTGGTATCCGGTCCGCAAGAAGACTGCGTGGACATCCATTGTCCGCAGAATATCACGATCACCACTTGCTCGAACTCAGCAACGGTCCCGTTCACGGCGACGGCGAACAATCTTTGCAATCCGGCGGTGCCACCCACGCTCGTGTGCACGCCTGCCTCTGGTAGCAGTTTCCCGGTTGGGTCCACCACGGTCACTTGCACCGCGACGGATCCGCTGACCGGTTTGACTGCGACGTGCTCCTTCCAAGTCACGGTCGTCCGCGACACGACACCCCCGCAGATTACCTGCCCAGCCAATATTTCGGTGACATCGCCCACGACGGCCGGCGTTCCGGTGACATATACTGCAACCGCCACCGATGCCGTGGATCCAAGCCCGACTGTCGTGTGTGTGCCACCGTCCGGCAGTGTGTTTACTCCAGGAGTCACGACGGTCACCTGCACCGCCACCGATCGCTGTGGGAATCAGAGTACGTGCTCGTTCACGGTGACGGTGACGTCGGCGGCTTGTCTGCAGATTCAATGCCCGCAGAACATCTCGATCACCACTTGCTCGAACTCAGCAACGGTCCCGTTCACGGCGACGGCAAACAATCTTTGCAATCCGGCGGTGCCACCCACGCTCGTGTGCACGCCTGCCTCTGGTAGCAGTTTCCCGGTTGGGTCCACCACGGTCACTTGCACTGCAACGGACCCGCTGACCGGTTTGACTGCGACGTGCTCTTTCCAAGTCACGGTCGTCCGCGACACGACACCCCCGCAGATTACCTGCCCAGGCAATATTTCGGTGACATCGCCCACGACGGCCGGTGTTCCGGTGACTTATACTGCAACCGCCACCGATGCTGTGGATCCAAGCCCGACTGTCGTGTGTGTGCCACCGTCCGGCAGTGTGTTTGCGCCAGGAGTCACGACGGTCACCTGCACCGCGACGGATCGCTGTGGCAACAAGAGCATTTGCTCGTTTTTTGTTACGGTCCAAACGGAGAATTGCTTATTGTTTCCTATAAGATCGAAGATTCATTTCATCGGTTTTCAGGGGACAAATGCTTGCTATATTTTTGCGCTAACTTTCCAAAACTTTTCTGGAGTGCCGGTTCGCTACGTGATCCTCGACGGTATCCAAGACTGTGTAAACTTTAGCCCACCCGTCGTTGATCTCACTCAACCGGCATAAGGTGGCAGCATTCTCCCGCATCTAGGCGTTCGAACAATGAATGTGCCTCTTAAGATTGGGACCGGTTGTATTGGCCCGCATGATGTTTTGGTATCTCTCCACGACACTGATTTTCGTCGATGTTGCTCGCGTTTGCTTCGACTCCCGACGTCCACCAGCGCCCAAATTGCAGGGGTCATTTCGGGGACGACATTTGCGGCCCCGAACCATCTGCAAATCAGTGTCCTTGCTGGATCCAAGGAACGGCCTGTGTCCGTCAGTCTTTTTGCGGATGGCGAGTTGGTGGGCACGGACAGGATCGCACCCTACGGGTTCGACTTTTTATACAGTGCGGAAAAGGCGACCGGTCTGAGCGCCGAGTTGGAATTTAGCGACGGCGAAGTTCTTGTGACCGAGCCCGTCGCACTCCTCCCCAAGCCCCGAGCGCCGCCTGGTCCATCAGTGCGGATCCTAGTGCGAGCGAATTCTCAATTGGAGTTCACTATTCCTACCGAAGTGGGCCAATCCTACGCGCTCGAATCGGCCGGATCGTTCGATTCCGCGGGTGGATTTTGGAAAGCCGAGTGGACGACCCCCGGCGACGGCACGGAATTCACGGTGCGATTGCCGATCGACGAAGCGGGGTACCGATTCTTCCGCGTACGAGCCGAATCAGAGTCGCGGCAAAAATAGTGGCAAGCCTTTGCCCTTTGTATTCCCGTAGGGTCAAAAAACTCATGCGGCCTTTCGGTGATAGAATTTCAGGAGGCCGCCGAGGCGCCCGCGAGTCTGGATGTCCCCTGCCCTTTCACCGATCCGATCCTCGGGCGCTGGAAACAGGATCACGTTGCCCTTGCCTGGGTGATTTCGCTCCGCGTGGAAATGATTCACGTAGTTTTCAAGGCAGTGGCGGAGAGAGCTTTCTCCGAAAAGAATTATTTCCATTTCTTTGATCGCCTGCGCCGTCGGTGCGCGCCCCACCAAAGATCGGCCCTTCGATCCGTCGAACTTCATGGCAACGAGTTTGCGGTGAGAGAGTTTGCGATCGTGGATCCCGACGGCAATCTCCTGCGCATCGGACAGGCGCGATGATAAAGGAACAGGTAAATTGATGTTTCCATCACCTCAAGGAGCTCGTCCGCACTGTCACACGGAGGCAATTTTCTTGATAACAAGCGGTTTTCCGCGATCAATTTCACCATGATGATCGTAGAACTTGGAGACGTTTTGGAATTACAGTCGACGACGGGAACTGCCAAGGGCGGAGTGATTCCGTTTGCGGTTACGGTTTGCTCAAGCCCGACCTGTGGCTGCCAGCGACTCAACATTATTCTCGCGGAGCAGATTGCGAAACCGGATCTCGGAATCGAAACCCAGCCGCGGACCGAATTTGCCATTGATTGGTCCACTGGGGCGGTCGTCAGTCAGGGAGAGCTTACCGAACCGGCGCAGAGGCGGATGAAGGAATTTCTTAATCGCGCGCGGGAGTCGGACATCGACCCGTTGGCGCGAATTTTCCGCGAGCGAAAACAAAAGGTGATCCTTCATGGATCGCTGGATACGACATCCGACAATTGGTCAAAATCGCTGGATTTAACAGCCATGGTGGGGATTCGGGATATTTTCCCACTCATAGATTTGTTTGAATTCGAAGCCGAAGGTATCCGCTATGATGTCCTGGATTGCCATTGCCTCAATGAAGGTTGTGATTGCCGGGAAATCGTCCTCTCCTTCTTCCGAATTCCCGGGCAACCCACCAAGGCCCGGCTCGAATCTAGCTGCGAGGCTCGCTACAATCTGCTCAACGGGGATTTACGTCCCGAAGCTCCGGGCGACGCGACCCTGGTCGCCATGCTAACGCCCCGGCTTTTGGCCAAATATCCGGACCTCAATGCATTATTAAAGCAACGCTACGGGCGGGTGCGGCAATTGGTGGCGGAAAAACCTCACCAAAGAACGGGCTCCAAACCGGCGTTGACGTCGGGTCCGGCAAGATGCGGACGCAACGATCCCTGCCCCTGTGGATCCGGGAAGAAGTTCAAGAAGTGCTGTGGAACCTGATCCCACGCCTCAGAAAGCGTCGACGGCGTCGGCGCGAACCTATACGACCGCTGGGGGCCGTCCTGCGCGACTTGGTAATCCAGGCATGCGTGTGATTCCTTCAAACCCGCCTCCACTCCCATGCCGACCTCAATTATTCTCAAAGCATGGTCAAAACGGCTGAAATTGATGAACTCGCGGCTCACCTCATGGAATTCTTGGACGACGTGCTGAAACTGCGACAGGGCGGCTGTGCCGTGCTTGGCGAGATTCTCAACCCGCTCCCATTCGAGCGCCATTTTGAGAGCTGCGGTTTTGTCCATCGACTTGATCGATTTGCGAATCTATCGACCGTGGCGATTGCGGTAGCAGGCGAACCAGAACTGGGACGTCGGACGATTAAATAGATTGGCCATGGCGAAACCCTTTCAGGTCCATAGTCACAACATGTGGTCACAAAAATGGGTACAACAAAGTGGAGAAAAAGGCATATATGTTCATCAAAATGACCTTTAAAAGAGGTGAAGTGAAGTGGCGATTCGGTTCATGATCCCAATTCATGTCCATTTTTTCGAAAACTTTGCTCCCCATGAACCCTGAGCGGCCGACACGGACCCGATATGTGGTGCTGACCGTGTTATGTCTGCTGTCGGGCATTCTCTACCTGGACCGCATCTGCATCTCGGCGGCATTGAGTTCGATCCAGGGGGACTTGAAGCTGTCGAACACACAAACCAGTTACGTACTGATGTCGTTCACATTGGCTTATGGCCTTTTCGAAGTGCCGACCGGTCGCTGGGGAGATCTCTGGGGGGCGCGACGGGTGTTGACGCGGATCTCCCTGTGGTGGTCACTTTTTACGGCGCTCACCGGTGCCTGCACGGGGCTATGGACGCTCGTTGGCGTGCGATTTTTGTTTGGCGCGGGTGAAGCCGGCGCCTTTCCAAACGTGGCCCGGGTGCTGTCCCGGTGGTTTCCTGATGACGAACGAGGTCGCGCGCAGGGAATTCTGCTGGCGGCATCCCTCATCGGTGGTTCGCTGGCTCCCTTCCTCGCCGCCGTTCTCATCCTGAACATCGGCTGGCGCTGGACGTTCGTAGCTTTCGCCAGCGCTGGAGCCGTGTGGGCGGCCGGTTTCTGGTGGTGGTTTCGCGATGACCCGGCAACTCATCCCGCCGTCAATGCGGCGGAAGTCGAACGGATCGGCCGGCGCGCATCTGCCAGCAGCGTGGATTCCGGCATCCCCTGGGCGGCGGCGCTCCGGTGTCCAAGCATCCACTTTCTGAGCCTGATCATGGCCTGTGTTTCATTCAATAGTTACATCTACTTCTCGTGGTATCCCAAATACCTTGGGGCAGCGCGTGGCATTGCGGCGACCGAGGCCGGGCTCATGGCGTCCATGGTACTGGCCTTTGCCGCCGTCGGCACCTTTACGGGAGGCTACATCCTGGATCGGGTTGTGCAGGGCGGGAGCGTGGTGAGAAGGCGATGGCTGGGTGGGATCGCGTTATTTTCGTCTTCGGCTCTGTTGGGATGTGCGCTGTCAACGGAGGCTCCCTGGCTCGCGGCGCTCTTCACTGCGCTGTCCTGCTTCGCCACGCACCTAACGCAGACCCTCTGGTGGTCGTGTGCCATTGGTATCAGCGGAAGGCACGTCGGAGCGCTGTTCGGGCTCATGAATTCGGTGGGGGTCTTTGGCGCGATGAGTTCACAATACCTGGTCGGGGCGATCGCGGATTGGCTCGGATCCAAAGGCTACTCCGGACGAATGCAATGGGATCCCATGTTCTACGTTGATATGGGTGTGCTAATCGTTGCCGGAATCCTGTGGTCGTCATTCCGTTTGGTACCCGTCGAGCCTCCTGATCGTTTTCCCGCGGATTCACCCTCAGGTCCCCCAGGGGCGACCGATCCAAATACGGGCAGTTATTGACAGCCCTAAACCGGGCGGGCAGTGTGCGACGCCCAGCCTGGGAAAGAACTCACCCTCCCAGGGCGCGGAAATTCCAATGCGCGATACGTTTCCTTCTCATCTCGATTCGGTTACCCGTAGTGCTGCACAACCCCACGTCCGACGTTCGGTCGCGCACCAATCGGGTGGGTTCACTCTGATCGAACTGCTCGTGGTGATTGCCATCATCGCCATTCTCGCCAGCCTTCTCTTGCCGGCCCTGGGGCAGGCGAAACAAAAAGCCCTGCAAACAAGGTGCCTCTCGAATCACCACCAACTGGGCTTGGCCACCCTGATGTACGTGCAGGATTACCGCGAGAAGTGGCTACCCTACTCCCTCGGTGACGGCGCGAGCCAGAAGCTGTGGCCGGTCCTATTCGAGCCCTACATCAAGGACACCAATGTCTTCACGGAGCCGAGCAATCGCGCCCGGACTTTTTGGAAAGCACCTCCCTCCCTGCCAAAGGAGTGGGCGGGGATCTTCGTGGGCATGGGGATGAATGCAAATCTCAGCCCAGATTTCGCCATGGTCGCGGCCACACACCCGTCGGAAACGATCGCCTACTGCGACACGGCGCTCAAGTACCCGACGAAAAACCCCTTCGACCTTCACGGTTACTACACGACTTGGTGGACCGACACCTTTGGATCCGAGAAGCTGGCGCTCCCGGGATCTCCGGCGTCTACAGGCAATCACGCGCCCCCTGCGTACTGGCACCGTGGTGGCGCCAATGTGACCTTCTTCGACGGTCATAACGCATGGATGCGCGAAAAAAATGTGCGCACCCCCCCGGCAGGTGACCAGCGCAACTGGCCACTTTGGTGGGTCAACGCACCCTAGCCGCCTCGGCTAGAGTGAGTCGGTCAGCCCCAGCAACGGCAGCGAATCGCGATAAATCATCGATTCGATTGCGTCGGTGCTGATCCGCGGAAGCGCGGTCCCGGCAAGCATGTCGTTGAGGGTTCGCAAACCCTTGATCGTCGCGTTCACGTTCGTGAATGGGTAGTCGGTCCCAAACAAGATCTTGTCCCACACGCCGTATTCTTGGACCAGCATCAGACTCTGGTAGAACTGAAACGGTCGGTAGTGAAGCGCGCTGATGTCGCAATACACATTCGGATGTTTGCGCGCCGTGACAATCGCTTCTCCCTCATACGGATGGCCAAGATGGGCCATGATGATTCGCACCTCCGGAAATCGCGTCGCCACGCGATCGAGATGCCGGGGTAGAGTGCATTCGAGCGGTGCTTGCGCGACGAAAGTCGTCCCCGTATGGAGCAGCACCGGTAGGCGGTGCTGGGTCGCGTATTTCCACAGCGGATCCAGTCGCGCTTCATCCGGACAAAAACCGGCATACATCGACAGCAACTTGATCCCCCTTAGCTTCAACTCCTGATGTCCGAATCGCAGTTCGTCCTCCCAGCCCAGTTGGGTCGGATCGACCGACAGAAAGCCGATCAACCGGGCCGGGTCCGCCGCGACATAATTGGCGACATACCGATCATCAACCCACAATCCGCTCAAGCGAGCCTTGCCGCCGAAGACGATCGTCCGCGTGTCGTCGGGAGCCAACCGGCGATAGTCCTCGTAACGAACCGTCAGATCCATCTCGACGCCCGCCTTCGCTCGCCTCGCCTGCCGACGAAAATCATCGCTGAAGTGGGCCGGGTACTCCCACGCATGGCAATGCACGTCAATGATCATGCCGCCATCCCTCGCCTTTCCTTTGAAAAAATTCCAGCCATTTCCGCATCCACCGTTTCGGGGATTAGCTTTAACGCTGGACGGTTAAATCGGGCGGGCCGTATGTTTCGAGGATACTGCACGGAAGAACATTTATGCAAAAAACGTGGCTGAAATCCCTCTTGATCCCGACCGCCGCACTCGTTGCCGTCACGGCCATGCTTCGCGCGGAGGACGCGAAACCCACCGAACCGCTGGAGTTGCGACTGCCCGCCCCCACACTGAAGGGCACTCCCGAAGATTTGCCGATCGGGCCGAACGTCGAGCCGCTCTCCGACAAGCCGCGCCCGCCCTTCCCGGTGCCCAAGGGCGTGAAAAACCTCGCCGCCGGCAAGCCGGTGACCAGCAGCGTGAATCCGTTTTCCGGCGAGCTGAGTCAAATTACCGACGGCAAGAAGGAGGCATTCGACGACGACGCCGTGGAAATGAAGAAAGGCAGGCAGTGGGTGCAGGTGGATCTGGGTGAGAACGTGACGATCTATGCCATCGCACTCTGGCACGACCATCGCTACATCCAGGTGATGCACGATGTCATTCTCCAGGTGTCCAACGACCCGGAATTCAAGTCCGGGGTGACCACTCTATTCAATAACGACACGGATAATTCTTCCGGCCTCGGCGTCGGCACAGACCGTGAATATTTTGAAATGCGATTCGGTAAGATTTTTGATGGCAAGGCGGTCACGGGCCGTTACGTGCGCGGTTACACCAAGGGTGGCAGCTTGAGCGCTCTCAATTGCTGGCAAGAGATTGAAGTCTACGCGCTGCCGGCCAAATGAATCGCTGGAGTGCACTGGCGCTGCTGCTGACCCTAGCGGCTGCGCTCGCACTGCGGGTTCCCCGTCTGAATTCACGACCGCTGCACAACGATGAAGCGGTCAACGCGGTCAAGGTCAACGAACTTTGGCTGCACGGCCGTTACGCCTACGATCCGGACGAATACCACGGACCAACGCTCCACTACGCCACGCTCCCGTTCCTGTGGCTAAGCAATCCCGGCGATTCCACTCAACTCGAAGACTCGACCCTGCGTCTTGCGCCCGTTGCATTCGGAGTCGGGCTGATTGTTCTGCTCCTGCTCTTCGCCGACGGTTTAGGATATGCCGCGATCGGTTGGGCCGCGCTCTTTACGGCCGTCTCCCCCGCGATGGTTTTCTACAGTCGGTATTTCATCCACGAAATGCTGCTGGTGTTTTTCACCGTACTGACGCTGGGCGCGGGATGGCGCTACCTGCAGACGCGACGGGCTCGCTGGGCGATCGTGGCGGGCATGGGCGTCGGCTTGATGTTCGCGACGAAGGAAACGTTCGTCATCACTCTGGCCGCAATGGGCCTGGCGGGACTTGCCACCGCGCTCTGGAGCCGGGGATGCCTGCTGCGGAGGGTTCCTGCAACATTCGAGACTGTCCTCGGGCCCTCTCGGGACATCTCCCCTGCAGGCCGTATTGCTTGGCCCGACGGGAAGCTGCCGTGGCGGCATGCCGGACTGGCGCTGCTCGCAGCCGTCGTCGTCTGGCTTTTGTTCTTCAGTTCGTTCGGCACACACGGGAGCGGCCCCGCAGACTCGATCCGCACTTACCTTCCCTGGATGAAGCGGGCGGGTGGCCATTCGCCGCACATTCATCCCTGGACCTTCTATCTCGAACGGTTGCTGTGGTTTCACCCGGTGAAAGGTCCGGTTTGGAGCGAAGGGTTGATTCTCGCTTTGGCGGGGGTGGGCGCCGGCGTCTCGATCGTCGGTCGACGCTCCCGGCTGCACTGTTTTCTGGCGTTTTACACGGTGATTCTTACCGTCGCCTACTGCCTGATTTCATACAAGACACCCTGGTGTCTCCTGAGTTTCCTGCATGGGATGATTCTGCTGGCGGGCGTCGGAGCGGCGACGTTGGTCGAGTTTTTCCGCCGTCGCTCGGCCAGGGTTTTCCTCCTCGCAGTGCTTGTCGGCCTGACGTCGCAACTGACGTGGCAGGCCTGGCGTACGAGCTTTGTTTATGCGGCCGACCGGCGAAATCCTTACACCTATGCGCAAACGGTGCCGGATCTTCTGAACCTTGTTCAGAAGGCCGAAGCGCTCGCGCGCGTCGCTCCGGCGGGGCACGAGATTCCCGTCAAAGTCATCGCGCCTGGCCATGATTACTGGCCGTTACCGTGGTATCTGCGGCGCTTCAAAAACCTGGGATGGTTCGAGCAACTTCCCGTCGATCCCTACGCGCCGATCGTAATCGTTTCATCGAAACTGGACGCGCAACTCGACGAGAAATCGGGCAGAAAATGGGTGATGGCCGGGCTCTCGGAGCTGCGTCCGGAAAATTTTCTTGAACTCTATGTCGAGTTGGAGCTGTGGAAGAAATATGTCGAAACGTTGCCGCGTGAACGTGATTGAGCGAACCGAGTCCACTGCCCGGAGAGGACATTGACAACGAACGGAATAGCGGTTGGCTACGCCCCCGTGGTATCAACCTGACGCAACCTTCAAGCATATGAGCATCGCGATCGATTTATCGGGCAAGGTCACGCTTATCACCGGCGCGTCCCAGGGTATCGGCGCACAAATGGCTCGCACGTTTCACGACGCAGGTGCGACAATTATCATCAATCATCCGGGCATCGGCACGACGGGTGCCGACGCGGAGCAACTTGCCGCCCAGCTCAATTCGCTGCGTGACGGCAGTGCGCACGTGTCAGCGGCGGACGTTTCGCAGTCGGAATCGGTGCATCGGATGATGCAGGATGCGAGGCAGCGATTCGGCGGAATTGATTTTTTGATCAATAATGCGGCGATCCTCCGTGACCGCACGATTGCCAAGATGTCCCTCGACGAGTGGAAGTCTGTGATCGATGTGAACCTCAGCGGCGTTTTCCACGGGTGCAAATACGGCCTTGAAATCATGCGTGACCACGGAGCCATCGTGAGCATGGGCAGCATCGCGGCCATTCAAGGATTTTACGGACAAGCCAACTACGCTGCCGCTAAAGCGGGTGTACAGGCGATGATGCGCGTGGTCGCCCGCGAAGCCGCGCGCCGCGGGATTCGCGCCAACACGATCGCGCCGGGAGTGATCGATACCGCGATGGCGGCGACGATTCCCGAAGGAGCCCGTGCGGAGATGATGAAGAATATTCCACTCGCGCGCTTTGGCCTCACGGAAGAGGTCGCCACGGTGGCGCTATTCCTCTGCTCCCCGCTCGCGAGCTACGTCACGGGCCAAACCCTCGAAGTGAACGGAGGATGGCGCGGATGATTCGAGTTGTCGCATCACGAGGATGAGAGCCGCCGCCCGCATCATTTCGGCCGCCGAGGCGGTCGCCGCCATCCCCAGCGGGGCCACCGTCGCCATCGGCGGCTTTGTTGGTGCAGGACACCCCGAGGCGCTCACCGCCGCGCTCGAACAGCATTTCCTCAAGACCCAAACCCCGCGCAACCTGACGCTCGTTTATGGCGCGGGTCAGGGCGATCGAGCGGAGCGCGGGTTGAACCACCTTGCCCATGCGAGCCTCGTGAAGCGTGTGGTGGGCGGACATTGGAATCTGGTGCCGAAACTCGGCCAGCTCGCACTGGCAAACCAAATTGAGGCGTACAATCTTCCGCAGGGTGTCCTCTGTGCCTTACTCCGCGAAATTGCCGCCAAGCGCCCCGGAGTTTTCACCAAAGTCGGCCTCAACACATTTATCGACCCACGCAACGGCGGCGGCCGGCTGAACGCGCGCACGATCGAGCCGCTCGTGGAATGCGTGACGCTCGATGCCCAGGAGTGGCTTCGCTATCGCGCATTCCCAATTACCGTTGGATTGATCCGCGCGACCAGCGCCGACCGCAAAGGCAACCTGACAATGGAACGTGAGGGCGTGATTGCGGACGTGCTTCCCATCGCCCAGGCGGCGAAGAACCACGGCGGCATCGTCATCGCGCAGGTCGAGCGCATCGTTGATCCAATCGCGGATCCCAAATCCGTCCGCGTTCCCGGCACGCTCGTCGATTTCCTCGTCGTCGCGGAACCTGCACAGCACCCGCAAACATTTGGCGAGCCGTTCAACGCCGCCTACTGCACCGGCGCGCACGGTCGCTTCGCGCCCGCTCCCCTGCCCTTCTCCGAGCGTAAAATCATCGGCCGCCGCGCGTTGCTCGAGATCCGAAGCGGTGACATCGTCAATCTCGGCATCGGGCTGCCCGAAACGGTCGCCGTCATCGCCACCGAAATGGGGCGATTTGATGAGTTCACTCTGACGGTTGAAAGCGGACCCACCGGCGGTGCGCCGGCGTCGGGATTAAGTTTCGGTTGCAGTCATTATCCCGAGGCGATCATTGACCAGCCGGCCCAATTTGATTTCTACGATGGCGGTGGCCTGGACGTTGCCGTCCTGGGTGCCCTTGAAGTCGATACGGAAGGCAGCGTGAATGTGAGCACGTTCGCTGGACGTTTCGCGGGTGTGGGCGGGTTTGTGAACATTGCGCAGGCCGCGAAACGGGTTGTCTTCTGCTGCACATTTCGCGCCGGTGATTTGAAAGTGGCGGTCGAGGACGCCGCGCTCCGCATCGTGCAGGAAGGCAGGCATGCCAAATTCGTTAAACACGTTCAACAGGTCTGCTTCCACGGCCCGTCCGCCGTTGCCCGCGGACAGCAGGTGCTGTTCGTGACCGAACGGGCTGTCTTCGAACTCACGCCGGGCGGACTTGCGTTGCGCGAGATCGCGCCGGGTATCGATAGGACGCGGGATATTCTGTCCCAAATGGAGTTTGTGCCGGCGCACAGCGAACCGCGTGAAATGCCACCGAGCTGCTTTGTGCCATGACTCAATTGCCGCCAACCGTGTCCCAATGAAATATACCCAACCCATCTATATCGTAGCCGGGCGGCGCTCTCCCATCGGCCGCTTTGGCGGAGGTCTGAAATCGCTGGCGCCCATCGAGCTCTTGCTGCCCGTCGCCGAAGAGGTTGTGCCCGCATCACTCAAGGCGGCCGTCGACCAAGTCATCCTCGGCCAAGTGATTCAAGCCGGGAGTGGCATGAACGTCGCCCGGCAACTCAACCTGCGCCTAGGCCTTCCGCAGAGTTCTCCGGCCTTCACGGTGAACATGGTCTGCGCTTCCGGTCTGAAGTCGATCACGCTCGCCGCCGATGCCATCGCCGCCGGCGACGCATCGATCGTGCTCGCAGGCGGCGTGGAATCCATGAGCCGTGCGCCACATTATGCAATGGATTTGCGGTGGGGAAAGAAACTCGGCGATGCCGCGCTTGCCGACGCCATTTTCACCGACGGCCTTTGCGACCCGGTAACGAAACTCGGCATGGGCGAGACCGCCGAACGCATTGCCGACTTGTTAAAAATCAGCCGCGAGGAGCAGGACCAGTTTGCGCTGGCCAGCCAGCAACGCGCCGCGAGAAGCCGCGCGGCGATGCAACGCGAGAGTGTCGTCATCAAATCGCGCGAGGGTGACGTAACGACCGATGAGCACCCGCGGGCGGACACAACCCTGGATAAGCTCGCGCAACTTAAGCCGGCGTTCCGCCCGACCGGCACTGTCACGGCCGGCAATTCCTCGGGCATCAATGACGGTACCGCGCTCGTGCTCGTTGCGAGCGCGGCATCGGTCCAGCAACACGCCCTGCAACCTCGCGCCCGAATCGTTGCCTCAACGGTGGTCGGCTGCGATCCCACGATGATGGGTCTCGGCCCGGTCGGGGCAATTCGCAGACTTTGCACCGAAACTGGCTGGAAATTGGACGAAGTTGACGCCGTGGAAATCAACGAAGCATTCGCGGTGCAGGTGCTGGGCTGTGCCAAGGAACTACGCCTCGACCTCACCAAGCTCAATCAACGCGGCGGCGCGATTGCACTGGGGCATCCGATCGGTTGCAGCGGCGCGCGGGTGCTGGTCACTCTGCTTCACATCTTGGAGGATTTGAAACTCCGGCGCGGCATCGCGTCACTCTGCGTCGGTGGCGGGATGGGCATCGCGATGGCAATCGAGCGCGTGTAGCGGAACGGTTGCGCGCCGTGATTAAGTCGGTTAATCCTGTTGCATACAATTGGCGGTACGTCGCGTCCGGCTTTCCGGAAAATCAATTCCCTCGGTGGCTCGCGGCCGTGTTCAGGAATGAGGATGATGCGGTCCGACAGGATCTTCGCCGTTGCGAACGAGGCGTAGTTCGATTCGGGAGGATCATGGCTTTCGAAGCCGGAAGTAGCGTGTAACTGCATCGATCGAGACTGCCACCGGGGACAACGTGCCTCCCTCGACAACCTTCCAATCGGTGTTGAGCTGGCCGGTTTGTTCCAGGGCATAGCCTGGCCCCCCGCCCGACCAGGAAATCAGAATCCCTTGAGCCTGCCGCGAGATGACCAAGGTGGGGGATCCCGGCGTGACGACGATAAGGGGCGCCAAATCCGGGGAGCCCGCCTCCAGAACCAAGGCGCCCTGAGTGGCGGTGCCACCCGCTCCCGGTGTGAGGGCTCCTCGCAGCACATAGGCGCCACCGGTGCTGACGCCTCCGCCTCCGTTCACGCCAGCCTGGACCGTCACCGTCGCCGTCGTGGCTGTTCCAGGAAGCAGCGCCCAAGCCAGGATGCCCATCCAACAGGACCATTTCGTTTTCATATTGAATCTAGGCTTAAGGGTTATTTCCCGATGACCACCGCCCCGCCGGAGGCCACAACGCTCAAGCGCTTATTGAAGACCACTTTCTCGGGATAGCTTCCGGCTCGGATGTGCAGCCGGTCGCCCGGGCGTGCAGCCGTATTGCCTTGTGTTACGGCGGGAAATGGGCCCCCGGCAAAGGGAAGAAACGGAATGGCACCCGACCCGCACCCGTCGTCGATGCCGTCCGCCAGAATGCAGCCCTTGGACTTGTCAACGTACAGATCGTCCGGCGCCGCGATCTCGACCGCGCGGCATGCCCGGTAGAGGTTGTTACGGTCCGCCACAGTCCAGTTGAGGTCGAGGGCGGCCTGTTGCAGGGCGTTGTAGAGATCGGTCCAGCCGGAGGTGGGGGTCAGGAGGCCGGTCTGCGCACGATAGTAAAGCTGGGCGATCCGTTCCAAACCCATCCCCGTGACGATTTGTCCGTTGAAGGTCTGTCCGTCGACCAGCAGAAAACAGAGCTTGTTGTTCACACCGCTGTTGTTGTGCACGCCTCCGTTGTCGGACTTGTCGGACGGCGGCTGGTACAATGGACTGCCGACTCGGTCGGGATTCCCAAAAACTGTCGGATCGGCAAGGTCGCGCAGACCGGTGCCGAGCCACTGGGGGGCATCTTCTCCGAGCAGCCATCGCACGGCGGCACGGTCGTCGCCGCGGCCATTCGTTAGATCGATGAATTCACCCCAGATGTCTGAGAAGGACTCATTGATGGCACCGGATTGGTTCTTGTATTTGAGGCCGGACTCCGATCCGGTGACCCCGTGTGTAACCTCGTGCCCCGTAATGTCGTCGGTGACGGACCCAGGCTGGTAGTACATGCGTCCGCTGAGGAAGGCGGCGGTCATGCCGGAGTAGGTGCAATTGGTCGCGCCGAGATTGGCCGTGCAATAGCGGCAAGTAGAGCTGAAGACCCCTCCCGCACCGTCCCAGCCGTCACGCTGATGGCGGGTTAGGTAGAAGTTGTAGACATCACCAAGGGCGGTATAGGCCGAATTGGCGTCCGGCACCGAGCTGGCGGGGCCCCCCTCGGTTCTGACAAGGGCGCCCGGGTTCACCTTTTGCAAGCCGGCGTCGTAGATCTGGCGATTCAGCGCTGCATGCAGGTTGGGGACCCGGTCGATGAATTGACCGGAATGGGCGTCGATAAACACCTCATCGTCCAAGCGCAGGCCGTCCCCGGCTCTCACATTCATCTGCCAGGCAAGCCGGATCGATCCGGGCTCGTCGAACAGTTCCGGATCGAACAACACCAGTTCCGCGGGACCGACCGTGGGGATCTCTCCGGCCAGTTCGCGAGCCAAGCCGGCCCGGGCGGCGTCGGCGGCCATGGCTGACGTTAAGGTGGGGCGAAGCGAAAGGCGTCCATCGTCGAGCTCCTGGGTTCGGCGCATCACCGTGCTCAGGAGCGCGTCGACACCCAGTTCGTCGTTTACCTGGACGCGAACCTCGGCCGCGTAGACCGGAACGCCCCCGTACGTCTGGCCGAACCGGATGGCCGAGGTCCGGCTGCCCCGCCGGGGCGGCAACGGCACCAGTTGGACCTGCTTGCTGGCGACCCCGAGAAGAGACCGGGTGCGGCTGACGAAATCGACGGCAACCTCCTGCGGAGTTGTCAACCGGATGTTGGTGCTGAGAAAGTGATGATCTGCCGGTGCGCCGATGAAACCCAGCGAACCGTCAGTCCGGGTGACGATGCGGGCATTCTCGGGGGCTGCAACGGTACGACCACGGCGCACCGAGACGGTGCGCAGCAGCGTGGGTGTTTCCGGGACGACCCGGAACGTTTCTGCCTGAAGGGCACCACCGGCTGCCAGCAACCCGAGAGCGCCCGCGAACAGGGTCAACGCGCGCCTCGCCCGTTGGCCAACGAGTTGGGGACCGAGGAAATAGGGACGAGAATTCATGGGAATAGGTCCATGCCCGGAAAACTATTGCAGCGACACGAGGACGAGGACGAGTCCGCGTCCTTCGGGAAGCGGGGTCAATGCCTTGCCTAAGATGGCACCGAACGCTTCCGGAGATCTGCCGGCGCGCATGGCGTGGCCGGGAGTGTAGGAAGTGGTGAGAAGGTCACCGGGCTTTACCGCTCCGCAACTGGCATCCACCAGGCAGTAGACCCGGCCGGCGAGCGCGACCGGAAATCGCCCGTCGGCAACTGAGCCTTGTTGGCCCATGAGCATGCCGGTCCGGATTCCTCCGGCGCCGCTGATCACGCCAACCACGGTGGGATCGAAGGCCTTGGTGCTTAGGAGAAGGCCGCCTTCGTGGTCCGGATCGATGCACAGGACCATGCCGGGCACCGGGGCCGGCCCGGCGTGTTGCACTTCAAATTGCTCCGAGAGATCGCTGCCGCCCGTGATTTCGAGGACTTGGGTGGTGACCTTCCCCCCGCCGGAGGCGCTGGCGTCCAGTCGGATGGGGAAGGATCCGTCGGCCTTTGCCAAACGGAGGGAGCCGCCGCCGGCACCGAGCTCGGCATCGAGCAGGACGGTGGGTGTGCCGTTGGCCTTGGCGAGGAGGATTTGTGCTCCCTGGGATGCGATTTCTGCGCCCGAGATCTGGGCAGTCACGGTGCCGCTGGCGTCGCGGACCCCGACGTAGCCGCCGCCGGAGGATTGCTGACCGACGATGTTCACCCGCGTCTGACCGGCCATGTTGTTCACGACCAACTGTCCGCCCTGGCCTCCCGCCTGGGCATCGGCGAGCAGGCCTACCTGGCCATCCAGTTGGCGGAGCACCAACTGGCCAGCCCCATCTCCCTCATTGGCTCCTTCGGTGCCCTGCAGTTGCACCGTGGTTTGACCTGCGGCATTGGCCACCCGAATCTCGCCACCGCCGCTTCCCAATTGACCGTCCAGAATAATTCCTGCCTTGCCATCATCACGTTTCACCGTGACCTGCCCACCTTGATTGTCAGCGGTTTCGTTCCCCAGGATTTCCACCGTTTCGTCGCCCGCGGCATTGCGAACGGAAATCTGGCCCCCGCCGGATCCAAGCTGAGCGTCCAAGATCAACGTGGCGGCTCCATCGCTCCGGCGGACAGTCAATTGCCCACCCGCATTACCGCCGGTTTCCGCCCCCACCAAGGCCACCGTCTCCTGGCCAGCGGCGTTGCGAAGCGACACCTGTCCGCCGCCTCCGGTGCCTTGCCCCGACAACGACGCGCCGATGCCCGCAGATCGGTATAGCAGAATGTTGCCTCCGGGAGTGTTCCCATTCTGCCCATTAAGCTGCAGCCCGGCGCCCCCGTTGTGCTGGAGAACTGTGGCGTAACCGCCCACATCGGAAGAACCGAGCTCCACGGTTTTCTGGCCCGCGCCCAGGCCACCTAGTTGATCGTAGAGGCGAAAGAAGCCACCATCCGTGGTCCCTGTTATTTCAAGGAATCGCCCGATGGATCCGTGATTCATCCGGAGGATGCCGGCGTCGCCAGCACTTCCCACTTCCACCCGGTTCAAGCCTCCCGCGCTCTCAATGACCAGGTCCTGCAGCCTCAATGTATCGGAAAGCTGGACGGAACCGACTGCATTGGCAGCCAGTTTGTTCGCCGTGATGGCATTGTCAGCGATTTTGGCGGTGCCCACGGAACCGTTGGCCAGTTCTCCGGCCCCGACTGCGTTCGGTGCCAGCATCGGCCCGGTCACCGTCCCGTCCGGCAGTCCGGCGGCGCGGAAAGCATAACCGGCCGCCGCCACGCGCTGATCGGGGGCAAGCTGGGTGAAGGTCGGGTCGGACACATTCATCCAGATTCGCAGCCGCACATCCGAATGGTCGAACGCGGGCGAAGGAATTGTCTGCATGTTGGGCATGGAAACGTCTCCGAGAAGGACTTGAAACTGGCCATCCTGAGCGTTGACTCCGGTGTCGGCCGACGGTTCGGAGCCGTTGACACTCGACCCATTATTGCTCCAGTAGCTGGTGCCAACGACGCCGTCCACCAGCGCAAACTTGAACCGGACCGGGCCCGTGTAATTGGTTCCGGAGACGGTGAGTCGTCCCTGGTAGTTCATGATCCCCGGCACCTGCGCCATTGCTGACATTCCAATCACGCAGGCACCCACAAGCCACATCGGGCAAATCCTAGTCTTGATCATAGTCTGTTTCTCTTTCGTATTTGCTGTCATGTCCATCTTTTGCCAACTAGCCCCAACAGTACCTCGATTTCAGTTTCGCCACCATTAGCCATTTGGCGGTGTCAGCCCGTCATGCGGAAGTTGCCCGACAGCCGATTGGATGGAACGGTGTCCAAGATTGGAAATCAAAGTGTGGCGTATAACCCCCTGAGACGTGGCGGCGCGGCGTCCCAGTCAAGTCGGCGAAACTGAGAACGGTGTCCAAGATTGAGAGGATTTCTGAGGCCTAATGCATTGATTGGTGGAGCGGTAGGCGGGCAGGGTGAAGCCGCTACTTTCTGGAGGGCGATCGTACTTTCTGCTCGGCGATGAGTTCTCAGCGCATTCTCAGCGCCCCGGCCCCGGCGCCGTTGAATCCCAGAGGTAAAGGGATCGCAATTCTCTAGAATGCCCCAGGACGATTTAGGGGTCGAAATCCGGCACACTTCTTCTCCCGATCCTTCCCAGGGGTATCCTTGCTCTTTTAATTGATATTTTAGTTGACGAGCTAGGGAGGAAAAATTTTTCGGACCCTATGAGATCTGTCTCTCCTACCTCTGGGTCCGTCGCCGCCACCTTCCTGGCTCCTGTCCGGAAACTTCTTTCGGATTGCGTTCACACTCGCGTCTGCCCCGCTCTCCCGGACGAGGACTGGGTTCATCTCGGTCTGCAACGCGTGCTCCACGAATTACCCTCAGGCCGAGCTTTTCTTCAACAGCACGCCTTTGCCTTTGCCCATTGCCCCCCTTTATCCAACTACTTCGAATCTCTCAAAAGCTCCCGCCGCCTTTGCTTGGCCGCTGAACTCAACCAACGCCTCTGCCAGCGCGTCGTCGACACCGTGTCCGATCCTTTAAGCGCCTATGCCGATTTGGCGGATTTCGATCTTTATGCCGGGGATGGCCACTGGCACGGCGCCGCCGCACACGATGCTCCCATCGACGGG
>CAMDJH010000120.1 GCA_945900455.1 Akkermansia muciniphila
CTCGCCGCCATGATACGCCGTGTTCGCTCATCAAGTAGTGGCCAGATCGCCTTGAACTTCGCCCTCAACTCTACATGATGATCCATGGCGGAGCATCATAAGCAGACGGCCCACTATTTGCTACCTTTATTTATTACCGGAGCCTTACGACCACGGTGGCCGCGCGGGCCGGCGGCCATCAGGAGCAGCGCACGTTCTCGGAGAAGTTGAGTTTTCAAAATTGGATCTTTGGTTGGAGGCACAAATGCCAAGTTGTTCCTGCGAGCCCTGCCAATAGCCGATCGGGCCGGGCGCGTCAACGCTCGCCGGGCCATCTCAGCGTGATCGAAGCGAACACCGCATGCGCCGTGTAGTCCTGGGTTGTCCCACTCGTCGGTTCTTGATAATGATAAAAGCCGTACTGCACGTTGCTGGAGATGCCATGTTTGAAACGGCGTGTGATCCCCGTTTGCAATCCATGCATGGTATAAACGATCCCGAGAGGCAACCCTTCGCTCTCGTTGTGCTGGCGAAAATCTGAGTGTGAAAAGGAATACCCGGCGTTCAGATCCGTGGCTGGATTGAGCACCAAAGTCCCGCTGGTCATGAGACTGAACGTGCCGCCGCGATACGGCACCACATAGCTATTGTTATTGACCCCGCTGACCGTTCGCGAATCGCTGTAGACAAAAGTCGTCGACGAATACCACCGGGACCAGGGCGTAAGCGTGGCATTGAAGCTGTAAATGTTTCCGTCCGAATTGCCGGCAAGAATCGTACCACCCGGCGACGCCGAACCGGGCACGATTACCTCGCTCGCCGGATCGGCCGCCGGATCGGTGGTGGTCCGGAAGTCACTGGAAACGATTTGATATTTGAGGGTCGCCTTCATCCATTTAGCAGGACGTAACACCAACTTCGCTTCCACTTCATCGCTCACCAGGTCACGCGCTCGAATCAACGCGGGATAACCGTTCGCAGGGCCGGGGATGACGTTGCCTTCCGCATCCACACCGCCAATTCCGGCCGCCGGAGCGCCGTTCTCATCGAAGCCGCCGAAATCCTGCTCGTGGTCGTAATCGGTGTGTCGGTCGCGATGTCGGTAGTGGGCATTGAACGAAACGCGCTGCCACGGCGAAACGGTAAACCCAACGCGATGATCCTTCCGACCGCTCATGGCCTCAGTACCCCGCTGAAACCCGAAGTAATTGTGAGAGCCATCATCCCCAGCTTGATCGGAGAATTGCCGCTCGAACAGTCCGTAATCCTCCTGCTGATAGCGTCCCTCGACATAGAGCACGGTGCACGGGATCGCCGTGTAACGGAGTGCGACATTTTCCTCCACGGCAGTCTTGGACGAGTCGCCCGTCAGACTCGTCGGCACCGAACCGAATGCCAGCAACCTGCCCAAGCCATCCTGCTGCGTCCATTCCGGCTGGACGCCCGCCGAAAGCGAAAGGCCCTGCCAAGGTCCGAGAAGCGCGTTCGCGTTGAAGACACTCGACTCACGGCTCAGCACGATCTGCTTCGCTTGGTCCTCGAGAAAAAACGATGGCGAGGCCGATCTCAGGTCAATGATTTCAACCTGCGCGAACGTCGCGTCCGCGTTTAGCTTTGAATACAGATAGCCGCTCGAGACGAAAAGCCAGTCTAACACCTGTTTCTCCAACCGGAACATGTTCGCACCCTGGAAGTGCTGGTAGCCTTCCTGGTACCGCATGAAATTGTCATGTTCCGGCGAGATGTAGTTCGCATTGAACCGCGTGGTCCGCAGATCATAGAACTCGCCGCGAAAACTGTCCTCGATCGTCACCCCGCGAATCTCATGGGTCAGATCGAATTTGAGAATGTGCGTCTGTTCATCAATTTCCTTCGACGCCGGGTATATCCCGCGAACGACGGACGGATCCGTCCCGAACGCAGCCTGCCCCCACTGCAGGGTAGGCTTGACTCCATCCTTGAACTGATACTCGTAGCCAATGACCATTCGCGGCACGTCCGGCAGCGTCAGCCCAACATCAAACCACGCCCGTCCCATCTTGAGCGATAAATCTCGATCCAGCGCAAAAGAGGAAGGCGTGAATGGCTCGTAGTAACCGCCTGTGTCATCGTAGTACTTCTTATACTGTTCGTAGCCGCCGTGGATGAAACCCACGTCCCGCTTGTCGCCGGCCAGGGTGACTCGATAGTCTTCTTGATTGCCGATCGCCCGCCCTTCGATGCGCAAGGTTTCCCCCTCGGCGCGCTTCTCCTCGAGCCGAAAATCCATGACCCCTCCCGACCAACCTTCTCGCGTCCAGGAATGCTCGCGAAACTTGCGCTCATTGCCGCTCACACTGATCCACTGCATGAAGGGTGTGAGCGAATACGTCAGTTGGCTGGTCGATCCGTTCGTGGCTCCGGACCACGGTGCCCCCTGATCAATCCACGCCCGCAATAAACCAATCTGTTCTCGCGTCAACGGCTCGCCTTTGCCGGACGGCGGCATCTCCATCTCCTCGACCAACCCCGCCACGTAATGGATCAACGGGCTGGCCGCACTCCGGCCCGGCAGGATGTCCACACCGTTCTCGCCGCCCTTGAGTGCGGCGTCGCGCTGGACAAGACTAAACTTGCTCTTCGGTCTCTCCGGCCCGTGACAGCGAAAGCAGCTCGTTTCAAAAATTGGTTTGATGTCACGGTCGAAGATGACCTCGCCCTGTGCCGGCGGCGGGAGCTTAGTCTCATCGGGCTCCGCTGAAAACGCCGTTGAAGAGGCCAGCATGCCGAGCGTCATCCAAACCATCCGCCGTGGGAATAAAGTCCGGCAAGGCGAACGGATCTGGAGGGCAGTCTTCATCAGTATTCGCGAGCCACCAACGGCTCGGGGCGGGAGTGATTTTTAATACAGCAGTGTGCGATTCACGTTCGAGCCGTGGACGGCCGTATGGCAACCGGCGGTGGAACAGGAGCCGATGCGCAGCGACGTGTCGCCGCGCAGGGTGTGATCCGTCTTACCGATGAAAATGCGGTCGCCGGCCCCCTGGACCTGCGCGTGGCAACGGAGGCAGAGGTTGTTGTCCCGCTGGACAAGCAACTTCGCGTTGATCGACCCGTGGGGGTTGTGGCAGATGGTACATCCTTCGCGCATCGCCTCGTGCTCGAACACAAATGGCCGGGACTGGTCGCGATGACATTGCGCACACGCCTGGTTCAGCCGGGCCATTGCCAGCCCTCCAGCCGGCTTCATGATGTCGGAACCATGAGGATCGTGGCATTGCGTGCAATTCATCCGCCCTTCCGTCACTGGATGGTGCTGGGGTAATTTGAACTCCGCATGCACGTCGAGGTGACACTGAAAACATGTCGCCGGATCCTGGCGAGGGTTGACAATGAACCGGCCGCGCCCTCCGCCGGACTGGACGTGTTTGCTCGCCGGACCGTGGCACGATTCGCAACCGCTCTGCCCCGCCATAGGTGAGCCCTCAAAATGCAGGCGAGCATGGACGCTTGCGGAGAAGCCCCGCGTAACCGTGGCGTGACACTCCGCACAGACCTTGTTCCCAACGTACGTCGCCCCATCAATCTCAGGGGGAGCCAGCACCGTCCGCTGCACCGTGGCACACGAAGACAGGATTAACTCGGCGACGACCACCGCCGCACAAATCCCCACCCAGACAACCCATCGCCGTGTCTTCATACTCGGGAGTGTTCGAAGAAATCGTCAGGGGTTTTCGGATCGCCGGGGGTCAAGCGAGCCCGTTCTAGAGCAAACACCTCGCCGGATCAATTCATTTCCTAACCGAGCCCACTTCTGATTTACTCCCCCCCATCATGCATCTCCCCGTCGCTCTCCGCTCCATCGCCTGGCTCCTGTCGATCGTGGCTGTACACGCCGCGGAAACCTATGTCCTCGGCCCGGACTCACAGCCGCAGCCCGGTGTTCCCCAAGGGAGGATCGAAAAATTTGAGTTCACCAATTCCTCCATATTCCCGGGCACTCGCCGCGATGCCTGGATCTACATTCCCGCACAATACGACTCCGCCAAGCCTGCCGCACTGATGGTCTTTCAGGACGGGGCCACCTACATCTCCAAGACGGGAGACCAACGCGTTCCCGTCGTATTTGACAACTTGATTCACCGCGGACAGATGCCCGTCACCGTGGGCGTCTTCATCAGCCCGGGCGATCGAACTGGAGAATCCCGAACCAATCAATGGAAGGCGAGCAACCGCAGTCTGGAATACGACTCACTCGGCGATGCGTATGCGCGCTTTCTACTCGACGAATTCTTGCCCTACGTAACCCAAACCTATCATCTGAATCTCTCCAGCAATCCCAAGAATCGGGCTCTCGCCGGCATCAGCAGCGGCGCGATCTGCGCCTGGACCGTGGCGTGGGAACGGCCGGATTCCTTCGGACGGGTATTGTCGCAAATCGGAAGCTTCGTGAACTGCCGTGGCGGCCATATTTATCCCGCCTTGATCCGGAAGACTGAGCGCAAGCCCATCCGCGTCTTTCTGCAGGAAGGTTCCAATGATCTTAATAACCTCCATGGCAACTGGCCGCTGGCGAATCAGGAGATGGCCAGCGCTCTGGCATTCGCCGGATATGAGCACCAATTTGTCCTCGGCGACGGCGCCCATAGCGGCAAACATGGTGGCGCGATTCTTCCGGAATCGCTGCGCTGGTTGTGGCAATCCGACGCTTCGGCACCGAATCCGAGCACCAACAATTGGCCGGGCGACGAGGCTCTCAACAAAGTACTTCCCAGCGGCGGCCTGCCCGGCGACTGGCAATTGGTTGGCGCAGGCTACAAATTTACCGATGCCGCGTGCGGCAGCCCCGATGGGACCTTCTATTTCTCCGATCTTCCTGCCAGCAACCTTTACCGCGTGGAACCAGACGGAAAGGTCAGCCTCTGGTTGGAACGGGGCCCGAAAGTGAGCGGATTGAAGTGGGGTCCGGACGGACTCCTGTACGCTGCCACGCAGGGCGGAGGCAAGGACAACAAGAAGAAGATCATTTCAATCGATCCCGCCACGAAGGAATTGACGGACATTGCCGTGGACGTCAGTCCGAATGATCTCATCGTCTCACGCCTCGGCTGGATCTATTTCACGGATACCGGTCCCGGCCAAGTGGTGCGTGTCCCGACCTCCGCTCGCAACATGGCTCAACCTTCGCCCGTCGCCGGAGGCATCAACAAACCCAACGGCATTGCACTCAGTCCGGATCAACGACAGCTATATGTGTCAGAATATGGTGGCACCTTTGTATGGGGGTTTCTCGTCGATACGGACGGCGGCCTTCGGGCTGGCGAACGTCTCATGACGCTACGAGTGCCCACGAATCGCCCGGACAGTGGTGGCGACGGCATGACATCCGATGCGCAGGGGCGCACCTATGTCACTTCGCATTTGGGCGTGCAGATGTTTGACTGGTCAGGGCGGATGGGGGGAATCATCGCGAAGCCGGAGACCAAGGGTGCGGTGAGTTGTGCCTTTGCCGGACCGGGCGGCGAATGGCTCTACCTATGCGCGAGCGACAAGGTCTATCGTCGAAAGACGCTCGTGAAGGGTTTCTGAATTCACGCCGAAACCGACGCCGGCATGATGCCGGTCTTGCGCGCGAACTCGAAAAGGCCACCCGCATCAATCACTGGGCGGACTTCGCCGAGTGATTTTGTGGCATAAACCTTGCCCGTGCCATGGTGCCGCACGGTGCAAGCATCAATGTCCAGTGTCGCCAGGTCGCCCGTCTTGAAAATGTCGCAGAGACGATCGGTTGTCTCGACCGGATAGACCTCGCCGGTCGCGACACAGTTGCGGAAGAATATGCGGGCAAAGCCCTCGGCAATGATCGCTTCGCAATTCGCGGCACCCAGCGCGATGGGGGCGTGTTCGCGGGAACTGCCGCATCCGAAGTTGCGTCCGGCGATGACGATCGGGTAGACCGTGTCCTGCGCCCCTTCTTTAATAAAGCGGGCGGGGTAGAGGGCATCGGGAAGTCCCCACATGGCGTAGCTTCCGAGTTTCTCGTATTCCTCCGCAATGGTTGGCACGAGGTTCAGAAACTGGGCCGGGATGATCTGATCGGTGTCGATGTTGTCGCGCACCACATAAACGGGACCCGTGAAGATCGATTGCATGAGTCAAAGTTGCGATTCAATCCATCGAGTGGCAAGATGGATCCTGACAAATTCAAGGGGATGCAGCGCCTGAAAATGTCCGAACTCCAGCGTCAGGCAGAGATGCCTGACGCCGCGTCCTCTCAGTTTGGTTTGAACGACAACATCCGTGCCTTGGTCGCATCATCCAACGGTGTCTGTTCAATCCAGGCGCGTGCTTCGGGGGCGTCGCTCGCCATCCATGCCTTGGCGACAATCTCCATCTGTAGCTCCCGCACGAGGGCGTCGTCGATGTCTTCCGCCCAGCGTGCGGCAAATTGCGGATAGGTTGGCGTGATCTTGCTGACATAGGCCCCAATGGCCGCATCACGGCTTCCCCCGGGTTCAAGGCCGTCAAGCCAATGTCCCGCACTCTCCACGTCTCGATCCGCCCAAAGAGTCACCAGGTTTTCCAGGGCCGCATCGCGGAGCGCTCCGTCAGGAAAAGCTACCACCCATGCCGCCGCCTGTTCGGGTTCCGTTTGCGTCCACCGCTGCACAATCCCCACGACCGCATCGTCCTGCCGCTTGCCAGGGGCCATCGATTCCAGCGCCAACGTCGCCGCGGCCATCGGGCTGCTTCCTCCCAAGGCGGTCGCAACGACCGTCAACACGCGCTCGCGCAACGCTGGGTCCGAAATTCCCGCTGTCCATTCCGCCGCCGCCGCTGGCTCGCTGGCGGCCCATTGGTTGGCTGCGTGCACAATCAGATCGTTTCGGATTCCGCTCGCCGGCAACTCAATGGCTAGTCTGAGAGCTTCCAGTGGTTTTGTCCGCGCCGCTTCATAGGCGGCTGCGATTAAGCCGCCGTCTTTTTCCTCTTCCCCGGGTAACTTTCGGACCCAATCGAGTGTTGCCTCCAGGTCTTGGTTGGCCCAGACCGTCGCCACACCGACGACGGCCTCCTGGCGCAGGGGACCCTTGGGCATTTGGCTCGCGGCCTCTGCGGCAGCCCAGGGATCGCTCCCGGCCCAACGTCGAATCAAGCGCAGGCTTAACGCCCGGTTTGGTTCGGAAGATTCGTGCCCCTCGAGGAATCCCAAGGCTGTGGGGAAATCAGCGAGGGCCATCCCTTCGGACAGAGTGTCCAGTTTCGCTTCCTTCTCCCCAGGGTCCGACTCGATGGCGATCGAATTCAACGCAGCCACCAGCCCCTTTAGAAAAGGGGTCGTCGGCTGTTCTGACGAATCCATATCCGAAGGAACATCCCGTTCCCCCGATGTCAGGCCGCCGAATTGAGGATTTGCATCCCGCGCAGGAAATTGTCCGGGGCGAGATGTCAATCCCGTCGATGCGACCACTCTGCGAGCGGCGACCAACCCGGCATGGCGCCAGCAAACAGTGACGACGGCCAACACGAGGCCCAACCCCACGAGGAGCCTGGGTCCGGAGTTTCGTTGTGTTTTTCTCAACTCCTTCATGATGAGCTCAAGGGGTAGCCGTGACGTTGTCAAAGGTCGCGGTGCTCAGCGTGCCTGCCTTGTTGCTCGTCACTCCCAGGCCAATATAGGGCGCTGCGACCATGGGGATGGTTACTGGCGTTGGCGTTACAAGCGCGGTCCATGTCGACCCGGTGGGCGAATAGAAGGCTGTGAAGACATTCCCGGTGCGAACCAACTTCACCCAGTAGGGCGCCTTCAATGTGCTCCCAGTCTTGGCGACCTTCGTCGTGCTGCCGCCTGTTGCTGTGCGGTACGAGAAGACGATACCGCTGCCAGGCGTCACGGAAACACTCGCTTCCATCGCGCCGGCAGTGAGGTTATCACGAATCATCACGCCAGCCTTAGCTCCGGTCGAGGTGTTCTGTTGAGTCGCCACACGGGCGACGTTGGTGCAGTCACCGCTGGCCGGTTGGTAAACGAAGCGGAACGCATCCGCCGTGCCCCCAATGTCGGCTCCTGAACCGGCCACCGTGAAGACGGAGCCCACTTTATTGGCGCTCCCCAAAGCCGTCCCAACATTGCCAATGTCCTGTGATTGCCAGGGCGATGGCAGCGGGGGCGGAACCACGATAGACACCACGGCCGTCGCCGTGTTTGTCAACGTGCCGACCGTCGCCGTCGCCGTATTGGTTACCATGCTGTTTTTGGGTGTCGTGGCCATGCCGTTCGGGCCAAGGAGCTTGTTCGGTGAGTTATGCTGGTCGGGCACCACCACCGAGCCGAAGCCGGCGGCTCCGAAGGTCGAGGCCTTCACCACGACCGTGTAGCTATTGATCGAATTCCAGCCGCCCGGTGCTTTGGCCGGATCAACCACCACATTCCCGCCAACGAGCGAGGTCGGCGAGTTCACGATGAGCGCCGCCTTGTTGGGCACGTTCAACGAATTGTTCAGGTTCGACGAAATCGAGGTCGAGAAAGTGACGATGTTGCTCACATTTCCTGAGACCATGAAGCCGTCGCCGCCGAGAGGTCCCAGCGAGCCGTACCCGGATGGGTAGGATATCACCTGGCTGCCGACAGGGGCACCAGGCACCGTCACGCTCGTCGCGGCTGAGATGGTGTCCACGTAGAAATCGAGGACGTTGCCACCGTTCTTATCGAAGAATCGGAACTCCAGTTTATCGCTCCCGGTTAAGTCTCCGAACGTGTGGATTTTGCTGGCCGGCCACCCGATGGCGCCTGTGCCGTAGGTATTGTCGTTGATTCCGAAGTCCTGCAGGTAGGTGGCCTTGATGTCACCGTTGGCCTGCGGCACGACCACGATGATCGAACCTGCGTTGACGTTCGTGCCGTTGACCACACCGAGGGTGGAAATCACGGGGATCACGGTGGCTGTGTTGGTCGCCGAGGCACCCGGGGCTAGCGATGCGATGGTGCCTACCGTAAAGTCATCCCCCGCGTAGTTCGGCGTGCCGTTGTCGTCCTTGACCACGATGCCGGTCAGCGTTGTTCCGCCCGTGTTCTTGACAATATAGCTATAGGTCACTGGCTCATACGGCTCCGCGGTGCTCTTGTTCGCCGTCTTGGTCAGTTCCATTTTCGGCGCCGGATTGGGGTTATAGGCTCCCGCATCCCACGTAATGTCCTCTCCCGGCTGCAGCGTAATGCACCGCGTCTTGCCGTCGGCCGGATTGGCGTCGCTGTCATTGCCATCCGTCGTGCCCACCGCGTTTTTCGGACTGAACACGAAGCCCGCAGGGAGGTTGCTGAATTTCAAGTAGTAGTCGCCCGGCGGCACCGTGAAGCCATACAGACCCCCACTCGCCGTCGCCGTTGTCGCCTTCAGAATGTCTCCAAGGCAGGTGTAGAGTTGGACGATCACCCCGTCGATTCCCGTTTCACCAGCGTCTTGAATGCCGTCCTTGTCAGTGTCGTTCCACACGAAGTTGCCGATCTTGGCCGCGGGGAAGATCCCTGCATCCCAGGTCAAATCGTTCTCGCCCGATACCAGCGTCGTGCAGACCGTCTTACCCGTCGCTGGATCGGCATCACTATCATTGGCTGCCGTCGTGCCCGCCGCGTTCTTCGGGCTGAACCCGTAGTTCACCGGTAGGTTGCTGAACTTCACATAGTAGCTGCCTGGAGCCGTGGTGAAGCTGTAGAGGCCGCCGCCCGCCGTCGTCGTCGTACCCTTCAGCACGTCACCGACGCAGGTGAAGAGTTCCACGGTCACTCCGTCTTTCCCAAGTTCACCGCCGTCTTGCACGCCGTTGCCGTTGGTGTCTTCCCACACCAAGTCGCCAATCGTCGCTGGCTGGTAAATCCCAGCATCCCACGTCGTGTCTTTCTCGCTCGCAACTAGGGTCGTACAGTCGGTCTTGCCCGTGGCAGGATTGGCATCACTGTCCGTCGCGTCCGAGACTCCGCTCGCGGTCGAGGGGCTGAACACATAGCTCGCCGGCAGGTTGCTAAATTTCACGTAGTAGTCGCCGGGCGGCACAGTGAAGCTATAGAGGCCACCGCCCGCGGTCGTTGTCGTGCCCTTCAGCAGATCACCGACGCAGGTGAAGAGTTCCACCGTCACGCCGTCGACTCCCGGTTCGCCGGAGTCCTGTACTCCGTTTGCGTTGTCGTCGCGCCAGACGAAGTTGCTCAAAGTTGCGAGCTTGTCCGAAATGAACACCTTGGCCGTCGCCGTGTTGGTCACCGTGCCGACTATGGCGCTGGCGGTATTGGTCACCCAACTATCCGTCGGCGTCGTGGCCATGCCGTTCGGTCCGAGGAGCTTGTTCGGCGAGTTGTGCTGGTCGGGCACAGCCACCGAGCCGAAGCCGGCGGCACCGAAGGTTGAGGCCTTGACCACGACCGTGTAGCTATTGATCGAATCCCAGCCGCCCGGGGCCTTGACCGGATCAACCACCACATTCCCACCGACCAGCGACGTCGGTGAATTCACGATGAGCGCCGCCTTGTTGGGCACGTTCAACGAATTGTTCAGGTTCGACGAAATCGAGGTCGAAAAGGTGACAATGTTGCTCACATTTCCCGAGACCATGAAACCGTCACCACCGAGGGGCCCCAGCGTGCCGTACCCGGATGGGTAGGATATCACCTGGCTGCCGACAGGGGCACCCGGCACGGTCACACTGGTGGCCGCCGAAATGGTGTCCACGTAGAAATCGAGGACGTTGGTGCCATTCTTGTCGAAGAATCGGAACTCCAGTTTATCGCTGCCAGTCAAGTCACCAAACGAGTGGATCTTGCTGGCCGGCCATCCAATGACGCCCGTCCCATAGGTGTTGTCGTTGATTCCGAAGTTCTGCAGGTAGGTGGCCTTGATGTCACCATTGGCCTGGGGAACGACCACGATGACTGAACCTGCATTCACGTTTGTGCCATTGACGATGCCGACAGTTGAAACCACCGGGATGATGGTGGCCGTGAGAATCACTGAAGCGCCGGGAGCCAGCGAGGCAATGGTTCCAACCGTGAAGTCATCCCCCGCGTAGTTCGGCGTCCCGTTGTCATCGGTCACGACAATGTCGTAGAGTGTCGTCAGCCCCGTATTTTGGACCGTATAGCTATAGATGATCGGCTCATACGGCAGCGCGTTGCCCTTGCTCGCGGACTTGGTGAAGGTCAGTGAAGGCTTCGATAACCCCGCGTCCAAAGTCATGTCGACCCCGCCGCCACTAAGAGTCGTGCAAGCGGTCTTGCCCGTCACCGGATCGGCGTCGCTGTCATTCGTGTCATCAACGCCTTGGTCTTTCGCACTGAACACGTACCCTGCCGGCGGACTGAATTTGACATAGTAGCTGCCGGGAGGCACGTCGAACCGATACAAACCTCCGCCCGCTGTCGTTGTCGTGCGCATCGGGACGGTTTCACCGCACCGGAAGAGTTCCACCGTCACGCCGTCGATTCCCAACTCACCAAAGTCTTGCACCCCGTCGCCGTCGGTGTCATCCCAAACGAAGTTGCCGATCGTCACGGGTTGATAGGCGCCGGCATCCACGGTGTTATTTGTCTGGCCACTCGTGAGCGGGTAGAGACCTGTCTCCCCGGTTGCCAGATTCGCATCACTGTCCTTCGCGTCATCAGCCCCCTGATCTTTCGGGGTGAAGACGTACCCGGCCGGCAGAGTGAAGTCCACGGAGTACGTGCCCGGAGGCAGTCCAGTGAAGCTGTATGCCCCGCCGGCCAGTGTGGTCATCGTGGCCACGATGTCATTATTGTCGCCGACGGTGCCTGGGTTTCCGTCCGGACCAAAACCCGGCCGATAGAGATCCACCTTTGCGCCAGCCAACCCGAGCTCGGTGGCGTCCTGAAGGCCATTGCCGTTCGTATCCTCCCACACGAAGTTCCCGATCGATACCGGCAAGTAAGCTCCGGCATCCACCGTGTTGTTCGTCTGGCCACTGGTCAGTGTGTAGGAGCCCGTTTCCCCGGTCCCGGAGTCCGCATCGCTGTCCAACGTGTCATTTCCACCCAGATCTTTCGGGCTGAACACATATCCGGCGGGCAGCGTGAAATCGACGGTATACGTGCCAGGAGGCAACCCAGTGAAGCTGTAGGCGCCGCCGACAGGCGTGTTCATGGTCTTAACCACCGCTGTATCATCGCCGTTGCCCGGGACTCCATCCGGACCAAAACCCGGCCGATAGAGGTCCACCTTCGCGCCAGCCAATCCGGTTTCCCCAACGTCCTGCACGCCGTTGCCGTTGGCATCGACCCACACGAAGTTCCCGATCGTCACGGGTTGGTATGCGCCGGCATCCACCGTGTCGGTGCTTTGGCCGCTCGTGAGCGTATAGAGACCAGTCAGCCCGGTCGCGAGATCCGCATCACTGTCCTTCACATCATCCCCACCCTGATCCTTCGGACTGAACGCGTATCCTGAAGGCAGTGTGAAGTCCACAGAGTACGTACCTGGAGGCAATCCGGTGAAGCTGTATGCCCCGCCGGCGGGAGTGGTCATCGTCTTGACCACAGACGCGTCGTCGGCGTTACCCGCAACCCCGTCGGGACCAAAGCCCGGGCGGTAGAGATCCACCTTGACGCCGGCCAGGCCGAGTTCGCCACCGTCCTGCGCGCCATTGCCGTTGGCATCGACCCACGCGAAATTACCAATCGACACCGGTTGGTAAGCGCCCGCATCGATGGTGTTGTTCGTCTGGCCGCTCGGTACGGCGAAATTAGCCGTCTTCCCGTCCGCCGGGTTGACGTCACTGTCCAGCGCATTGTCTCCGCCCTGGTCTTTCTTGCTGAACACATAGCCGGCTCCACTCGGGAGCGTGAAGTCCACAGAGTACGTGCCGGGAGGCAGGCCGGTGAAACTATAGGCCCCGCCGGCGATTGTGGTCATGGTTGCGACCACGGCTGCGTCGTCGGCGGTGCCTGGGATTCCGTCCGGACCATAGCCCGGCCGGTAGAGATCCACCTTGACGCCGGCCAAACCGAGTTCGCTGCCGTCCTGCACTCCATCGCCATCGGTGTCCACCCACGCAAAGTTACCGATGGTGACCGTTTGGTAGACTCCCGCATCCACGGTAAGGTCGGCTTCGCCGTTGCTCAGGGTGATCGTGGCCGTCTTGCCGGTGGTACGATTCGCGTCACTATCCTTTTTGTCCTGGTCCTTGCCACCACCCTCATCCAGGAGCGTGAAGTCGTAGCCAATCGGTTCGATGAACTCGACGTAGTAGGATCCGGGCGGCAGGCCGGTGAACAGATAGGCACCGGCAGCCGAAGTTGTTTGAGTCGCAAGCACAAAGTTATCGCTGCTGCGGCGCAGGTTGACCACGACGCCATTCAGGCCGGGTTCGCCACCGTCCTGGATGCCGTCGCCGTCAGAGTCGACCCAGACGAAATTACCGATCGAACCGGTGCCGAGATAGCCAAAGTCCTGGTCGAGCCGCGTCGGATTGGAATCGGTCAGCAATACCGTTGAAGTGCTGTTGTTGTCATTGTTCGGATCCACGCTGTTCACTGTCAGTCCGAACGGCAGATCAGTGGTGTCCACGGTCACCGTGTAAGACACTCCGCCAGCGGTCGTTCGCAGGCCGGTGAGCGTGTATAGGCCGTCCACCCCGGTCGTCACGACGACCGTTTCGGGTATCCCATCGCCATCCATGTCGCCCACAATCGTCACGTCCACCCCCGCAATGCCTTCACCTGGCTCCCAGAATCCACTATGGTTCAGGTCGGCGAAGATTCGATCACCGATCGAACCGGCACCGCGGTAGCCGAAGTCGGCCGTCTGGACACTGGGTGTCCCGCTGGTTAGCGTAACAACCGTGCTGGCATCCATTGTTGCCCCGTCCGGATCAAACGTCTGAGTCAAGCCCGAGGCAACGCCACCCGTCACCTTCACGGTCAAGCTGGTGTTCAACGGTAGATTGCCGAAGGAATACTTCCCGTTCGCATCGGTGACGACCGTCAGCGTGTCGGTAGATACGCCGTCTCCGTTCAGATCACCTGTCAACGTCAGGGTCACTCCTGAGATGCCTTCGCCCGCGTCCGCGATGCCGTTGCTGTTGAGATCCAGGAACACGGTGTCCCCGATCGAGCCCGCGCCGATCTCGGCGAAGTTGTAGGCGGTGCCATTCTGGTCTTGGATCAGAACGATCGTGGAGGCCTTGTCATTGGACAAGACGCCTCCGGTGGAACCGAGCGTGTCCTTGCCGTCGCTGAAGTTCGCCGGCTGCGATTCGGTGATCGTGTAGGTACCCGGCCGCAGGTTGTTAAACGAATAGGTGCCATCCGCGGCGGTCGTGGTGATTAAATTGACAGGGTTACCGAGATCGTCCGTCCCTGTAAGGGTGATGGTCACTCCGAAAATACCGTAATCGGGCGAGTAGTCCGGACCGTTGAACAGGCCGTTGTTGTTGGCGTCTGCAAAGACCCGACCGGCGAGGCTGTTGGGCAGCAGCAGGCCGAAGTCGTACGTGTTATTCACCGCGCCACGGGTCACGCTGGCGCTCTCGCCGACGGGGTTATCCGAATCCAGATCCTCCGTGGTCCCGTTCTGCGGGCTGGGCAGGTAGCCAGGCATCGCCGGGATGCTTACCTTGTAAGTCGGTTCGCCGGCCGCCAGTTCCGTCAACGGATTGCCGTCAAAGTTCTCGTCGAGCAGCAGGTTCGCGAACTGATAGAGTCCGTTGGCATCCGTCACAGTCTGAATCACTGTGGTTGTTGTGTTCGGCCAGGTGATCGTCAATAGCACGGTCACTCCCGGAATCCCAGGCTCTCCAATGTCCTGGATGCCGTTGGCGTTCAGGTCGTGCCAGATGAAGTTGCCCACCGCAGCCGGTGCGCCGTAGTAGCCGAAGTCGGCCGTCTGGTTTTCGGTGCCGCCAGTGACTGTAACGCTGTACGGATCACTCTGGCTGTTGTCATTCCCGCCTGGCGTCGGTCCGGTGCTCTTCCACAAACCGTTCAAGACGTTGGCGGTGTCGGTCACGTCCACCGTATAGGTGCCGTCGGGCAGGCCGGTGAAGCTGTAGTCGCCGTTGCCGTCCGTGACGGTTGTGGCGACGATATTGCCATTGCTGTCGCGCAGCACCACGGTCACGCCCGCAAAACGTCCGGCTTCACCGCTGAGAACGCCGTCGGCATTGGTGTCGGTCCAGATTGTGCCCGAGATGGTGTTGGGAGCGGTGGTGTGGTAGCCGAAGTCCTGGGCCAGGTTTATCGGACCCACGACGGACAGGTCCACCACGGACTCGCTTGCGGTGCCGCCGTCCGGATCGCCACTGTTGGTCATGCCTGTACCACCGTTAGGCAGCGTGCTCGTGTCGACTTTCACCATGTAGGTCGCCGTCGCATCCAGGCCGGCAAAGTAATAATTGCCGTTCGCGTCGGTCACGGTCGTCGCCAGTTGGGTCGTGCCCGTCGAATCAAACAACCTCACCAACACGCCTTGCAGACCTGGTTCACTCGCGCCCTGGCTGCCGCTGTTATCCGTATCCAGGTAGATCGTGTCACCGATCACGCCCGTACCGCTGACGCCCGGCGTGTTGTCCGTCGCCACGTAGCCGAAGTCTGCCGTGTTCACGTCGGCCCCTGCCAGGGTCACCGGATACGGTAGCGCCTGACTTTGGTTATCCGTGTTCGCCGTGCCAAGGGTATGGCTCATGCCCGAGAGCACGTTGGCCGTGTCGTTGATCACGACTAGATATTTGCCGTCCGGCAGGCCCGGGAACAGATACTGCCCACTCGCATCGGTCCTGGTCGTCGCAATGATCTTATCGCCCGCCGTGAGTGTGCCGCTGTTGTCGGCGTCTGCGTAGAGCGCCACCGTCACGTCGGCCAATCCGTACTCGTTGTCCGCCGCTGTGCCCGCGTTGTTGTCCGGCCCGTCGGCGTCATACGCCCCGTCGCCATTGGCATCGTAGAACACCAAGTTGCCGATGCTGCTGCTGACCGTCGGTTTATATCCGAAGTCCCCGTTTACGTACACGTCGCCCGGAGCGAGGACGATGGCTGCGGTCGTTTTGGCGTCGCAAACCGTGCATAATACGCCGGGCTGATCCGGATCGCCGGTCGGCGTGTACCCGGTGGTGCCTCCGGTGATGCGCACCTCGTAGATGCCTGCCGGCAAGTTATCGAAGATGTAGCTACCGTCAGCGGCTGTCGTGACGTTGGCGCCGTACTGAGCGTCGATGGTCCCGTTGTTATCCGAATCGTACCACAGTTGGACGGTCACCCCACCCAGTCCGGGTTCGCCCGGATCCTGCCGGCCGTCACCGTCCGCATCCACCCAGACCTGGTCGCCAATCGCGCCAGTGTTCGAGCCGCCGCCCACGTCCGTGGTCGGCGCCCAGTTGTAGCCGAAGTCGGCGGCGAAGTTGCCTTCGCCGGTACCGACTGTTGCCACGGTGACGTTGGGCGTGCCCGTGCCATCGAGATCAAACGTCGGATTGGCCGCCAGACCCGCCGGCATACTGGTCGGATCGACCTGCACGATGTAACTGCCCGGGGCCAAGTGGGTGAACAGGTAGTCGCCTTCGCCATCGGTCACCGTCGTGGCCAGCAGTATCGTTCCGGTCGTGTCATAGAGTTGCACCACCACGTTGGCGATTCCGGCCTCGCCGGCGTCCTGAACGCCGTCGCCGTCTTCGTCCAGCCACACCCGGTCGCCCAGGACGTAAATGCCGACATCAACAAAGTCGTTGCCACTGTCGGTCTCGCCAGCCACCAGATTCACCGGCAACCAGTTGTCGTTGATGTTCGTGTTCGGCGCATCCGGCGGGGAGAAGACCGCATCCGGCGTCGAGTCTCCATCGCTCTCGCTCTGGTAGCCGGCCGGATCGGTCTCCACCACCACGTAGCTGCCGGTCGGCACGTTCTCGAAGAGGTAACTGCCATCTGGCTGCGTCACCACCGGGGCCCCGAACGGGACGCCGTCGCTGGGATTGCCATCGCCGTTTGGATCCGTGAACAACGTCACCGTCACTCCAGCCAGCGGCACGTCACCGGAGCCATTGTTGTCGATGTCGGCCTTCACCGTGCCTGCGATCTTGCCGAAGTGCGCGTCCAGGAAGTCATTCCCGGTGCTAGTTTCACCCGTCGCAAGGGTTAGTGGGATGCGGTCGTCATTGGGCGCGGTCTTGTCACCCGTGCTGCCATATTCGAACGGATTGATTTCCACCACCACGTAATTGCCAGGGGGCAGGCCAATGAACTGGTAGTTCCCGGTGGCATCCGTCGTGATCGTCGCATCAATCTGGATGAAGTCCGCCGGATTTCCAGCGCCTACCGGGTCAAGGAAGAGTTTGATCTGCGCTCCCGGCAGCCCGGCGTCCGGATCGGTCAAGACGCCATTGCCGTCGGTATCGTTACGCACCTGACCCGCGATGGAGCCCGTGCCGCGGTACCCAAAGTCTTGCAGGTCGTTCGTCGATGCCGCGTCTGTTAGACTTACCACGGAACTACTGTCCTTCAGGCCGTACGGATCCACTGTGTTAACGGTTAGACCCACCGGGAACTGAGGATCCGCGGTGTCCACCGTCACCGTGTAACTTACCCCCGCACCGGTCGTCGTGCGCAGCCCGCTGAACAGATACTTGCCGTCGATGTCGGTCGAGGTCGTAACGGTTTCGTTCAGACCGTCGCCATCGAAATCACCCACCAGAGTTACCGTGATGTTCGTGATACCCTCGCCAGCGTCCGGGGTGCCGTTGCCGTTCCAATCCGCAAAGACGGTGTCTCCAATTTGACCGATGCCACGGTAGCCGAAGTCCTGCAACAGATTGCTCGCGGCACTATCGCTCAGGCTGACCGTCGACTTGCTGTCTCCGGGTGAGGCCGTATCCGGGTCCACATGATTGACCGTTAGCCCGACTGGGAACTGCGGGTCGGCGATGTCGACCGTTACGACGTAGCCCACTCCGCCCAACGTGGTGCGCAGCCCGCTGAACAGATAATTTCCATTGGCGTCGGTCGACGTGGTCACCGTTTCATCCGATCCATCGCCGTCTGCGTCGCCCACCAAGGTGACAGTGATGTTCGGGATGCCTTCCCCGGCGTCGAACACGCCGTTGTTGTTGATGTCCGCGAAGACGGTGTCCCCAATCTGACCGATGCCACGATACCCAAAGTCCTGCACCAGATTGCTCGGGGCGGCTGTCTTGAGGCTGATCGTCGATTTGTTGTCTCCGGGTGAAGCCGTGTCGGGGTCCACATGATTCACCGTCAACCCCACTGGGAACTGCGAATCGGCTGTGTCCACTGTCACGAGGTAGGCGACTCCGACCGACGTGGTACGCAGCCCGCTGAATAGGTAATGACCGTCGGCATCGGTCGACGTGGTCACCGTTTCATCCGAGCCGTCGCCGTCAAAATCACCCACCAAGGTGACTGTGATGCTCGGGATGCCTTCCCCGGCGTCGAACACGCCGTTGTTGTTGATGTCTGCAAAGACCGTGTCCCCAATCTCGCCGATGCCGCGGGGTGCATCTCACGGAAACGGTGGTTTTCGAGTCAGCGATTGTTGAACGGAAGAATTCTTCATTTTTCCCGGGACTCTGATTTCGATTTCTGAAACGCTCCGCGGCCAATGGTGCTGCCGAGCAGAATGCAAGGGCGCGACTTTG
>CAMDJH010000121.1 GCA_945900455.1 Akkermansia muciniphila
GATTACGTTACCCTTGCCTTGGTGATTTCGCTCCGCGTGGAAATGATTCACGTAATACGTGATCAGCCCGGCGGAGGTCCAAACTTCGGCGGTGAAGAAATCCACGGCAGCCAAGACCTCGGTGTGTGATCGGATAAATTCTCGCCACGAAGTCTTCCGCTCCCGATCGGGAGCAGGAGGGAGGCCGTGGCGTTCGAGAACATTGCCAACGGTCTGATGACTGACCTCGTAACCCAAGTTGCAGAGCGCACCCACAATCCGGCGATAACCCCAACTTCGGCTCTCACGAGCCATCTTTTGCGGGTCCCCGGGGCTCCATTGGACAATAACGTCGCCGAAAGAACCCTGAAGATGGCGATCCTGCACCGGAAGAACTCGATGGGCTATAAAACCGTCCTCGGAGCCAAGGTGGGGGATTTGTTCATGAGTTTGATCCACACCTGTCAGCGCAATGGGGCCAATCCCTTTGCGTATCTGCTGGCGCTGGCGCGAAACCCCGAAGCGGTGGCCGCCCAACCCAGTGCCTGGCTGCCTTGGAACTATCCGCATCCCGCCACGGCGTAGAACCCAGGATTGGGCCCCCCTGATTGCCGTACCCTGCGGCTTACCCCACTGAACGGGAACACTTCCGCACGCTTGCCGAAGCAACACATTCGAGTCGCGTGCTGTGGCGGGCGGTTCGTAGGTGAATTTGTCCCGTTCTACTACTGCCCACGGTCGCCGATGCTGTTCGTCATCAACAATGGCAAAACAGGTTTGCCGGCGGGTTGTCAGCGACGGCAACGCCGGGGCGGCTTATCCGTCTTTCTTCGCGGATGTCAAAGCGTTGACGGGATTTGATTGGACGGCCATCCGAGCCACGGACTGGCGCGGGAAGACGAGCCAAAAGTCGGCGGAGTTTCTGGTGGCGGATTTCTTTCCGTGGACGGGATTTCATGGCGTGGGTTGTCACAACAGCGGAGTGGCCAAGCAGGTGCAGGATTTGTTAAACTCTCAACACCATCGTCCGGCCGTGACAGTCGAGCCGGGCTGGTATTACTGAACCATGATCGAACTGACCAAAGGCAACTAACTTGCTGGAAGCGCCAGCTGAAGCGTTGGTGAACACCGTGAACACGGTGGGCATCATGGGCAAAGGCATCGCGCTGCAATTCAAGCAAGCCTACCCGCAGATGTTCCGAGCCTACGAGCGCGACTGCAAATCCGGCGAGGTGAAGCTTGGCAAGGCACAGGTGTTTGACCTGGGGGGGTTGGTGGGCGGGCCGCGCTGGATCATCAACTTTCCGACGAAGGGTCACTGGCGCGTGGGCAGCCGGATGGAGGACATCGAGTCGGGGCTCAAAGATTTGGTCGCGACCATCAACCGGCTGCACGTCCGCTCCGTTGCAGTTCCGCCGCTGGGCTGCGGCAACGGCGGGCTGGATTGGAATGACGTGCGACCGCGCATCGAGTCGGCATTTGCGACCCTGCCCGAGGTTCGCGTGCTGGTCTTCACTCAGGCCGGCGCTCCCGAGGCCAATGCCATGCCGAATCGCACCCAGCGTCCGAAGATGACCTTGGGTCGGGCGGCACTGATTGCGCTGATGGACCGATATCTTAAGGGGTTGCTCGACCCGTTTGTCAGTCTGCTGGAAATTCACAAGCTGATGTATTTCCTTCAGGCAGCCGGTCAACCATTGCGGCTGCAATACGAGGCGAAAGATTTTGGGCCGTATGCGAAAAATCTACGGCAGGTTCTCATCCGTTTGGAGAAGCATTACACGCAGGGCTACGGCGACGGAAAAGACAACCCGACCAAGACCATTGATTTGCTGCCCGGCGCGGTCGAAGAGGCGGAGGCGTTCCTCAAGGACAACGAATCCATTCGCCAGCGGATGGATCGAGTAGCGGCGTTGATAGATGGATTTGAAGACCCTTACGGTTTGGAACTACTCAGTTCAGTTCACTGGGTCATGCGCGGGAATGCGAATGCGCGCGAATCTTCTGAAGTGGCTGCAGCAGCATTCCACAAATGGAATCCAAGAAAGCGTCGCATCATGAAGAAGGGACATCTGCTCAAGGCATGGCAGCGGTTAAAGGAGCAAAGCTGGGACGCCAGCTTCGCAATACCATGAAGCCGTAGCAGCCCTTCTCGTTGAGCGCCCACGCCTACACCGAAGACCAGCTTGTCGAGCAACCTGCCATGGGGTTGTTCGCGGAGCTTGGTTGGAAAACAGTGTCGGCGTTGGAGGAAACCTTCGGCGCGACCGGCACGTTGCTGCGCGAGACAAAGGGCGAAGTCGTGTTGGTGTCCCGGTTGCGCGCGGCGTTGAAGCGGCTCAATCCCGCGCTGCCGTCCGAGGCCATCACCGCTGCCGTAGATGAATTGACCCGCGACCGTTCGGCCATGAGCTTGGAGGCTGCGAATCGCGAGGTGTATCGGTTGTTGAAAGAAGGGATTCCCGTTTCCGTGATGGAGAGGGATTCGACACCGGGGCACACCTCATCCGGCCTGCGGCCACCTTCTCCCCAGCGCGGAGAAGGCAAGGGCGGACAGACCACGGTCCGCGTCCAGGTGATTGATTGGGAGCAGCCGGCGAACAATGATTTCCTGCTGGTCAGCCAGTTCAGCGTCACGGGGGCGCTCTACACTTGCCGGCCGGATTTGGTCGGCTTCGTCAACGGCCTGCCGCTGGTGGTCATCGAGTTGAAGAAGCCCGGCGTGCCCGCGCGCGCGGCGTTCGACGAAAACCTGACGCACTACAAGGCGGAAAATCCGCAGCTCTTTTGGTTCAATGCGCTGCTCATCGCCTCGAACGGAACGGACAGCCGCGCCGGGTATCGCTGGAGGTGATGCTGCGCGGAACGTGCGACCGGTCGCGCCTGCTCGACCTAGTCGAGAATTTCACGCTGTTCTCGGAGCACAAGGCCGGGCTGGTGAAAATTATCGGGCAGAACCACCAGTTCCTCGGCGTTAACAACGCCATCGCCTCGATGCTCGCCGCGCGGAAGCTGGGGCACGGTCGCGGCGGCGTATTCTGGCAGACGCAGGGCAGCGGCAAAAGTTTCTCGATGGTGTTCTTCGCGCAGAAGGTGCTTCGCAAGGTTGCGGGCAACTGGACGACCAGATTGCCAAGACGTTCAAGGCCACCGGCGCGGTGAGCGAGGCCGAGGGCGACCAGTGCCACGCCGCGAGCGGCGCGCATCTGCGGGAGTTGCTGCGCGGGAATCATCGCTACGTCTTCACCTTGATTCACAAGTTCCAGACGCCGGAGCTGCTCTGTGACCGGCCCGACGTGATCGTGCTCACGGACGAGGCGCACCGCAGCCAATACGACACGCTGGCGCTGAACATGCGGGCGGCGCTGCCCAAGGCGCTGTTCCTCGCGTTCACCGGCACGCCGCTCATCGCCGGCGAGGAACGGACCAAGGACGTGTTCGGCGATTACGTTTCCATCCAAGCCCGCGTTCAGCGGGCGATCCATAGCGTGTGCGGCGCACTGGCGGCACTGATTCGGAACATGATGGGATGTTTTGATCACCGCGAGGATATCCCGTTTGGTTTGCTCTTTTGTCCAGTGCTTGGCTGTCGGTCCCACGAACCCCCAATCGTTTTTTGCGGGATTGCCAGCTCAATCGACTGGTCCGCCCTGGCCCGTTCCTTGTCTTGGAGTTCGCGCTTGATGGCGTCGGATGGATCGGTGTTGGTCATTTTTTCGCTGCTGTTTTCGACCGCCAGGGGGAGGGACGAGGGGCTTGCCGGTGTCACTTTTTTTCAAGTCGATCAAAAGTCTCACTCCGATATCAGGAGTCCTGAGGCTTCACCGGGCTCCGCAGCATCCGGACATTATCGGGCCGCCTGAACCCGATCTCCGGTTGGGGCGGCGACGGCGACGGGTTGATTCTTCCGGCGCCGCCACCAGGCGAATAAACCCAGGCTCCCAGCAAACATCGCTGCGTATTCCTCCGGTTCCGGTACCGGGGAGATCGCGCCGCTGATCGCGACGTTGTCCACACCGAAGGTCCCTCCGGCTTGTTCGGCTCCATAGGCGTAAATGCGGAAGGTCACGGGTTGCGTCGCCGGCCCAAACTCCGTCCCAAGACTGACCGTGCTGCCGTTGACATCGGCCGGCTGCGTCGCGGAGTTGTCGTTAACAAAGTGAAAGACATTTTGTGATGCCTGGAGTTCCGCGTTATCCGGTGAAATTCCCGCCGGCAGGTTCGCCGAAAAATTGTCCAGACTCGACCGGACAACATAGTCCCGCGGCCCTGTGCCAGAGCGGCGGACCCCGAAGGTGATGGACTCGAAGTTTACTTGGGATCCGGGAGCGGGGGTGAGGGTCGTTTCGTAGAATTTCCCCGCATCGAGTTCGGCGGCGGTGGTCCACCCGGAAAAGGTGAAAAGCGTACTGGCCCGTGGATTGGCTCCGAGACCCGTGGCGTTAAAGCTGCCGAAGGTTAGTTCTGGCACCGTGGGGGGCGGGGTGGGGTCGATTGTCCCGCCCGCATTTGCGGTGACTTGATCGAAGGTGAAGGTGCCCAAGACGTCGGCATGACTGATCGACGGTCCGGTGGCGAGGGCACCGATGAGTAAGAGCTGTTGTGAGATGCACATAATGTATTCCGTTTTGAAGGTTTCCGTATTGAGGGTTTCTGTTCACTGGATGAAGAACCGACCCGGTTGTGGGATTTCGGTAAAAGGAGATAAATCGGTTGCAGTCCTCTTTCGGAGGCGAATCCAGAGGTGGGACTACCCAGGGCTGCATCACGCTCATGAATCGGAGGCCACTGAGCTGCGGCTGGGAGCGTTGGCATCCTGCCGGCGCGTGGAATCGTAACCCGCCGGCAGGATGCCGGCGCTCCCAGGCAGGCTTGATGCAGCCCTGTGGGACTACCGGTCAGCGTGCAACGGGTCTTCCCTTCGTCGTCCGGTTGCTTCATTGTCCCGGTCATGGCTTGGCGCATTCATGACTCCGTGGTCCAGGGTGTAATCGACAACCGGGTGCGCGGCGCGGTGACGGGCCAACTGTGGTTGGTCGGACGGGCTGCCCCGCTGCAGTTGCGGTTGCGTGGGAACGCCTGCGGCGATCTGGCGGGGTGTGAGCTCTCGTTCGAGCGGGTTCAGCCAGACACCTTGATTGCCACCTCACTAGCGATGATCCAGGAAGGGGTGGTTGGGGAGATGACCGCTTCGAGGAAGGCCCGCCTCCACTCCGTGTCAACGGCCGATCCCGGCGGTGCCGCGGTACCGGTGGAGCGGATACGCCCCCCTCGACTGGCCAACGTTCTTTTTCTGGAATGGTACAGTGAGCGGAACGGGCGTGTGGTGCTCGAAAGCGCCGATTTCAATATGCGCGTCTCCGAGCACGCATGGTCGCTCTCGGCCGTGGAGGAAGAGGAGCAGCGGAGGGCGAATGCCGCGGCTCTCCGGGAGTTCATGCGCCGACTGGCCGAGTAGACGCGCCGAGTAGGCGCGTTGTCCCCCGCCAGTTTCTGCTTCGCAGAAGGCGAGGTTTCGGGCAATATCCCTGCACCTTTTTTACCATGAGACTTGGCATCAATACTTTTCTGTTCACATCCCCGTTCACTACCGCGAGCGTTAAGCTCTTCCCCACCTTCAAGAAATGGGGATTTCAGACGATTGAAATCCCGGTGGAGGATCCGAGTCACATTGACCCGGCCAAGGTCCGGGCGGCCCTCGACAAGCACGGGTTGGTCTGCGGATCCGTGTGCGCATGCATGGGGCCGGGACGTGATTTTCGCGGCACGGACGCAGAACAAAAGACTGCGATGGTCTACTGCAAGGCTTTGATCGATCAGATGGTTGTTCTCGGCTGCCCATCGCTGATCGGCCCCGTTTACAGTGTGGTCGGCAAAGCAGACGCTGTTGAACCCTCCGCGCAAAAGAAGGAATGGGCCCTCGTCGTAAAGAACCTGAAGGTGCTCGCAAAATACGCCCAAGCGAACGGAGTTCAGATCTGTGTGGAACCGCTCAACCGGTTTGAGACGGATTTCCTCAACACCTGCGATCAGGGGCTCAAGCTCGTCAAAGCGGTTGGAAACCCCGCCTTCAGACTCCATCTCGATACGTTCCATATGAACATCGAGGAAAAGAACCAGGCCGCTGCCATCCGCAAGGCCGGAAAGTACCTTGGCCACTTCCATGCCTGCGGCAGTGACCGCGGCACTCCCGGCAACGATCACATCGACTGGAAACCCATTGCAAAGGCGCTCAAGGATATCCGGTATCAGGGCGATGTCGTAATTGAAAGCTTCACAACCGACGTGAAGGTCATCGCTCGCGCGGCGGCGATCTGGCGGCGAATGGAGCCTACGCGTAATGAAATTGCCACCAAAGGAATCGTGTTCCTCAAGAAGGCCCTCCGCTGAAGCACCCCGTCGGACGGATGCACCATTCCCCGACACCCCCGCGCCCCAGTATCGTTCTGAAAACTCTAACTCGAACTCTCCAACATTCCCCTCTACTAAACTTATGAAACGATTATCCCTGCTCGCTTTTGCGGCCGTTACCTCCCTTGCCTTGACCGCATGCCACAGTGTCCGCCCTCAGGAGGAGAAAGGGTTTGTAAGCCTATTTGATGGCAAAACTCTGAAAGGCTGGAACGGTCGGGCTGATCTCTGGAGCGTGCGCGACGGCACGATCACCGGGGAAACCCACGCCACCAACCCGCTCAAGGGCAATACTTTTCTCGTCTGGACCAACGGTGCGGTCGATAATTTTGAACTGCGTTTCGACTACAAAATCCTCAATGGCAATTCCGGTGTGCAATATCGAAGCCAGTTAGTCGATCCGGAGGCGTTTGTGGTGGGCGGATACCAGGCCGACTTTGAAGCCGGGAAGACCTATTCCGGAATATTATACGAGGAGCGCCAACGCGGCATCCTCGCGCAACGGGGACAACGGACCGTCGTGCGCGAAGTTGGTGGCAAGACCAAAGTGGACGTTGTTGGCAGTGTCGGAGATTCGGCCGCCATTCAGGCCTTGATCCATGATGCCGACTGGAATAGCTACGTGGTGATCGCCAACGGCAATCATCTGATGCATTTCATCAATGCCAAGATGACGATCGATGTAGTCGATGATCAGACCGCGAAAGCAGCCAAGTCTGGCATCCTCGCCCTCCAGATCCATGCCGGTCCACCGATGCTGGTGCAGTTCCGGAATATCCGACTGCAGCGCCTGCCTTGAGCGGCCGGTCGGCCCTGATCACCGCAGGCGCCGCCGAAAAAAAGGAACATTCGCGGGGAATCGTCTTCCGGCTGAAGGCGATGGCTCCGTCACTTGATCTGGGCGGTTAGCTTCACTCCCAGCGTCAGCAGCGCCTGCGCCTTTTTCTCTGAATCCGCCTCGGCATAGATGCGGAGGATGGGCTCCGTTCCTGAGCCGCGAAGCATCAGCCACGATCCATCCTCCGCAGTGTACTTCACTCCATCAATCGTCTTTACGTCTGTTACCGGGGATTTTAAGAGGCTGGATGGCACTTGGGTCTTGCAGTGCTCCATCAGAGCCCCTCGTTTCTCGACTGGAAACCGCGTGTCGATCCGCGCAAAGTGATGCGGCCCGTAGTCCTTCTCCAGCGCGGCCAACAGTTTGCCCAAGGGTTTGCCTTCCACCGCTAGCATCTCCAAGAGAAGGAGCCCGGCAGCGATGCCATCGCGCTCGGGGATATGGCCCGGAAACCCGATGCCACCACTTTCCTCAAATCCCAACAGTACTCCTCCCTTCAGCATCTCCGCTGCAATATACTTAAAACCCACACCCGTCTCGACCACTGGCAGTCCGAATCGCACGCACATCTTGTCTACCCTCCCGGTCACGGTCAGGGACCGCACCACACGCCCAGTTTCCCCGCGGTTGCGGACATAATGCTGTAGGAGAAGGCAATTGATGTCGTGGGTCGACAAATACGTGCCATCCCCGCGCATGCCCCCTACGCGGTCGGCATCACCATCCGTCACGACACAGATATCCTGAGGATGGCGCTTCAGCCAGGCTGCGCTTTTCACGTAATTCACCGCGATCGGCTCGGGATTAATTCCGCCAAAGCCCGGGTTGTATTCGCCATTCAAGGTCGTAACCCGGCAGGTGGTGTCTTTCAGAAGGTCGTCGAAACACCCGGCCCCGACTCCATAAAGGGCATCATGGGCGAAGCGGATCCCAGAATTTGATATCAAGTCGAAATCGACCAGTTTGCGCAGGGCCGTGAGATGGGGGGTTCGGAGGTTTTTGACGACGATTTTACCGGACTTTCGGGCTTCCGCCAGGGGCGTGGCTAGGAGGGGAGTCTTGTCTAATTGCGCCTCCACCCCCTGACAGAGGGACGGCTCGGCGGAGCCTCCATACCACGCCTTGAGTTTGAATCCATTAAACGCCGGGGGATTATGGCTGGCCGTGATCATCACGCCGCCGATCGCCTTCTGCCGCTTCACCGCCAACGATACCGCCGGGGTGGGCGTCGCCGAATCGGTGAGGGTTACCTGGAATCCATTGCCCGCGAGGATTTCAGCGACGCGTGCGGCAAACTGATCTGAAAGAAAGCGGCGGTCGTAGCCAACCACTGCCCGACGGGTGGTAGCGGGATTGGGATTGGCATTCCAAAAATCTGCCGTCGCCTGCGCAACCCGATCCAGGTTCGCAAAAGTGAAGTCTTCGGCAATGATCGCACGCCAGCCATCGGTACCAAACTTGATTGCAGCCATAGATTTTGACTGCATGAAACACGGAGGCACTCCGGACCGCGAGCACAGAAGCGACGGGGCACCCCGAGTTAGAGTCCCCTTGGCTTGGCCGAGACGGAAGACTCGCCGCCCAGAGCGGGGTTCAGCCAGGGCGTGAAGTGATAAAACCACTGCCGGGATTTCAGGGTGGTCGCGTGCCCATCCAAGAATCCAACGTTGCTCTTTTCTCCGTGACGAACGCTGGGACCGGCCCAATTAGGATCGTCCCCTGTCACGTAGCTTCCTCCGAATCCGGCGGGATCCTCAAGAACCCAGGATTGGGCCTTCTCCGGAGAGGCGAGAGTAACACATTTCAGTGGATCGGTGGTATCGACAGCCTTCGTTCCCGAGTCCGCCAAATAGACTGTCGAGGCTGGGTTTGCCACACCGGTATCCTTGAGGGGAAGGACAAGCCAATTGCCGGCCGGGAAACTACAACCGCCAATTTGGAAATTCGCACCATAGCCTGAAACCGTCCGATCGTCCGCGAAGATGTACGTGGAGGTGAACTTCCGTGCCTGCCGCTCCTTCGTGGGGCACAGGAGGACGTTCGTATTTTGGAGGAAGGGTTGAATGAAATTAAACCAGGCGATTCCCGCGCCGCCTACGGCCGCGGTGAACGTCCACGGATACACGTCCCGTCCCTGTCCGACGTACATCATGCTTGCCAGGCTCATTTGACGCACGTTGCTGAGACATCTTGTACCGAGGGCCTTCTGCTTGGCCTGACTGAGGGCGGGCAGCAGCAGACCGGCAAGAATCGCAATGATCGCAATGACCACCAGCAGTTCGATCAGAGTGAAGCCAGTGAGACCCGGACGGCTTTGGCCAAGCTGGCCACGGGATCGCAATCGAAGGTTGGCGGGCTTCATAAATCGGGACTATCGAGGCACTCTCTTCGGTCTGGCGCCGCCAGAAAAACCTAGATCGAAACGCGGTCTCGATACTTCGGTCCCACCGTGAGCTCTGGGACTAGATATTCAAGCAGTATTTCACGAGTCGCTCCGTTCCCGGTGCGTCCCGAAGTTGTGAGCGGCGTCTGTGGGGAAGGCCTCTGGCCTGCCGGTTCACCGTGCCTCCGGCACGGAGTCTGGAGTTTGGACATTCTTGGCGACATTCACGGCCCAACGGGCCGTAGGATCCAGCCTTGGGCTAAAATATTGCGGCCCGTTGGGCCGCCCGGTTTCAGAATGGCCAATCTCCAAGTCCCGGCGTTGAAACGCCGGGCCACTCTCAATCATCTCTCCGGGATGACAACGAAATCCTAGCGGCATTGGGTTGCGAACCTGCGTCGGCTTCCTGCTCCACGGAGGCTTGAACATCTTTCTCTCACACCCCTGCGTTCCCTCAGCGGGGGAATGCTTCTATTACGGGTCCCCGAATCCGCGGATAAGGAAGGCGCGAAGAAGAACCGCGGATGAACTCGGATTGACGCGGATAGAAAAGGCCTGGAATCTGCGTCGATCGGCGTTTATCCGCGGTTCCAACTCCCCTTTCGTCGCCGGCAAGGGGCTCTCCTGGGCAACGGAATTCGATCTTGACTGCACGGCACCGCGGGGAAGGGTGGATCCCATGGACCCCCTGACATTTGGAGGTATTCTCTACCCATGAAATATCAGACGACTCATCTCGTGCTGCTCGTCGGACTTTTTGCGGCCTGGGTGCCGGCGAGTGGCGGCAGCGCCGCCGAGGCCATTGCGACTCCGCGTTTACCGCGCGACAAGCTGTTGTTGTTTCGGGGACCGAACAACGAGCCGCTGCCGGTGAAAACGACGGCCGATTGGCTCCAACGCCGCGGCGAAATCGTCCGCGGCATGGAAGCCGTCATGGGACCGTTGCCAGGCCGGGAGAAGCGATGTCCCCTCGACATGCAGCTCGAAGAGGAAGTTGATTGCGGCAGCTACGTGCGGCGATTGATCACGTATACCTCAGAACCCGATTGCCGCGTGCCGGCGTACCTGTGTGTGCCGAAGTCTGCATTGGCGGTGGGTGGGGTGCGAGCCCCTGCGGTGCTGTGTTTGCACGGCACGGATAAAGTGGTTGGGCACGGCGTCGTGGTGGGCCTGGGGAACAAGCCGAATCGCAAATACGGCAGCGAGTTGGCGGAACGGGGCTTCGTGACGTTATCCCCCAACTACCCGCAGTTGGCCAAATATAACCCGGACATCAAGGCACTCGGCTGGCAGAGCGGCACACTCAAGGCCGTGTGGGACAACATCCGCGGACTCGACCTGCTGACGTCGCTGCCGTTTGTGAAGCCAGGACCCTTTGGCGCGATCGGGCATTCACTCGGCGGGCATAACGCCGTTTATACCAGCGTCTTCGACGACCGCATCCAGGCGGTTGTCTCCAGTTGCGGCCTGGATTCGTTCCTCGATTATTATGGAGGCGATGAAAAGAATTGGTTCCCGGAAAAGGGTTGGTGCCAAACTCGCTACATGCTCCGACTGGCGGACTATCGTGGCCATTTGCAAGACATCCCGTTTGACTTCCACGAGCTGATCGGTGCCCTGGCTCCGCGCCACGTGCTAATCGTCGCCCCGCTCCATGACCGCAATTTTCAATCCGCCAGCGTTGACCGCATCGCCGCGGCCGCCAGCGAGGTCTACAAATTATATGGCGCTCCTACGCGCTTACTTATTGAACACCCCGACAGTGAGCACGATTTCCCGCCCGCGATGCTGCAAAAAGCGTACGGACTCTTCGACACCGTGCTGCGCTGACAATTCCTGGATGTTTTTCTCTGAAACGGACGTCCTGGCGCTCCACAAACCGCGGCTCCGGCCGGCGATGACTAAGTAATTGCGGCTCTACGCAATAATCTCCCGCACGACGTGGCCGTGCACATCGGTCAGGCGGAAATCCCGCCCGGCGTATCGGTACGTCAGCCGCTCGTGATCGAGCCCCATCAGGTGTAAGAGGGTCGCGTGCAGGTCGTGGACGTGAACGGGATTCTCCGCGACGTTCATACCGTGTTCGTCGGAGGCGCCGTGAACCATGCCGCCGCGAATGCCACCGCCCGCGAGCAGCATTGAGAAAGCGGTATGATGATGGTCGCGGCCCGGCTTTTTGTCTTTTTCGTTTTGTGCGTACGGCGTCCGCCCAAACTCACCGCCCCAGACCACGAGCGTCTCATCGAGCAATCCGCGCTGGCGCAGGTCGGCGATCAACGCAGCACTCGGTCGATCGGCATCGGCACAGAGTCGCTTGTGGCCCTCGTCATGATTGGAGTGGGTGTCCCAGGGCTGGTTGCCATCATTGACGTAGTAGACGGATACGCAACGCACACCGGCCTCGATAAGTCGTCGGGCGAGCAGGCACGAGCGGGCGAACGGGGAATCGCCGTACGCGCGGCGGACATGCTCGGGCTCACGACTGATATCGAAGGTGTCCATGGCCTCCCGTTGCATGCGAAACGCCGTTTCCATGGATCGGATCTGGCCTTCGAGCTCCGGATCGTTGTCGCGCTCCGTGCTGTGGCGGTGGTTCAATTGCTGCAGCAGGTCCAGCTGCTCGCGCTGCTCATCGGGGGGCAGGAGTGGATTTCGAATATTGGCGACCAGACGATCGACCTTCATGTCGGAGGTGATCACGCTCGTCGCCTGGTATTCGGCTGGGAGGAAACTATTCGACCAGAGCGCCGGGCCGACCACGATCTTGGGTGTGGGCCGCAGGACGACGTAGCCAGGGAGGTTCTCGTTAACGCTGCCGAGGCCGTATTGCAGCCAGGCCCCGAGCGACGGACGAACGGGTTGTTGATGGCCGCAATGCATGAGCAGGAGACCGGGTTCATGATTGGGGACATCCGTGTGCAACGAACGGATGACGGCGCACTCGTCGATCACCGAACCGAGATGCGGGAGCGTTTCGCTTACTTCGATGCCGCTTCGACCGCATCGATTGAAGGCAAGCGGCGACGGCAAGAAACCGGATCCTTTGCTTTTCTTGAAAAGATCTCCTCCGGGCTGCTGTCCCACGTTTTTGAGGAGGGCGGGTTTCGGATCGAACGTGTCCACGTGGGAAGGTCCGCCGTTCATGAAGAGAAATATCACCCCTTTTGCGCGTGGGGCAAAATGAGGTCCGCGGATTGGATTGCCGCCAGCCTGAGCGTGCTGGGAGCCGATGAGGTTTGCCATGCCGAGCATGCCGAATCCGCCCGCCATGCGGCGAAGCATTTGGCGGCGGGACACGGATCCGGCGCGAGGAATGGGTCGGTTAGTCCACATAAAACATCTCATTGGAGGCGAGGAGCAGGTGGGAATACTGTTCCCATCGTGTCATCGTTCCGGTGGCGGGTTTTTCCAGGAAGGCGGTCGCCAGAGCGGTTTCCTCGGGCTCGGGTGCACGGCTATATAGCAATTGATACGCGCGGGCAACGCGGTGCGTGATGTCATCGCCGGCGTCGCGAATCAGCTGTTTATTCAACGCCTTTGCGCGATGGATCATGAATGGGCTGTTGAGCACGAAAAGTTTTTGTAGCGCGGTGGTGGTGGTGCTGCGTTTCTCGGCATGGACGTTGGCATCAGGGTAGTCGAATTGCATCAGCAGGTCGTTCAACTTAAACCGACTGATGTGTGCGTAGACGGTGCGTAGATGGTTGGTCGGAGCGTCCACGTCGGCGGACTTCCCATCGCCCGTCTCCAACTCGCCGGTGACCGACAGGAGCGCGTCCCGCCACTGCTCGACCGTCAGGCGGCGGCGGGGCATCGGGCTCGGAGCCGACGCGTCGACTTGGATTGCTCCGGCACTGGCGGATGCCCCCGGTGCGTCCGCCAGTCGTCGTGAGGACTGCCGGTAGGTCGAGGAAACGACGAATTCCCGGACGAGCTTCTTAATCGACCAGCCATTCTCAACGAATCGGACGGCGAGATCATCGAGAAGCTCCTGATTTACCGGCCTGCTACCCGAGTGACCAAAGTTGCTTGGCGTGCTGACCAGGGGTTGACCGAAGAACGTCCCCCAAAGCCGATTCACCATGACGCGGGCGGTGAGGGGATTGTCGCGACTTGCGATAGCGAGGGCGAGTTCGCGACGTCCGCTGCCCGCTGTAAATTCGTTAGACCTGTCGTCGGAAAGAATCTGGATGAACCGGCGTTTAGCCACGGGGCCCTTCCGCTCGACATTCCCGCGCAGAAAAACATTCAGGTCCTTCGACGGGCCTTCGGTCACGATGTGCATGGTATCCCGCTGCATCTTCGGTCCCGGCGTGCCGTCTTTTTCCACGTACCCCTTCGCCGTCATATTCACCATACGAGTGCTCGCGAAGATGCCGGCCATTCCGTAATAGTCGGCGGTGGTGATGGGCTCAAATTTGTGGTCATGGCAACGCGCGCAGGCGACCGTCAGGCCGAGCATCGACCGGCAGACGGTGTCAACACGGTCCTCCCATTCCTCCGACATCACGGCGAGCCGGCCGCGATCGTAGTATTTGGGGCCGAGCCCTAGAAACCCCAGGGCCGCCAAATCATCGTCGGTAGCGGCCGACATGCGATCGGCGGCGAGTTGGAACATGAGGAACTTGTCATAGGGCAGGTCGCGGTTGAACGCTTGGATCACCCAATCGCGATACCGCCACGCGTTTGGATAGAAGAACGCCGTGTCATCACCCACCTGATGGGCCTGGTCTTCGGCGAATCGTGCCAAGGGAAGCCAAAGACTCGCGAAATGCTCACCGAAGCGCGGCGAGGTCAACAGTCGGTCGACGGCACGCTCGTAGGCATTAGGGCGGTTGTCGCTTAGAAATTCACCGACCTCTTCGGGCGTCGGCGGGAGTCCGACGAGGTCGAACGTAACGCGGCGCAACAGGACGGATCGTGATGCGTCGGGGGCTGGTGATTGCCCTGACGATTCGAGTCGATTGAGGACAAAGGAGTCGAGTGGCTGGCGCGGCCAGGTGGAACGTTTTGTGTGGGGTCGCTGTTGCGGCTCCGGTTTACGGAACGCCCAGAACTGGCGTTCCTTGGACCAGTCCATGGCGGGTGCGTGGAGAGCATTCTCCGGCGTGGTTTCGGTCGGTGCGGAAGACGATGCCGTTCCGGCCGGCGCAGCCATTAGACACCCAGAGAGGAACGCCCAGCCAATCAGTGCCAGGAGCCGGGATGCGACCGCTGTGAACCGATCCGGCGGAAAGCGGGAGACGGACCAATTCTGAGCGGAGCGCATCATGATCGAATGGATTGACACGGCACGGTACCCCTCCCCGGGACCGTTCAGCAACACCGGTTTCTGGCATGACTGAAGCGAGCCGTGTAGGGTCAGAACGAGTTATTGACCCATTGTGACCCCTGTGCGCATCGAGCCGCGAGGCAGCGATTCACAGTCTCCTACTTTGTCGGGAGCTTGCAGGACTGCCACGCGAGGAAACGCCATTGACCTTTTTCCAGCCTCCAGACGGAGAGAAAACTCAACACGTTTTCGTTGGTGTTCCCGCCGCTGACCGTGCGGACGTGGACGCGACCGGTCATCAGTGCGATGCCGGGCGCCGGAATGGTGAAGTTGCGTTTCTCGTAGTCGAAGCTCAGATACTTCGTCTTTCCGGTCGCCAGTTTGTCGATGAAGGACGCCTTGGTATCGATCTCGCCGGTCGAGTGCGTGTAGTTGAGTTCGTCCGAGAAAATCTGGCCGAGTTGTTCGCGGCTTCCGGACTTCATCGCGGCCGTGCGCGCGTCATCCGCCGCCTGGACGGCGGCCAGCGCGGCGTTGGATGCCTTCGCTGGATCCGCGGCGCGCAACGAGGAGAGTGGAATCAAGAACAGAGCGGCAAGGGCTGTGAGTAGGAGTTTCATAGAGTCGGTTTGTGTCCAGGACTTGTACCCTGGACGAGCCGGTCTGTCAGCGATCAAGTTCGCTAAGCAACAAGTCAAATCCCTGATCGTTCTCCAGAACAACTGAGCCGGCGGGCTAGCTCCGCCTGGCTGTGGGCGAAAATATCCCGGTGAAGCGAGTTTCCGTGGCTATCCATGGTGACCACGGCGGGAAACGCCTCGATTTCCAGCTCCCAGATGGCCTCCGGGGCTCCAAATTCCTCGAGGAAATGGACGCTGCGAACGCACTTCACGCATTCCGCGAGGACCTGAGCCGCACCGCCAATCGCGTGTAGATAAACACAGCCAAATTCCCGACACGCCGCGAGTGTCTTCTCGCCCATGCCCCCTTTTCCAATCACCGCACGAATACCGAAATCACGAATGATCTCTGCCTGGTATGGCTCCTCGCGGATCGACGTTGTCGGCCCGGCAGCCGTTACCCGCCACTGTCCCTGCTCATCCTGCAGCGTTACCGGGCCGCAATGATAGAGGATCCCGTCCCGCAGAATGACACGGGGCGGAAGTTTGCCGCCGTCGTGCAGGTATTTGTGGACGGCATCCCGGCCGGTGAAGACGACGCCCGTGAGGTGGACTTCGTCTCCGACCTTCAAGGCACGAATCTTTGCCTCAGTGAATGGAGCAACAAGCGGGAGCATGGCACAAAAACGCAGGGAATCGGAACTCAGTAAAGCCAATGGGAAATTCGAGATGCGGCATCGAGCTCAATGCCCTGGCGGCGAAATGCCCAGCACATGTAACTCACGCTGACGAAGAAGGACGCCGGCACACGATTCGCCGCGCAGATTTTGACTCCCAGAAGCGTCGTGCGCCCACCAAAACCCATCGGACCAATTCCAAGTTCGTTTGCGATCTTCAGGATATCCTGTTCCAGGGCGTCAAGTTTCGGATCCGGGTTGCGGTCGCCGAGTAACCGGAGGAACTGTTGCTTGCTGAATTCGTAACCCGTCGCCCGATCGCCGCCGATGCACACACCGAGGACTCCCGGACCACAGCCTTTCCCCTGCGCCTGCAACACCGCGTCCAAGATCACTCGGCGACACCCGTCCAAATCCCGGTTCGCGTGCAGTTTCTCCTGAGGCAGCGAATACTGGGCTCCCACATTCTCGCATCCGCCGCCCTTCAGGATGAGGCGCACTTCCGTTGCCGCACCCCGATGTTGATGAAAATGGACCGTGGGCGAACCCGGACCAAGATTGGTGCCGTCGTTTTTGCCCGTGATGGAGTCGACTGAATTCTGCCGGAGGAATCCCTTCCGCGTTGCCTCCTTCACCGCCACCCGGGCGACTTCCTCGAAAGTCACCTGGTCGAAGTGGACGGGACAGGTGACATAGAATATGACGGACCCGGTGTCCTGGCAGATAGGCTGCGACTTTCGTTTCGCCAGTTCGATGTTCCGTTCGATGATCCGCATCGCACTCTCGGCGATCGTTCCCTTCTTCTCGGATTCCAGCGAACGCACAAGGGCTTCGTTCACATCATCGGGTATCTCCGCCGAAGAACGGCGGATCAGTTCGATCAAAGATTCGAGCAGTACGGACATTTCAGACCCTCACTGTGTAAACGCAGGTGCGGCCTGTCAATGTTCCGCCTGAACATCAAAACACGACACGAGTTCTTGATCTCGGAGGAACAATTTTCCGCCGCTGACCACGGGGTGGGTCCAAATGCGTCCCTGCGGTTTTCGTTGAGTTGTTTGGGGCGTGAGTTTGAATCGCCCCTTTTCGGACCAGCCCTTGGGTGACGCGTCGATCATCACCACCATCCCATCCCCCTCAGAAATCATGTAGAGCATGCCGTCCGCGCAGGTCACGGCCCCCTTGCCGAGATTCTTCGAGGACCAGACTTGTTCACCCGTCTTAAAATCCTGGCAAACCCAGCCAATCTCGTCCGAATAGCCATAGAGGTGGTCACCGTATAAAATGACGCCTCCATGGTGGTTTTTCATGACCTTATTTTCATAGAGGAGGACGGGCTGCCCATCGTCGCCGACTCGCACGGATTTGCACCCCGCGCCATAGCCGGCACTCACATAGACTTGATCTCCCGCAACGATCGGTGTGGGGATCACCGCGACCCGACCTGAGAAGCCCGTCTTCCAAAGAATCTTGCCGTCGTTCGGACCCACGCCGACGATGCTTTTCGCCGTCAGCTGGACATATTGGGGAACACCTCGAATCGTCGCCGGCACAATGGATGGATATTGGGCTCCATCGGTAAATCCCGTCGTTTGCCAGCGCACTTTGCCGGTCCGCTTGTCGAGTGCAACGATGGCTCCTTTATCGCCGCCCGGAGTGCAGACCACTTGATCCCCATCCACCAGGGGAGACTCGCAATAGCCCCAGCCGGGAACCTTCCCACCCAGCTCAACCATGGAAGTCTGCCAGACCTGTTTTCCATCCGCGACCTGGAAGCAGGCCAGGGTGCCTTTTGCGCTCAAAGCGAAGACGTGGTCCCCATCCACGGCCGGGGTACTCCGCGGTCCATCGCCCCAGTCGTTCGGATAACGCTCGCCTACAGGAGTCGCCCACACCTCCTTGCCAGTCTGGATATCGATGGCCATGATCATCTCGGTCTTGTCTCGCGCTCCGCAGGTGTAGAGCCGGCCACTTACCACGGAAAATCCTGCATAGCCCAGTCCGGCGTTCTCAAACTGCCAGAGCTTGCGGGGGCCAGACGCGGGCCAGGCTTTCAGCAGGCCCTTTTCGGCGGACACATCGTTGCGAAGCGGACCACGCCATTGTCGCCAATCCAGTGCGCGAGAGGAGGGCGAAGCCAGCAACGAGGCGACGACACTGAGGACGAGGAAGGGCAATGCATTCATGACAGATGATCGGGAAGACTGGAACAAATTGGGATTATTGCAAGGGACAGGGTGCATCTCACGGAAACGGTGGTTTTCGAGTCAGCGATTGTTGAACGGAAGAATTCTTCATTTTTCCCGGGACTCTGATTTCGATTTCTGAAACGCTCCGCGGCCAATGGTGCTGCCGAGCAGAATGCAAGGGCGCGACTTTGGT
>CAMDJH010000122.1 GCA_945900455.1 Akkermansia muciniphila
GAGAGGCGCATCGCGCGGTTTTTGTCCTGACAGAAACGTTGACCGTGCCCGCGGCGGCTCGGCTCAAGGTGGTGATAAAGCAATTGCACGGCCGCGGTCACGTCATTGGACGGGCTCGTATCGCCGTGACGGCCGACAACGCCGAACGCACGGTCATTCTCCCGGACGCGGTTGCCGGGGCACTTTTGATTCCGGAGCAGCAACGGAACGAGAGCCAACGCCTCGCACTCACGACTCATGCGGTGCGGACGCGGGCCATGGTTGAACTAAGTCGGCTACCTCCAATCCAGCAGGTTTACGCCGCCGGCCGGGACGTTTCGCGCCACGGCGAAAGAGCCTCGGTGCTCACACCCCGTGAAATCCGCGTGCTGCGTCGGGGTGAACTCAGTCTGCCGGGCGAAATCGCCCAACCCGGCGCATTGGAATGCGTGAAGGCATTGCCGTCGCGTTTCGCCAAAGAGCCAATGCCGGAGGAATCGCAACGGCGTGCGGCACTGGCTGACTGGATCGCGTCGCCCGACAATCCACTCACTTGGCGAAGCATTGCCAATCGCGTCTGGCATTATCATTTCGGTCGCGGTCTGGCGGATTCACCCAACGATCTCGGCCGCATGGGAAATCCGCCCACCCATCCGGAGTTGCTGGACTGGCTGGCGGCGGATTTCCGCGACCATGGGGGTTCGCTGAAGCGCCTGCATCGGATGATTGTCATCAGCGCAACATTCCGTGCGGCGGAGGCGACACCGCCCCGCCGCAACCGGCTCGACGCGGAATCCTTCCGAGACACCGTGCTGAACTGCGCCGGCCGGCTCGACTCAACCATGGGCGGGCCCGCCGTCATGCATTTCACACTGGGCCCGGGGATCCAAGTGACGCCGACCGTCGATTATTCCGCTCACGACTGGGACAACCCGGGGGCGGGCCGGCGCAGCATATATCGGATGGTCTACCGCAACATTGAGGATCCGTTTATGGCGGCACTGGATTTTCCCGACGCAGCTCAGCTCGCCCCGACGCGGCCATTTAGCACGTCCCCGCTGCAGGCATTGGCGCTTTGGAATGACGATTTTGTGCTGCGACTGAGCGAGCGCTTCGGTGACCGCTTGGCGTCGATGGCAGCGGACTCGGCGGATCGGGTTCGTGCGGCGGTTCGATGGGTCTGGCTGCGGGATCCGACCGCGGAAGAATTGCGCGATCTCACGTCCTACTCCGCCCAACACGGGTTGGCGGCGCTGGGTCGGGTACTTTTTAATAGCGATGAATTCCTCTTTGTGGATTGAGAGATTTGCATGAACGCGATGCCCTTCGCCTTAGGTCGACGTAGTTTCCTCCGCCAACTCGGTGGCGGATTCGGAGCGGTCGCACTGGCCGATCTCCTCGCACGGGGCGGTGAACCGGCCCCTGGATCGGCGCCCGCGGGCCGGCGGGTGCGCCCACCGAAGGCGCGGCGTGTGATCCAACTTTTCATGAACGGCGGGGTAAGTCCGATGGACACGTTTGATCCCAAGCCGGAACTTTCCCGGTTACACGGACAGAAGCTCGGACCGAAGGAAAAACCCGAAGGCCAGACCGGCGCCTGCGGTGCGCTGATGAAATCGCCTTTCGAGTTCCGTCAATACGGGCAGTGCGGGCGATGGGTGAGCAGTCTCTTTCCACATGTGGCGCAACGGGTGGATGACTTGGCGTTCCTGATGGCGATGACCACCAAGACCAGTGTCCACGGTCCCGGGAGCTATATGATGAATACGGGATTTCTGTTGCCGGGATTTCCCTGTCTCGGCGCTTGGGTGAGCTATGCACTGGGCAATCTCGCTGATAATTTGCCGACGTTTGTTGTGCTGCCCGACCCCCGCGGGCTGCCGTACAATCAGCGCGGAAATTTTTCGGCCGGCTTCCTGCCTGCCGTCCATCAGGCAACCGTGTACGAGGGTGCCATTCACGATTTGTTTCCAAAAGAACGCTTCGGATTTGCGCGCACCTCGGAGACCGACGGTCTGGCCTTGCTGCAAAAACTCAACCGCAGCCATGCAGCGCAGGATCCAACGGATTCGCGACTGGAGGCTCGTGTGTCGGCCAGTGAACTCGCAGCGAAAATGCAATTGAGCGCACCGGAGGCGTTCGACCTCTCGCGAGAGAGCGTATCCCTGCGGGCGCTGTATGGGTTGGATCAAAAGCACACCGAGGATTTCGGCCGTCGCTGCCTGCTGGCACGACGACTCGCGGAACGTGGGGTGCGCTTTGTCCAGGTTTGGAGCGGTCCGCAGGGGGCGGTGAACAACTGGGACAATCACGGGAGCATTCCCAAGGAGCTGCCTCCCATGGCGGCCAGCGTAGATCAGCCAATCGCCGGTCTCCTGCTCGACCTGAAGCAACGCGGAATGCTGGACGACACACTCGTGATCTGGACCACCGAATTTGGCCGCACTCCGTTTGCTCAGGGCGGAGATGGCCGCGATCACAACGGCGGCACCTTCGTGACTTGGTTGGCAGGGGGCGGCGTACAGGGCGGCAGCACCCACGGTCACAGCGATGATTGGGGGTGGAAAACGGCGTCGGGAACAACCTGGTGCTATGATCTCCATGCCACGATCCTGCATTTGCTGGGATTGGATCACACCCAACTCACCTGGCGGCACAACGGACTGGACCGCCGCCTCACGGACGTCCATGGAAGAGTCCTTCACGAGATCCTGGCCTAGGGGCCTGTTCGAAACTTCGAAGAAAAATGCGAAAGGCGGGGCTGTCGGAGCAATATTCGGCTACGATGTTAAAAAGGGGACCCAAGTTTGAGCGGATTTCGCCCTCCGCTGTCATCCAATCGCGTCGACTCGCAGATCACGCATCACGCAAATCCCAGGTAAGGGCACTCCCCGGATCGGGCGCGCTCCGTCTTTGCGCCGGGCACTGAATCGGTCCCGGTGACGGGTGAACATCTCGTTCACAAAGTCCTTCGAGCCGAAAACCACTCCATCACTCATATGGCGCACTCGCAGACGTAATACCTGGCCCACGCTCAACTCACCCCCTCGGGCCAATTCCGCCCGGATCGTCTGCGGATCCAACACCGCCTTGTCGCTGCGGTTGGCGGAACCGGCCGCGACGAATAAGAGCATACGATATTTCGCCGCCGCCTTCCCCCAATCCGCCGGTTCCAGGAAACTCATCAGCCCCTGCCGAATCGCCGTCGCACCCGTTAACGCCGCTGCATACCCGCAAAAGCGGTAATCCTTCGGATCCTCGACCAATCCCGCTCGGATCGGGTTGAGATCAATGTAGGCCGCCACGGTCCTGAGGGCTTCCACTGAATCTTCCACGACGACACTCGTAAACCGCTCAGCCCAGAGCGTCCCAAATCGCCCCATCCGCTTGTTGTACCACCGGCTAAACCGCTGTTTTAGCTCCTTCATGAACGCGGAAACATCGCCCGTTCGGCTCATCACTGATTCTCGAATGTCTGGGTCAATCTTACCCCTCGCCTGCAAACCCTCCTGGGCGAGCACCGTCAGGATCCCCTTCTTGCCATAGAATTTAGCCATCTTGGCCAACAACTCCGTATCCGAGAGCTCCGCTCGTATGGGAACGCGCAGGAGCAGGTGGAAGTGATTAGACATCACGCAGTAGGTAATCATTTCCACGCCGCAAAAGTCGGCCAATTTGCCCAGAATCCCGACGAGTTTCTCTTTCCCCAGATCGTCCAGCAGCCTCTGGCCGCCGACGATCCGCGAAATGCAATGATACACTGCAGATTCCCCAGCGAGTTTGATGCGAGCCATTCTCATAACGTTTTAACGGATGCGGATGACAGCATCCCGCAAAGATAGCGGCGAGTCAAATCAATTGAACCTGTCACTTTGTAATCTCCAGGGCGGCCCGTTGGGCCGCAGAATAAGAATGGGTTCATCGCCAGAATGTCCAATCTGCTGGGCGCTCCGCGCCACAAGGTTTCCGACAAAATCAGGCCAAAACGCACGCAGAAATGGCCAAACTCCAGGGTCGGTTGATGCCTTGTCCGCAGGCGTCAAGCGACAGCCAGAGGCCTCCCCCACAGACGCTGCTCACAACATCGGGATGCTCCGCGCGCTGCTCCTCGGACCATTCAATCGATTGGTCACGAGCCTTGCGGTGCAGCGTTGGGGTGCTCCATCCGATCAGGGCCAGCCCGTGGCCTTTGGCGTCGGTGACGACCTAGGGCAATTGTTCGCCTACGAGGCAGGAAAAAGTGACAAAAAGAAAAAGTGACAGGCTCATCGTTGAAGCTGGGAAACGCCGGTTTAACCGATAGCGGGTTCGTCTTTCGACGCTCCGCGTTCGACGCAGAGAGGCAGAATCCGCGTGGCTGGCGGCTTTCTTTGCGCCTCCGCGCCTTTGCGTTAGAGCCGGTTCGAATTCAACTCCGCGTTTTCGCCAGTTCCTCGTCGGCACGTTCGGTGACCCAGGAGTTGATGAGGCTTTGGTAGGGCACACCAGCGCGGTTGGCCATGCGCCGGACTTTGTCGAGCGTCCCGGTCGGCACGCGCGGGGAAATCGCCTCGCCCGTCGGCTTCAAATTGGGAAAGAACGCGCGTTGCGCCTTGGACAAATCGGCGTCGGCCCAATCAGCCGCCCGCGCTTCCTTCACGTATTGGATTTTTTTCGGCATACCATTTCCTTTCACGCCGGCTCATCGGCCGGATCGAAATCACCCGCAACCGCGCGTCCCTCACCTTGAACGCGCACGACAGCAACCGGCCATCGTCCGTGTGGCCGAGGGCGAGCCAGCGCTTCTCGCGCTCGCTGTGCCGGTCGTCTGCCATAACCTGCGGCCCCTTCAAAAACAATTCCTCGGCTTCCCGCACTGAAACCTTAATTCTCCTTGCCGATTTGATCCGACCGGAATATGGCTTTTGCACGCCGCGCTTTGATCACATTCTCGGCCCGGACGGGCCGGCGGTGAATCCGATCGGCGTCCCAAAACTACACCTATGAGTACCAAGAAATCCGCCCCGAAAAAAGCCCCCGCTCCAAAGGCCAAGGACCTGACTTCGAAGAAAAATGCGAAAGGCGGGGCTGTCGCAGCAAAATTCGGCTACGATGTCAAAAAGGGGACCAAAGTTTGAGCGGATTTCGCCCTCCGCTGTCATCCAATCGCGTCGACTCGCAAGATCCCCGGTAGCGATCTGACCAAAGCCGTCAGGGCAAGAGAACGATCTTCCCGTAAGCACCTGCCTCCAAAACGGCCACGTGCGCCTTCGCGGCGTCCGCCAGACGCATCTCCCGACCGACCACCGGACGCAGCGTGCCATTTTCCAGCCCCACTCCCAACGCTGAGTGAATGCTGGCCAACTCGCGGTCGGAAGCGTTGTAGAGCGTCATCGCGCGAATGTCCGCGTCCCGCTTCATCAACTCGCGGGGCGTGATCTCCACGTTGCCGCGGCTGCCGATCACAATCACGCGGCCATACTTCGCCAGTAACGTCAGATCCCGGCCAAGGTTCACGTTGGCAAGCATTTCAAGGAGGATGTCCACGCCTCGACCGTCGGTGAGTTGGAGGATTTCTTCCAAGTAACCCGGACTGCGATGATCAACGACATGGTGAGCGCCCTGAGCGGCAATCAGCGCACGGCCGGCATCGCTTCCGCCGGTGCCGATCACCGTCAGTCCCGCCGCTCGCGCAATCTGCGTCGCGGCCACGCCGACACCGCCGCTCGCACCGTGGATGAGAACGACTTCGCCGGCCAAAGCCCGCGCGCGGTGATGCAACGCACGATGAGCCGTTGCATACGGAATGTTGATCGCCGCCCCTTGTTGGAACGAGAGATTCGCCGGAAGTCGATGCACTGTCGTCTGGTCACAGAGCGTAAACTCCGCGTAGGAACCGGTGACCGTATCGGACGTGTAAATCCGATCACCTCGCTGCCAACCTCTGACACCCGGGCCCACCTCTTCGACCACGCCGGCGGCATCCATGCCGGGTACCCACGGGAACTGGATCGCGGGGTTGGCCCCGGAACGTTGGTACGTCTCGACCGGATTCACGCCGACGGCCTGCACCTTGACGAGAACCTGCCCGGCACCCGCAACGGGCACGGCCACTTCTTCAAGCTTCAATACATAGGGATCCCCAAACTGACGGACACATATCGCTTTCACAGCGCGGATGTTCTCCGCTCAGGGCATGGTGATCAAGCGCTACGGTCGCGGCGCCCAAATCCGCAGATAAAGGAGAGGGGAACCGCGGATGAACACGGATTGACGCGGATAGAAAGGGCATGGAATCTGCGTCTATCGGTGTTTATCCGTGGTTCTCGTTCCTCAATAGCCGGTGGCGACAAATTCAATTCTCAAGGCAAGCACAGTCTACGCGGAAATGGCGCTGTGTGCCCGGGTTGGGAAGTGCCCCGAACGTGGTCTTGGACCGGAGTGGTATGCGCGCGGCGCATTCGTGTTCGATACAGCATATATAACATATGCCAGCGAAAAAAGCACAGTGGAGAGCTTTTTCTCTCATTTTCAGATTCCTATCCGCGGATCAGGGCGGCGTCAAGCGACTCGCCGTTCCGGCGGGTACAGGGAACACTTTCCGCTCGCCCGACAACTCCATCTGTCCGCGGGTCACCCCAAGCTGGCTCACGAGCCTTAATTCCTGCCACAGGCGCGTTCCGGAAATCTCACCCCGCAGAAGGGCCCGGTAACGCCCGATCGTCGCCCCCACCTCGCCGGGCGTTTCGTTGACGAATTCCACTCGAAACCGCCGCACTCCAAGATTCAGGAAACGGTCGACATGCTCGGCGCCCGTCTGCGCCCGCGCATTGAACACCGTGTTGCGACATCCCGCATCCGCCTTGAGCGGGTGTTCCGCGCCGACCCGGTCGCGCAGCGATACCGCATGACGGTCGCAGGGGCGCCCGCAGTTGGTATAGTCCGTGCCGGTCGACAGGAACGCGCAATAGACACAGTGCTCCATATGGAACATCGGCATGTGTTGATGAATCGTTAGTTCGAACCATTCCACGGGTGCCGCCTTCAATAGCGACTCCAGCTGCTCCGAATTCAGATCATAACTCGCCGTCATGCGCTCGAGTCCGCAATGCTGCTTATAGTATTCCGCGGTGAATTGATTCGCGACGTTGAAGGAGTAATCTCCAACCATCCGGCAATCTGAAAAATACTTCAGATGATCGTAGTTTCTCACCAGATACCCATCCGCCTCGGACGCGCGTACGATTCGTAGGATCCAATCTTCGCCGGGCTTGGTGATTCGCGGTGGCGCAACAAATACCTCCCCTTCCGCCGCCGGGGATCCTGGGTTCGAACAGGCGCTGGCTCCTCGTATTTCGTGGAATCGAAGCACCGCCCCACGATACTTCTTCGGATCCTCGAAATCGAGGTACACCACCCTCACCCCGGCGGACACGGCCGCCTCCATCTGCGCCAGATCGCGAACCAGCACCGTCAACTCGGTGGACGGCACGATGGCTTCCGCAACGCGAATCGTCTGAGCGGACGCCTCCAGACCCGGCACGACGTCCGAGGGCTCCCGGAGCGTCCATCGCAACGGACGACTCCGTAAGGCCTCGAGCTGCATCACGGCTTCGCGTCGGATTCGATTCAATTCGCTCACCGGCAGAATGACGTCGCCTTCCAGATGATTGTGGAGAAATCCCAATCGGAAGGGGGTACCGCCGAGGCGGCCGAGTTGGTCGCGAAGTCGCTCCAGGGTTAGGGGCGATTTTCGCGCAATCTCCAACGGACCCTGAGATTCCACCTGCACACTTCGACCGTCCGGGTCCTGGAGAATCAGGGTCATCGCAGTGCCCGCCCGCCCGTGAACCTCCGCATTCAATGGCCGCTGAAACCGGGGAACCTCACCGGCATACGTTTGTTGCACCTCCCGCTCTAACTGCGGATCACTGGTCTTCCACACTCGATCTCCGACATTTACCCGGGACCCATCAACGGCGTTGCGACCAAACGTCAGCACCACCTCGCCCAATCCGCTCGTCACGGAGCCGGATGCAGCGGGAGTCCCCCTCGAGTTCGTGGCCGTCCTGAACACTTCATAGACACGTCCTCCCTGCTCGGGTTGGTCCGGTCGTCCGGCGTCAAAGACCACTCCATCGCCGGGTTTCACCGGTCCGGACAACCGAACCGTGACGCGATCACGGTCGAGTCGCACCACGTCCCCCACGTACACACCTCGTTTTTTTCCAAACCGGGCATGCGCAAGTTCCTGGTTATTGATCCCGCGAAACCATCCGGGATAAAGCCCGCGACTGAACGCCATCTCCATCTCATACTGCGTTGCCGCGTTCCCATCCGCATCGACCCGTGTCACGGATGAAACTCCGGCCCCCGCATCCCCTCTGGGCGAACCGATCGCGTCGAGTGCTTTTCGATAGACGCGCGTGATGCTCGCCACATACTCCGCCGACTTCAGGCGTCCCTCAATTTTTAGTGAAGCAACCCCTGCCGCCGCCAGATCCGGCAACACCTCGAGACCCGCGAGATCCTGCGGCGACAACAAATACCGCCGATCCCCCAAGTCGACGAGACGTCCATCGGAGATGAGTTCGTAGGGCATCCGGCAGGCCTGCGCACACTCACCGCGATTGGCGCTGCGACCGCCGAGGGCTTCACTCGTCAGGCATTGCCCGGAATACGCCACGCAAAGGGCGCCGTGCACAAAAACTTCCAGCAAGGTCGGTGCGGCGCCCCCCGGATGCACCGTTGACTCGTGAATCGACCGGATTTCCTTCAGTGAATTTTCACGGGCCAAGACCACCAATTCACACCCCAACTCACGAACAAATTCGACGCCCGCCGCGCTCGTAACGGTCATCTGAGTGGAGGCATGAATCGGAAAATCGGGTGAAAGACGACGGATGAGCCGGCAAATCCCGACATCCTGAACGATGGCTGCATCGACGCCTGCGGCGATAATCGTGCGCAGCAAATCGATCGCCGCAGACAATTCCCCAGGAAAAATCAGCGTGTTGACGGTGACGTAACCGCGAACGCCACGGCGATGCAGGAATTCCATCAATCGGGGCAAATCCGCCCCGGTAAAATTGCGCGCCCGCATTCGGGCATTGAATCGATCCAGACCGAAGTAGATCGCATCCGCCCCATTTTCGACGGCCGCGCGGGCGCATTCCCAATCACCCGCCGGCGCCAGCAACTCTGGGAGCAGACGGGCTCCCACGGCTCCAGACGGGAGGGTGACCGGGATGACAGCGGCTCCGATTGAGGATAGCGTTTCGATCGCTCCAATCTCCGCTCTGCGAGTGCCCGACACAAGAATCCCTTTGACACCTTCACCGGGGTTTCTAGAGTCCGCCCCGCGTTGGGTGACGGGGTCGTAGCTCAGTTGGTAGAGCGCCACAATGGCATTGTGGATGTCGCAGGTTCGAATCCTGTCGGCTCCACCATCATCAAACGTTTTTTGGGAGGCTCACACCGAGCGTGGCTGGCACGCCGGTAGATTCCGAATATTCCTCCAGTTTCCTTAAGATATCGGAGTGGATTAAGGCTTGTGCATTCGATCTGCTCCGACTGCCTCTCCCGCCGCAGCGGACCGAAGTGTTCGCGGTCTGCCCACCTCTCCTCGACAACCCCTCCGCTGGCCGCCATGTTCCGCGCGCCATGTCGTCAAAGCCGCTGGTTATTGCCGGCCGTTCATTTAGCTCCCGCCTATTTCTCGGAACCGGCAAGTTTTGCTCACCGGAAATGATGCGGAACGCACTTCTTTCCAGCGGATGCGAGCTGGTCACGGTCGCCCTGCGTAGGGCCGATCTCAGCGGCCGAAAGGATCCGTTCGCCAACATCCTCGAGTTTATCGATCCGCAACGCTACCTCCTCCTGCCGAACACCAGCGGCGCGATGAACGCGGCGGAAGCAGTCCGGCTTGCCCGCCTGGCCGTCGCGGCCGGACTTCCGAAATGGGTCAAGCTCGAGATCCATCCCGATCCACGCTTCCTGTTGCCGGACCCGATCGAAACTCTCAAAGCCGCAGAACAACTTGTCGCCGAGGGATTCATCGTCCTTCCTTACATCAACGCGGATCCAGTGCTGGCCAAAAGATTGCAGGAAGTCGGAACGGCCACCGTAATGCCGCTGGGTTCACCGATTGGATCGCACCGCGGGCTCCAGACACGCGATCAGCTTCGGATTATCATCGAACAATCGACTGTTCCGGTGGTGATTGATGCTGGCATCGGAGCTCCGAGTCACGCCGCCGAAGCCATGGAACTGGGGGCCGATGCAGTCTTGGTCAATACCGCAATTGCGGTGGCATCCGATCCGAGCCGCATGGCCGTGGCCTTTCGCCAGGCGGTGGAGGCCGGGCGCGCCGCGTACGAAATCGGTTTAATGGAACCGTCGACGGAAGCCAGCGCCACGAGCCCGCTCACGGCGTTTCTGGGCTAAGAAAGCGCCGACCGGTCGAACCCTGATTCGCGGATAGGAATCTGAAAATGAGAGAAAAAGCTCTCTACTGTGCCTTTTTCGCCTGCATATGTTATATATGCTGTATTGAACACGAATGCGCCGCGCGCATACCACTCCAGTCCAAGACCGCCTTCGGGGCACTTCCCAACACGGGCACGCAGCGCTATTTCCGCGTAGACTGTGCTTGCCTTGAGAATGGAATTTGTCGCCACCGACTATTGAGGAATGAGAACCACGGATAAACGCCGATAGACGCAGATTCCATGCCCTTTCTATCCGCGTCAATCCGTGTTCATCCGCGGTTCTCCTCTCCTTTCTCCGCGGATTTGGGCGCCGAAACCTCGGTGTCGCTGGCATCACGGCCGCAGGAACATCTCGGCGGCCGCGTCGGCGAACCGGAGTCCGGCGCGGGTGAGGTGGAGCCGGTCCTCCGTCTGAACTCCCCAGCCTCGCTCGACCAGTCGGCGAATGTCGTCGACCCATCCGGACCGCAGGTCGAACCCGCTCCGCTGTTTGAATAGTTCGAAGGGCCAGCCGGGAGTGGTACGCAATCCGAAAGCCGCAAGTTCGCCGGCACGCGCGAGCGGTTCGAGGGCTTCGGCGAATTCCTTCGCGCGCCGCCCCTTCTCCAGCTGTTCGCAGTACAACGTCGTATTGGACCAGTTTCGAGATCGAACGCCACCGACATATTCACTGGCGCTGGGACCCAATCCGTGACTCTCACCACCCCGCCAGGTGTTGATATTGTGGCGGCACGCATAGTCCGGCCACTCCGGCGTCACTGAACTTGAGCCGGCGGTATTCCCGGGAACGGAGCGGGCAAAGTTCGCGATTTCATACTGTCGAAACCCGGCCAGCGCTGTCGCATCAATCAATTCGTCATACATGCTGCAGGCTAGATCCTCGTTAACGTCGATCTCGCCCTTCTGCAACTGATGAAACAGGGGCGTGTCCTCCTCATAAATCACTTCGTAGCAACTCAGATGTTCAGTGCCCAGTGCCAGTGCTTCCCGAAGCGTCTGACGCCAGATTTCAAGGGTCTGCCCGGGGATGGCGAACATGAGATCGATGTTCACATTCCGGAAACCCGCGGCGCGCAGGATATCGTAGCTGCGGAACACCATGTCCCGACTGTGCACCCGGCCGAGCCGGTCGAGCAGGGTTTCATCGAGCGATTGAACCCCCATCGAAATCCGGTTGACGCCGGCGTCGCGCAGCAGCCGGGCTTTCTCGGCCGACACCGTCGCTGGATTGCACTCGACCGTCCATTCGGTCGCACACGTCAGCCCGCACCGGCGCATGGCTTCCAGCACGGTTTCCCATTGTCGCAGCGTCAGCAGCGAGGGAGTTCCCCCGCCGAAGAAAATTGTGTCGGGACGGCTGCTGTCGGCGATCAGTTCGAGTTCGCGAACGAGCGCGGCGACGTAGCGGTTGATTTGGTCTCCGGAGGCTGGGGCTGAATAGAAGGCGCAGTACTCACACTTGTGAGCGCAAAATGGGACATGAACGTAGAGGCTGCGGACGGGGGCGGACATTTCGGGTGGAATCTGGATGCCGGGACGTTGTGGGCAAGGGGAAGAATGGCTGCAATGGGGCGCGGGTCGGTGGAGCCGTCTTGATGATTGCCGCCTCGTCGCTGCCTGCTGAGGCGCACTCCTCAGGCGCGGAGCGCCCTGGAGATTGGACATTTTCCGCAAAGAAATCCCAAAGGGATTTCGCCTCGAAGCCCAGGGTTGCGAGGGACGAGTTACCCTGGGTAAATTAACGATTAGCACCGCAAGCGGGTAAGGGAGTGGCGCAGGGCCACTCCCTCCCCTTCGTCGCGATGGGGTCAATTCCCCATATTTACCGGCGTGCGTCGTTAACGCTCCGGGCGACCCCCCAGAACTTGCCCTGCCAGGCAGGGAATCCAGGACGCGCTCTGACCTAATATGTTTCCGGTCTTCCAATGCAAAAGCTTTCCAGACTCAAAAGCCCGAGTTGCTCATAGTGTCGTACCCGCAACTTGCGGTTGTCTTCGTAGTTCAAACGCTTGAATTTCATGCAGCGCAGCCGCATGCGAACCCAGGAGTCGAGTTTGTGAAAGATTTCCCGCCCGGTAAACCAACGGGTGGCGAAGTATTGAGCGGTTCCCCGAATGACTCGGTTGAGATTCACGAAGACTTGAGCTTCGCAATTATGTGAACGATGGGTCAAATCCCTGACCTTCTCTTTGAACTTCCTTAGTGATTTGTCGCGTATCCGGCGCGAACGACGCGACAGGTGGAATCCCAAAAAAGGAATACCCCCGGCCGTAAGTCGTGATGCGCGTTTTCTCTGGACTCAGCGCGAGGCCAAGTGTCGCAAGAACGGACGCAACAAACCCGAGGGCCTCCTCAGCATCGGCGCGTGTAGGACAGAAGAGAACGAAGTCATCGGCATAACGAACAAACCGAATCCCGCGTTGTTGCAGCTGCCAATCCAGAAGATTGAGGACGATGTTAGCCAACAGGGGCGAAAAGACTCCACCTTGAGGAGTGCCGACCGTGGTGGGCTTGAAAACACCGTCTTCCATGACACCGGCGCGAAGGAATTTCTCGATGAGTGAGAGAATGTTACCATCGGCCACTTGCGCGGCCACTGCTTCCATGATGACGTTGTGGGGCAGATTGTCGAAGAAGCCTGTAATGTCGGCATCCACCACGAAGGCGAAGCCCTCGTGATGGTTTCGTAACGCGGCTTCCAAGGCCTGGTGGCAGTTACGTCCCTGGCGAAAGCCGAAGGACGCGTCGTGAAACAGCGGTTCGAAAAGGGGGTTCAAGAGACGCCGAAGCGCCTCTTGAGCTACCCGATCGCGGACCGCCGGAATACCTAATGGGCGGAATTTACCTGGCTCTTTGGGAATGAACTTACGACGTAGGGGCAAGGGACGGAAGGATCCGTCTTTGAGGTCGCGTTCGAGAGCGTCCAGATTTTCTGCCAGATTGGCCTCGAACATCGAAAGGCTGACCTTATCGATGCCCGCGGCCCCGCGATTGCGTTTGACCGCCTTGAAGGCGGCGGCGAGCAAAGCGGAGGTGATTCTCCCGGTGAGGGAGTGAGCTTTGATTTTAGCGATGGGAAACACCATTGGGTGAGTCATCTAGCGCGGCTGAACTACGCGATCCGTACCCGCCCAGTATTGGGGGATGTTTCTTAGCGAGCGAACGGGTTGAGCGGAGGAGGTCCGCCCGGGCCATTGAGGGGCTTGAATCATCGGATTACCCGGCGGGTGAGGCCGGGACAGCGTGGGACTTCGTCGGTGGAGAGAAGGAACCATTTTCCTGACGTGACCTCGCGAATCACCCATTTTGACCGCCACCGGTTAATCGTGACTGTAGTCGGAGCGGGAGCTTCCCTGAAGGGGTCGGGAAGAGCGGACTTCGGGGCCAGGGCGCACCCTCGTCCTCGGATAGGCCGAAGCGAAACCCCATCGGGTGAGGAAGGCAGGCCTCTTCGCGACCGCCCATTGCTGGACGGCCCTGGCGACGTTCCCAGGCGGACGAGCCCGCCCGGTTTAGCCTTCCTGTTCTGAACGCGCACGAGCGCGCCCAGGTAGGATTGGGTCTCTGACTGTTTACTTGTCATGGACTGCACCGTTTACTGACTCAGTTCTTTCTCTTTACGACTCACGCACCCCGGAGGGGCGAAAGAGAATCTGGCACAGGGCGCGCTTTCGGGTAGTATTTAGGCCGCTGTTGACATGACCGACGCGCCTCGCTCGATTCATCCGGGTGGATTTGAAGATCTGGCCCGACTGGCCCGCAAAGTTTCGGACGCTCCGATCGCTTTCATTGGCTGGCGATTGGGGACGCAGCTGGGATGGGTCTCTCCGCCGGCGGTCGGCCCGGGGGAAAAGGACTGGCTGGAGGCGACGTGCTGCCGTGGGCTTGACGATCCAGCGCGGCAGGAATTGATGGATGTGCGGCGGGAGTTGGATCCAGTTGTTCCGACACCGACGGGGGACGATCCGGCATTGCAGTTTTTCTCGATGCGGGTGGGGCCGGTGTTGGCTTCGGGCGAGGTCTGGTTTCTGGGGGTGGCGGACCGCCGGATGCGGCGCCTGACGCCGGAGCAGCGGCAGGGTTTGCAGACCCTTCATCAGCAGGTCCTGTTACGTCGTGAGCAGTGGCAGCACAGCTCGAACCTGGCGCGCACGGCGGCGGAGGTGCAGCGATTGGAAGCGGCCCGGCGCGAGCAGGAGGCGTTCTATCAGGCATTGGTTGAAAGTTTGCCGCAGAATATTTTCCGGAAAGACTTGGAGGGCCGATTCACCTTCGCCAATGGCCGGTATTGCGCGACGCTGGGACGCCCGTTGGAAGCGATCCTCGGAAGGACGGACAGCGATTTTGCACCTCCGGAGTTGGCGGCCAAGTATCGCCTCGATGATCAAAAGGTTTTGCAGAGCCTCGAGCCTCTCGAGGTGGTTGAGAAAAACATCACACCGGATGGGACCGTCCATTGGGTTCATGTAATCAAGACTCCGATCCTGGGTGCCGATGGGAGACCGGTCGGGATTCAAGGCATCTTTTGGGACATCACCCGGGAGCATGACACGGCGGAAAAACTGCGACAGGCCGAGGCCAACTATCGCGGATTTGTCGTCAATGCCCGGGATGGAATTTTTCAGACAACACCTAATGGTTCGTACCTGAGTGCAAATTTGGCACTGGCACGGATCTACGGGTTTAAGTCGCCGGAGGAGCTGGTTGCGAAGTGGACCGACATCGAGCATCAGCTCTACAGGGATCCGGTCCGGCGGAGCGAGTTTGCACGCTTGATGGCGGAGAACGATGTTGTCGACCAATTCGAGAGCGAGGTTTACCGGGCGGACGGGAGTGTGATTTGGATTTCTGAAAACGCGCGGGCGGTGCGGGATTCAGCGGGCCATCTGCTGCGCTACGAAGGGACGGTTGAAGACATCACGGCGCGGAAACGTGCGGAGGAGGCGTTGAGCCGGGCGAACGAGGAATTGAAAAAGGCGCGCGACGCAGCGGTCGATTCAGCCGCGATCAAAGCCCGGTTCCTTGCCAACACGTCTCACGAGCTGCGAACGCCCATGAACGCGATCGTCGGCTTTACCCAACTGCTGCTCGACACGCCGCTCAATGACGAGCAGCGGGAGTATGCGGCGACCGTCCGGGCCTCCGCACGTTCCCTGCTGACGTTGCTGAACGATATCCTCGACTTTTCGAGGATCGAGAGTGGGAAGGTGACTTTCGAACGGCTGGAGTTTTCGCCGCGGCGTCTGATCGAAGAAACCGCGGACTTGATGGCGGAGCTGGCTTTTCCGAAAGGCCTCGAACTGACCGCCCGCTTGGATCACAGGCTGCCGGGCCTGGTTATCGGCGACGCCGGGCGAATTCGGCAGATTCTGACCAATCTCTTGGGGAACGCGATCAAGTTCACCGCGCAGGGGGAAGTCTCCTTGCGCGTCGAAGTGGAGGCAGAAACGGAGCGGGACTGCCGGTTGCGTTTTTTGGTGAGCGATACGGGGATTGGAATTCCGACCGAAGCCCAGGCGCGCATCTTTGAGGCATTCACTCAAGCGGATGAATCGACGACACGAAAATACGGTGGCAGCGGACTTGGCTTGAGTATTTCCCGTCAAATCGTCGAACAACTCGGGGGCCAGATCGGATTTACGAGCGAGCCGGGCAGGGGATCCATTTTTTGGGTTACCCTACCGCTGGAGGTCGTGGCGGCTCAGGCGTCGAAGGCCGATTTACCTGAGTTGTCCGCGTGCCGGATTTTGATTGTGGATGACCAGCGCAGCGCCCGGGAATTGCTGCGACACGAACTCGAGCCGCTCGGTGCGGAATGCATCGAAGCGCACAGCGGAGCGCTTGTTCACGGGATCCTCGATCGGCAGAGGAGTTCCGGGGCTCCGATCTCGATTGTTTTGCTCGACCTACAAATGCCCGACGTGGATGGGATCGCGTTGGCTCAGGAATTAAGACAGGATTCGGCCTATTCCCAGACGGGGATTGTGATCATCGCTCCGATGGGGCAGCAGGTAGACCGCGAATTCCTGCGGCGAGCGGGCGTGGACGGATGTTTGATCAAACCCATCAAGCAATCGCGGCTTCGGGATTGCGTGCAAAAGGTGGTGCGTCGCGAAGATGCGCTCGATGGGGGGCTGACGGATCCGATGGGTAAACTAGCGGCACCGACGGCACCGGTGGCACCGGCGGCGAGGGGGCTCTCGCCCTTGAAGATCCTGCTGGCAGAAGACAATCTGGTGAATCAGAAGGTGGCGCTAGCCCAATTGCGGAAGCTGGGGTATGCGGCGGATGTGGTTGCAAACGGGCGCGAAGTTCTCAAGGCGCTCGATCAAACGCGGTATCAAATAATTCTGATGGATTGCCAGATGCCCGAGTTGGATGGATACGAGGCTACGCGGTGTATTCGACGGGCAGAGACGGATGGGCGCTATGGAAATCGGTGGACGCACCATGTCATCGCGGTGACGGCTAATGCGATGCGGGGAGATCGCGAAAAATGTCTCGCTGCGGGGATGGACGCCTTCCTCACGAAGCCCCTCGAGATTGAAACACTGCGTGCTGCGCTGGAGCAGGCGGGGGAGCGGTTTGGAAACGTTCCGATCGTGGACTCCGGCGTTCGTTCAGGCGGGGTCGCGCCGGGATTGTTGGTGCCGGAGCCGGATTCATCGATTGGGAGGGAAGAGGCACCGGTGCTGGACCCGACCTTTCTTCGCCAGCTGCGGAAACTGTCGCCTACGGGAGGACCGGATGAAGCGGTTGAATTGATCGACCTTTTCCTGTCGGAATTCTCCGCGCGAATTGACGCGGTGGTGCGATTGGTGAAGGAGCGAGATTCGGATGCGGTCCGACTCGCGGTCCATACGTTGAAGGGAAGCGCCGGCAATTTGGGAGGCCGAGATTTTGCGAGAACGGCGGGGGCCTTGGAGCAGGCCGTCAAGGCGGGCGACTGGATGCGATCGGATACGATGGTGGCGGCCCTGGAAAAGGCGGCCCAGCTTTTGTCTCGGGAGTTGACGGCGGAACGTCTGCGCGGCAGTTGACTCCGGTGTTGTCCGTCTCCCGCGTCGCCGTCGTTCCTCAAGAAAAGCAGGTAGGGTTGCCGCCCTAGGTACTGGGCACGGTTGCCAGGGCATTGATCTGGCTTGCCGCATAACCCGCCCCAAAACCGTTGTCAATATTGACAACGGTTACGCCGGTGCCGCAGGAGTTCAACATTCCAAGGAGGGCGGCGAGTCCACCGAAACTGGCGCCATATCCGATGCTCGTGGGCACCGCGATCACAGGGCGATCCACCAGGCCTGCGACCACGCTCGGCAGCGCGCCCTCCATGCCGGCAACCACGACCAACACCGTGGCCTTGCGAAGATCGGGCAGTCGCCGAATCAATCGGTGCAAGCCGGCGACACCGACGTCAACAATTCGATCCACTCGATTCCCCATGAACTCCGCTGTGACGGCGGCTTCCTCGGCGACGGGAAGGTCGCTCGTTCCGGCGCAAAGAATCGCAATGGTGCCCGATCGGCGCGGCAGCGGCTTACGTTCAATGCAAAGACACCGTGCCGTGGCATGGTGGACGGCGGTGCGGAAATGTTTACGGACCGCCCGGACATGGGCGGCATCGATGCGGGTAATCAGGACGCGACCGTGAGCACGGAAGAGAGCCGTCGCGATGCGGACCACCTGATCCGGAGATTTGCCAGCGCCGTAGACGACCTCGGGAAAACCCTTTCGCCGCGCTCGATCCAGATCGACCTGAGCAAAACCCAACTCTGCAAGGGGTGCCAGGGGTGCCTTCATGGTTGACGTCGATGTGTAGACATGGCGGGCGCGAGGATTCGCTGCCGACGGTCAGGGGGCAATCGCAAACGGAGCGCAAATGATCGGGGCTCTTTCAGGCGATCGAAAAGGCTTGCTGGCTGGCCGAGGGGAAATGCGCTCGACGCGATTGAACAGCCCCAATGAAAACTGCCGGACCGGATTTCCCCATTTCCCCGGATGACACGCTCAACTAGCATCCTCTGGATGAACCGACTCCCTGGGAGCGCCGGCATCTTGCCGGCGAGCCGGCAGGAAGGACGAAGATTCGCCGGCAA
>CAMDJH010000123.1 GCA_945900455.1 Akkermansia muciniphila
GCCGAGTTGACCGACAACCGCCCCACGTACAGACTCGGAAACCGGTCGTCCCCAAGCACCTCATATTTATGGTCGGAGTCGGCGTCTGCCCCATCCGGGTCGGAATCAATTCGCGCGCTCCGACCGCTGGGGATCACGTCCACGTCTCCCACCAGCAGCACGTAAACCCCGTGGCAATAGTTCTTGTGGAAGTAGTTTTCAATATAAGCATCCAGCGCGTTCCGGTCCGCCGCCACGTCATTGGTTCCTCCCGGTCCCACGTAGGCGAAATCAACGTTCAGTCCCTTCGATTGTTTCCAGAGGGCGAACTCGTTGAGTTCATCCCGGTACTCTCGCGGGGTGAGGATTAGATAATGCGCGCTCCGCGAGGCTTCGATCTTCAACCCCTTGGCGGTCAGCGCATCCCTCAAGGCCGCCCCGTTGATAAAGGGCAGGTTGAACAACCAACTGTCCCAACTGAAAGGACAACTGAAATCCTCCGTGCCCTTCAGGTGCTTCACGGAGATGGTCAGCTTTGGAAAGACCCTAATTATCTGAGCGCTGTTTAACTCCACCAATGGAATACGAGCCTGCAACCCCGAAAAGGAGCCGACTCCGCTGATGGGACTCAACGGTGCTTCAACTCCACGATAGGTCCCCTTGAATTTCGAATAAAACTCAGCATCGATCAATTCCGGTGGAATATAGCCCTCCCCCGTCTTGACTTGATCAGAACCCTCAAAACCCGCGGGTGCCAAGGGGGCGGGGAGCTGGAGGGTCTTCGCTTCACCGATTTGTATATCCATCGTTAGGTCACCCTTTTCAGCGTTATTGGCGGCCGAAACCGCCAAAAAGCCTCGCAGGGCAGGAATGCCTGGACGCGCTCCCGACGGCTCAATGCCCAGCCGTTCCATTTCGGCACCGGTTTGCGGCTTCTGATCGAGAGCTTTCGGCGGGAAAACGGGTTGGGGAACGCCGATTTGCAACGCGTTGGCAAATCGGCCGGTCGGCATCAGTGCCTGCCCTGCTTCGGGAGGAAAATCATACCACCCGGGCTCCCCTGCTTTTCTCGGAAAACCAATGCCCTTCAATTGAACTGCGGGAAACGTCAACCGAGTGAACGTCTTTCCTCCGTATGAGATGCTCTCCATCCACAGACCCGGAACGGTGACATCGAATGTCGTTCCTTCCTTGGAAACCTTTGATACCAAAGCTTCAATGGGTGCACCGGGGCGGGAGACTCCATCGAGGGCCACCCATTGAGGCTTTTCTTGAGCTAGCAGGACGACTCGGGTGAAGAAGATTAGAGAAATTGCGACGAGTGCGAGTGAATACTTTTTCATAGTGACTCCTGGTTTTACAGGGTGACGATTGTTTCTATCACAACTGCGTCATAGCATCCGCTATTCCGTATGAGTTCTATTCTCATAAATGGGAATTGCAAGGGAAAACTCAAAAGCAAGGAGCTTGCCCGGGCGTCCAGAGCTCTCGTCAGCGCATCAGCGATGGACGTGACATTTTCCAAACTCCAAGATTGAATCGACGGATGGGTTCGCCATCCCAAGACACCGGTCAGCAGTTTTCCGAGGAGCGTTTGAATGCGATGCTGACATTGCTGGGCGACGAAAACCCCGCCGTGTGGAGGCCGGTGAGGGCTCACTGGTTGACGGCCGGGGAATCGGCGCTCCGCTGGCTGCGAAGCCGCCGCCTGCATTCGGATCCGATCATCCGGCGGCGTGCTGGTGAAATTTTGGACGAAGTGGCGGTAGGCCCGGCTGAAGATGCTTTCCTAACGTTTTCCCTCCACCACGGGGAACACTTCGATTTGGAGCGGGCCGTCTGGCTCTTCACCTGCACACGGTTTCCCCGTGAAAATCCGGAAGCATGGAGCGCTCTTTTCGATGACTATGCGAATGACATTCGAAGCCAATTGCCGACAGCCGCGGCGGGAAAACCGATGCTGGATGCCATCCGTCAGCGTCTGTTCGCAGGGTTGGGCCTGCGCGGGAATGAAGCCGACTACTATAACCCGGAGAACAGCTATCCTCACCGCGTCATCGAACGCCGCCTGGGTAACCCGCTTGCCCTTTCGCTGATTTATCTATTTATTGCCCGCCGATTGGAATTGCCGGTTTCCGGGATTGGCATGCCCGGGCATTTCATCTGCCGATACCAATCCCTTCAGGAGCAATACTACATCGATGCATTTCACGAAGGGGCGTTGTTGACGCGGGCGGACTGTATGAAGCGTTTACAAACACTTGCCATTGCACAGGACGATCATCTGTTGCTTCCGATTTCGTCGCGCCGAATCCTTCAACGGATGATCCATAATCTTTATATCATTCACAAGGAGCGCAAGGAATCCGCCGAATCCAACCGCCTCCAACGATATCTCGTAGCGCTCGCGCGCTAGCGCTCGGCGGTTCCCCACTCAGATCCGTCGCCAGATTGCCACGTACATGCCGTTACCGTCGGTGTCTTTCGGCCAAAACCAATGGCGGGCCTTCGGCGGAACGGGGCGTCGAAATGGATCGGCGACGGGCTCGGGCACGAACCCCGGCATGTGGCGTTCAAATCCGTCCGCCACGCCGTCCGTTTCTTTGCGAGTCAGAGTACACACCGCATACACGAGCCGTCCGCCGGGTTTGACGGCGACCGCGGCTGCCTGGAGCAATCGCAGCTGCACCACAGCCAGCTCGTGCACATCGTCCGGACGAGTCGTCCAGCGCGCATGCGGATTTCTCCCCCATGTCCCCAGCCCGCTGCAGGGGGCATCCACCAATACCCCGTCAAACCGCGTTTTTGTCGGCAACGTCGTTTTCCCCTCCCAGGGCACGGCGCGATAGTTAAAGCAACCCGCCCGCGCCGTGCGCTTCTTTAAGAACGCCAAACGCCGCAACGATCGATCACTTGCCCAGATGAGCCCCTGATTTTTCATGAGGTCGGACAGATGCAGGAGTTTTCCACCTTCCCCGCAACAAGCGTCCCACCATGTCTGCCCGGGTTGCGGCGCACACAACCACCCAACGGCCTGAGATGCGATGTCCTGCAATTCAAATTGACCGCTCTGAAAGGAAACTCGCCGGAAGAGATCGACGTCTCCCGCGTGAGCGCCCGCATTCGGCAATCGATCTCGATGTAGGAGAACCAGCTCGCGTTGAATTTCGGGCCAAAACGATGCCCGGCTCCGAATCCAGAGAAGCGGCTCCCGTTGAATACTACGGACCCAATCCCCTGTAACGGCGACCTCCTCTTTTGCCCATTCGGGAATCGCGCGCTCCAGAAGTTCGGCATCGGGAATCGATCCGGGCTTTTTGCGAAAGGCAGCCGCAAAACCCAACGCCTGCCGCAGACTCGCTTGGGGAGTTCGATTTGGATCCAGCCAGCCTCGCCAGCGAAAATGGCTGAACACCGCCCGACTCACCGCGGCCGACTCGGTCCGCGGAAGTCCCTGGGCACTTCGCAGCGCTTCGCGCAGGACGGAGTCCGCGGGATGATCACGGTCTGCTTGGGCAATGACCGATATCGCCAATTCGGCGCCCGCGGGTGACAAAGCCCCGCGGGCTCCGGGAGTTTCTTGCTCCGCATTGAAGGTGTTATTCAAATTGAATCGGGAGACCCTCAGGGTTGCACCCGGTAGAAATAGGCTCCGGCGGCCGGGAAGACTTCTTGAATCAGGACTTCCGGCGCGGATTTCTGCACCGTTTTCCAGAGGACCCACTGCGTGAGATTGGAGGACTGCTGCAGTACCACCGCACCCGTTGCCGAACCACGCAACGTGCCCTGCCACCCCGTCGTCGCGCTCCAACTTACGCCGGAAAGCGTCAGCGGTTCCACGGGAGCCGTACCGACTGCAAGCCAGTCGGCTTTCACATTCTTGCCGGTTCGGGTGACGGCAAGACTGCCGGAGGCGATACCCCCGCCGCTAAATTGAACCGTGAGGGGTCCCTGCCCCAAATACGGAAACGCGTATCCTCCCGAAGTACTCGTAATCGCCTGATTTACGGATCCGGAATAGGTCACCGTCACGCCGGAAACTCCTTCCCCAGGATCATAGGCATGATTCCCATTGGCATCCCGATAGACGACGCCAAGCAGGCACGGGCCGGGTGTGCCGTCGCTATAAGCGAAATTCTCCGTGATCATCACGGCGTTGAGCGTCGCCCCCGACTTAAACAATCCGGTCCGGACCCCCAATCCCACTTCATCAAACGAGCCGTTCATCAGGTTTTCCCGATGCGGCGGACTGATCACCAACCCGTCGTGGGCCTTTGCCACGGATGAATTCAAGTTCAGGATCCCCGACGTTCCCCTCCACCCGATGTTCTCGCCCCACCCCCAGTTTCCCGAAAACGGGTAACCGGCCGCCTTCATTCGGCCGTCTGGCTTCGATCCATTTCGTCCGGTGTGATCAAAAATATCGACCTCCAGCATCCAGTCGCTGTGGCTGCGAGCCGAGTCGAGAAGTTTGGCATTAAATGCCAGTGGAGGCTTGGGAATATTATTAATTGTCCCAGGGGGCAGCCCCTGATTGAGATCGACTCCAACCCGCGCCACCTCCGCTCCGGGATCTGCCCGACCCCGGTTCACAAGTTCCAAAAGATATTGCTCCGCATCGGTGGGCTCACCGTGAGAATAAATTGCCCCGCCGAGCGGCATTCCCCACAAGAGTGCGACGAGACCCGCACTTACTTTGGCAACCCTATGCGACCTGTAATCATGTCCGGAAAGCCTGAGCTTCTTCGACATCCAGCGGTCCGATGGCAATGAGGGCAAAATGGGCTTAACTCGAATCACACGTCACAAATACGCACGCCTTGCTTGAGCGAATCCAGTACGTCCGGGCGTGCCGGGATAAATTCCTGGGCCACGTGGCCCTTGAATCCGGTCGCGACAATGGCCTGCATGATCGCGGGATAGTACAACTCCTGCGTCTCATCGATCTCGTGACGGCCGGGCACGCCACCGGTGTGGTAGTGCGCAAAAAGAGAGTGATGCCGTTGGATGGTGGCAATGACATCTCCCTCCATGATTTGCATGTGATAGATGTCGTAGAGCAGCTTGAACCGATCGGACCCGACCGCTTCGCAAAGCGCGACTCCCCACCGACTGGTATCGCACATATAATCCCTGTGATTCACTCGGGAATTCAGGAGCTCCATCACAAGGTTGATCCGATTGCGCTCGCACACACCCATCAGTCGTTTGATGGCACTGGCACAATTCTTAAGCCCCGTTTCGTCATCCATCCCTCCCCGATTGCCCGAAAAGCAGATCACGTTTTTCAATCCAGCTTTGGCCGCCAGCGGGATCCACTCCTCGTAGGCTTGGATCAGTTTGTCGTGGTGCTCTACGCGGTTAAAGGCTTTCTCGATACCCCCCAATCCATCGATCGTGGGATTGGATGTCATGGCGCAGGTCAGGCCATACGTCTGCAAGACCGGCCAATCTTTGGGCCCAAGCAATTCGATCGATTGCAACCCGATATCCTTTGCGGCCTTGCAAAGGTCTTCCAGTGCCACTTTGGGATAGCACCATTTGCAGACGGAATGATGGATCCGGCCTTTCATCCCGGACGCCAAGTCGGCGGCAGTGATTCGCCCGTCGAGGGATACCGAGGCAAAGGCGAGGGCGGAAGTGGTAAGGGCTCGGCGTCGCGAAATATTCATGACCAGAATGATGTCCGCGCAGATAACGACCTGCGGGGATTATCGGCAAGGGTTTTCCTCAGCAGTCCCATCCCGAGATGAACGATCGCAGCCGCCATCGGTCTGAGCGGGCGATCGCCGAAACGCTTCGACCGGCGAAATTCGACATTCAGCGCTTCCAGACGATTCGAGCCAAGGTGTCGTTGGTCGAGGCTTTCGGTGCCCCGCCATGCGTGATGAAATACAGGGCTCCGTCCGGTCCGAGGCGGAGAGCCAGAGGGCCCGCCGTCAGACCTTGCAGGAAGGGTTCGCTTTCGCCGGCCTTGCCCGTCCCGGGATTCACCGGGGCGCTGCGAACCGACTTCCGGGCGAAGTCGGCATAGAACAAGGCCCCATGGTACTTCGCGGGGTAACCATCACCCGCCGTCGGCGGACGATAGATGACCGCGCCCGTGCACGAGGCCCCGGTGTTCCGCTTGTACTGGAACCAGGGCGACGTGAACCCATCCACGCGGTTGGTGCGCGAGAAGGTCGACCAACCGTCGCCAAAGACCTTGGGCCAGCCATAATTGGCGCCCGAAACGATCCGGTTCACCTCATCGAAATCGTCGGCGAGGTCGCCCCCGTTTTCCGCCAGAAGGATGAAACCAGTGGGGGCATCATACGTGAGCGCCCACGCTTGACGATGCCCCCGGGTATAGACGAGGCCCTGCGCGTCCGGAGTCTTGGCGAACGGATTGTCCGCCGGCGTGGAGCCGTCAAATCCCATGCGCACCACTTTCCCGCGAAGGTCGCGCAATGATTGCGCCTTGTTCTCGGGGTCGTCACAGTATTGGCGCAGCTTGGCGTTTTGGTTATTCTCGCCCGTGGTGACGTAAAGCACCTTTTCGGTCGGATGCGCCAGAAGTCCGCCGCCCACATGCTGTCCCGCCTGGTCTCCATCCCATTCCAGCAGGCTCTTCTCGCTCGCCGGATCCAGCGCGGCCTTCGTACCGTCGCCCCTCACCGTCCAGCGCGCGATGCGAGCTCGATATTGGGTCGCCGAATGATTGGTGGCATGATAGGAAAGAAAGACATGCGGCGTCCGGGGAAAATCCGGATGCAGCGCGACACCATGCAGTCCCCGGTCGCCGCTGAGATCGGTGTCCACCCGCCCAACGCGGTGTGTCGTGCGGGCGACGGCGTCGACGCGCCATAGATCGCCGGCGCGGCCGGTGACCCAGGCAGATCCGTCGGGAGCGAACGTCAGGTCCATGGGTTCGTTTACAAGCTCAGGACCGGCGACAACTTCGACGGCGAAGCCGCTTGGTAAATGAACCTCCGCGCGGGCGGCGGAGAAAAACGTCAGGGTCGCGATAGCGACGGCGAAGTGGCGAAGTGGCATGTTGGGGGAAGAGTGCGTGAATCCCGGATCTCTGTCCAGACTTGTGCTTCCAGTTGGCGCCGAAAGATCGCGAATTGACGCACCAAGGCATCACCGTATGGTTCAATGCATCGCTCCATGATTAACAGGATACCAACACGTCGATCAAACCGGTTTGCTCAGTTGCTCGCCCTCGCTTGGATCGGTTGCTGGGTCGCCATTTTGACCCACGCAGCCGAGCCGGCGGCAACCACCTACCGACAGGTCGGTGCCGCAAAAATAGACATCACTCCGGAGTATCCCATTCGACTCAGCGGTTATGGGAGTCGAACCAATGTAAATGCCGGCGTCGCTCAACACCTCTTCGCCAAAGCCCTCGCCATCGGGAACGATTTCGAAGGTCCCGCCGTTTTGGTCACCGTCGATAATTGCGCGGTGCCGGGCACGATCCGGGAGGAAGTCATCCGTCGTCTCGCCACCAAAACCAAGGTGCGCAGCGAGCGGTTCGCCATAGCCTCCACCCATACGCACTGCGCGCCGATGTTAATGGGCGTGCTGGCAAACCTGTTCGGCGCCGACATCCCGGCCGAGCACCTGCCGGCGATCGAACGTTATACCCGCGAACTAACCGATAAGATTGAGCAAGTCACGCTCACCGCCCTGGCAAATCGCACGTCCGCACAGTTGGCCTGGGGAATTGGGAATGTCGAATTCGCCGCCAATCGGCGGACCTATCGACTCAAACCGATTGACCACGCACTGCCCGTGCTCCGCGTCGTGGGGGAAAACGGGCAGGTGATAGCCATTTTCACGAGCTACGCTTGCCATTGCACCACCATCGCCATTGACCGCATTCATGGGGATTGGGCGGGTTGTGCCCAAGAAGCCTTGGAGCGTGAATTCCCCGGCGCGGTGGCATTGACCGCATTGGGGTGTGGTGCGGATCAAAACCCCAATCCTCGGCGCACCCTGGAACTCGTGCTTCAGTATGGTGAATCCCTCGCCACTGAGGCAAAACGGCTCGTGACCGGCACGCTGACGCCTATCCACGGCGCCCTGGAATGCCGATCAAAACAAATTGACTTGGCGTTCGACACGCTCCCCACTCGCCAAGAGTGGCAGGCGCTCGCCGAATCCAAAACGAGCGCGGTCGCCTACCATGCCAAGAAGAATCTCGCCCGGCTCGATCGCGGTGAACGACTCCCGACTCACCTCGCCTACCCCGTTCAAGTCTGGTCGTTCGGAAAGGATCTCGTGATGGTCTTTTTGGCGGGCGAAGTCGTGGTCGACTATGGACTGCGACTCAAACGGGAGTATGACCCCAGACGCCTCTGGGTGAACGGCTACGCCAATGACGTTCCCTGCTACATTCCCTCGCGCCGAATCCTGGAGGAAGGCGGCTACGAGGGCGCCGGCGCGATGGTTTACTACGATCGACCGACGCGGTTCGCCAATGATGTTGAGGAACGGATCCTCGATGCCGTCCACGACATGATCCCGAAGGAATTCCGCGCCAGCGGCCCGCCAGATCGAATTGCTTCGAGCCCACCCCCCTTCGCATATCCCGATCCTTCACAACTTCTAATCGTGCGGGACGCCAGCGGGACCGAGCACCCCGTGAAAACGCCCGCGGATTGGTCCAACCGCGTCGCGCATATTCGAGCGAACATGCAACAAGTGATGGGGGCGCTTCCCGATGCCTCCCGGTGGGCACCTCTGGACACCTATGTGGTCTCGGAAGAGCAAACCGCCAAATACGTGCGCCGCAAAGTGCGATTCACATCAGAACCTGGGGATCGTGTGCCAGCCTGGCTGCTCATTCCGAATGATCTCCCCAAGGGAGGCAAGGCACCGGCCATGCTCTGCCTCCATCAGACCACAGGCATTGGCAAAGACGAACCGGCCGGCCTGGGAGGCCTAAAATCGCTGCACTACGCCCACGAACTCGCCGAACGCGGGTATGTTTGCATTGTGCCGGACTATCCCTCCTTCGGCGAATATCCGTACGATTTCAAGAAGGAAGGCGCTCATTATGCCAGTGGGTCCATGAAAGCGATCTGGAATAATCAACGTGCCGTTGATTTGCTCGAAACCTTGCCGCAGGTAAACAAGGATCGCATCGGTGTCATTGGGCATTCGCTGGGGGGGCACAACGCACTCTTCAGTGCGGTCTTCGACGAGCGACTCAAAGCCGTGGTGTCAAGCTGCGGGTTCACTCCCTTCCACGATTATTATGGGGGCAAGGTGGCCGGTTGGACAAGCGATCGATACATGCCGCGCATTCGCGACATTTACGGCAACGACGCGGGTAAGATCCCTTTCGATTTCTATGAAATTCTGGGCGCTCTGGCGCCACGCGGTTTCTTCTCCAATTCTCCGATTCGCGACAATAACTTCGACATCGCCGGTGTTCGGAAAGCGTTCGCCAAAGCGGAAGCCATCTATTCACTGTACGATGCAAAAAGCCGTCTTACGCTCGTCACGCCCGACGGGCCTCATGATTTCCCGGAAGCCGAACGCCACGCGGCGTACGCTTGGCTTGATCGCTTACTGAAGTGAAGCAGACTGATTATTGGGGTGCCGGTGCCGTGACAATAAACTCGAGTAGATCCGCCATGGCTCCGGAGGTGAGGCCCATTGCCAAACCTTCGGGCATCAGAGATTGGCCCGAACTGGTCATCCCCTTCACTTTGGTGCGGGGCATTGTGATTTCCAGACCATTGCCCATCCGCAATGTGACATTGCTCGGCGTCTCATTGGCGATGATGGCGGCGTAGCTTTCCCCGTCCTTGGTCTCCACTTGGAAAGTGATGAATTGAGGGGCAACTTCGGCGTTTGGTTGAATGATGCTCGTCAGCAATTTCTCTTTGCCGCCATTTCTGGCCGTAATGAAGTCCGGGCCGACGAGGAATCCGTCTTTGCCCGTCCGATGACAGGACGCACATCGTTCCAAATAGACCACCTTGCCTTTAGCCGCGTCACCCGGGAGCGACAACGCTGGTTGAAACGCCTTGAGGACATCCATGGGTGTGGGTTCGGGTGGAAACACTTGGGTGGCGAGCGCCGCGACGGATGCATCCTTGTTGGATTGCAAAGACTTCACGGTCGCAGCCGGCACATCCGAGACCTTAATCGCACCGCTTTCCACCGCTTTGAGCAGGGCCAACGAACGATCCGGGCGCGTGGTCAATACGGCGAGTGCTTCGACCCGGGCTCGCGGCGAATAGCCGTTCCAGGATTTCACCAACACCGGCCCGATTTCCGGCGCTGGGAATCGAGCCAACCCGCCAATCGCCGCTCGACGCAACGGATCTGAGGTTGTGTTCAACAAAGGCACCAGCTTTGCTCCCGATTCGCCAAAACTGGTCAGCGCCAAGAGTTGAACCGCCTGAATCCGCACGGCCTCCTCGGCACGGTCATCCATCACCGTTTCGCCCGCGGCGTTGAAAACCACCTGGAGGCGTCCCCCGCGATCCAGAGCCGAACGCGAAATACCGGAACGGTTCGCCCCGTCCACCAATGCACGCACGATTGCGGTAACCAACCCTCGCGCATTCGATTTTCCGATGAAGTCCAAGACAGCCTCAACCTCACGTTCGTCATTCCGAGCGCCGATAAGTTCAGTAAGTTTTCGGAGGAAATTCTCCCCCCCGCGCGCCGACACAAAGGCGCCACTCCGAATCAGCGCATCGAAGACCGCCCCCGCCCCTTCCGTGAGGGAGCTTAAAACGGCGGCCTGAATCCATGCGCTTTCGACATCGTGCCGGACAATTTCAACAAGCGCTTTGGCCCGGACCGAACCGCGAACTCCGCCCAATGCGAGGGCCAGTTGAAACCGCACACGCAGCGACTCATCGCCGGCCATCGTCAGAAGCTTTTCCGCCAACAACGTACTACCCCCAGGACGCGGAATTGAACTTTCACTCAACGAGACCGCATGTTCCCGGACGTGCTCGTCCTTGTCGGATAAACCAATCAGCAGATGCCGATCCTCCAACGCATTCAATCCTTGGAGCGCATAAAGCCCGTGCATCCGCGCAAGCGCGGAATCCGATCGTGTGAGAAGTCGCTCCAAATCGGAAATCGCGCTTCGATCCTGTCGTTCGTAGAGCAACCGCGCAGCCGTCTCGCGCGTCCATCCATTCCGACTTTCAAGCCGAGCGACCAACTGCGCAGCGGTGGCACCGCTCAATTTCGGCGGTTTGGGTTGTTGAAACCGTTCCGGAACAATCCGCCAAATGCGCCCGCGATCGTTGCCGCTGTTGAGATCAACGTGCTTCTTGATTGCCTCCGGAATTGACCAAGGGTGCTCGATAACCTCGCGATACATATCGACCACATAGAGGCATCCGTCGGGCGCGTTCTGGAAATGCACCGGTCGGAACCACGTGTCGCGCGAGGCGAGGAACTCGACGCCCTGTTCGTCCGCGGGACGCCGCGCAATCACGCCGATTCCGTCCGGATCCAGCACCTTGCGGTGGACCAAATTGCCTCCCGCATCGCCAATGAACGCGTTGTCGACATACTCCGGTCCGTACGCATCGCCGCGGTAAATGGTGGCTCCCGTCGCTCCTGTGAAATAACCCGAGACACGCCCGCCCCCTTCGACGCCGCCCGGTACCACTCCGCTGATGCGCCAACGCGTGCGCACGATCCGCCAGGGTTCATCCGGGCTGATGCGGAACACTTCCGCTGCGGGCCCGTCCGCCGCGACGCTGATGCGCGGACTCGGCATCGAGAAGGCCGGATTCCGCGAGGCATAACGCAGACCAAACAGAATCATCTGCAAGTGATCACTGTTACTGCAGACAAACTTGCGGCCAAAGCTATCGAAGGATAGTCCATACTGACCTCCGCCAGCTTCCGGTCGCATTCGCAATGTGAGCGGGTCAAAACTGAAGTCCAATCCGCGCAAATCCAATGCCGGCCCCGAATCCGGCGCGGCGGGCGTCACACGATTTCCCCCGATAGGCCCGGTGGCACCGTGAATGCGGTTGTCCAACCCCCAATTGAACGAGTTGATCAGTGCCTGCACATTGAGACGCGATGCGCCACTGCCATAGCCGGTAAAGACCACCCGACGTTCATCGGCAATGCCATCCCCATTCGTGTCCTTCAGCCAAAGGATGTCCGGCGTCGCCCCCACATAGACACCGCCGCGAGAACAGATCAACGCCGTCGGCCACGGAAGATTGTCCGCAAAAACCGTCGATTTGTCGAACGTGCCGTCGCCATCGGTATCTTCCAACAACCGGATGCGTCCCGCATGCGGCATCTCGTCGCGACGTTCGGAGTAATCAATCATCTCCGCGACAAAGAGCCGCCCATCCTCGTCGAATGAGATCGTGACCGGACTCGCGATCAAGGGCTCACTCGCGACGAGTTCCAAGCGGAACCCCTTCTTTATCTGGAAGGTATCGACGGCTTTGGCCGGTTCCACGGCGGGAAATCGGGGCATGTCCTTCACCGTCAATTCCGGTTGGGTGCCCGTCTTTCCATAGGCATCGGAGTACGAGACGCGAGTCTGCGGCACAGACGGAGCGGCCGGCTGGGCCGCCGAAAGCGACACCAGCGCGGAGACCAACTCCAAGGCAATACACTTAATAATCAGCGTTCGTGGAAAAATCATAAATGAAACATCGTGCACCGGACCCCGACACAACACCGCAGGAAGCTGCCGCGAGCATTTCAGCAGCAGCAGCAGGGTCGCATTCCGACTGTCGCTCCCAAGGGGTACTCGCAAACCTCTCCTGTTGAAAAACAAAAATCAGGTGTGATTCAGCCACGGGTGCATGACAAAATTCCTCACGAGTTCCAGAATCACTCCCGCTACGGCTGCAAACGGGTCGATGCCATGATCGCGCGCTTCCCGACCGGAACCACACGGAGAGATTCGCACGCGAAGCCGCGAAGCAAATCAGCGCCGGCACGGGCAACCACTTCGGCATGGATCGGACGCACCGGATATGTTCGCCAGCATGGGTTTCCAATTCATCGAAGACTCAACCGCGGCAACGGCCTGCGAGCAATCCTCTGATCGCTCTGCAAATCGTTGAATATTGGTAGGTTCGAGTTCCTGACCTTTCGAGAGTCGGTTTCGATTCCCATGCTAGCCAATGACGCTGATGCGGAGGGTGCCATTGATGCCACTGGCTGCCGAACTACACACCTTTCGGCGTGCCCCAGTGGTCGCGGTACTCGCGGCGGATGAGCTTGTTGGCTTCGTCGTCGCCGACAAATTGTTCCTTCTCCGGATCGAACGTCAGCGAGCGGCCGACACGCGTGGCGATGTTAGCCAGGTGAGCCAGGGAGGTCGAGAGGTGACCGGTCAGCGCGTCGGCGTTAGGCTTCGCTCCGCTGCGGATGCAGTCGCAGAAGTTGCGCACATGCGCCGCGTCGTCCTGCGGTTTCAGTTCGATGTCGAGCGGGACCGGCGAGTTCCGGTCCCCGAGCACCGTGACCTTACCGCGACGGCTCAGGTACATCTGCCCTTTCGTGCCGTAGAACTCGGCTCCGCTATCGGCGTTGTGCGGATAATTCGTGGACCACAGCCGCTGTTCGTAAATCAGCAACCGCCGGTTGCCCGGTTTGCCGTCGCCGGGGTACTCGAACATTGCTTGTTGCGTGTCGGGAAACTCGGTTTCGTCGTCGAAGTGGAACTTGCCGCCGTTCGCTGAGATCCTTGTGCATAGACATGCTTGCCCGCGTCGCATGCCAGGATTGCCGCCAACGAGTGCCAATGATCGGGCGTCGCCACGATTACCGCATCGACCGACTTGTCATCGAGCACTCGCCGCAGGTCGTTGACCGCCTTGCCGGCCGGGACGCCAAAATTCTTCGCCGCCACCGCGAGTCTGGAGTCATCCACGTCGCAGACATAGCCGACTTCGACATTGGGCAGTTTCTGGAACGTGTCTTGCGCGCCGAGCGATGTGTAGAAAATTCGCCCGCCCTTGAACTCGCGCGTCCAAGCCAACGGCTCGGTGGGTTGGCCAGGGATCGTCCCTTCCAAGAGCACTTGAATGTCGGCGGCATGACCCAGGTTTTTGTAGAGCGCATCGTTGACCGCGGTCAGCTCGACGCCTTCGAGGACCGGATGCACTTTACCGTTCGATTTGACGTTGATCTGAGTTAGTGACCCGACGGGATGATGGCTCTTGGAGTTGCCGCCGAGCACTTCCTTGTCGAACTCCAGCCCCGTTTGCACCGCATGGCTGGCCGTCCGCACCGCGACGATCGGTCGCCCGGACTTGGCGTACTTCTGGAACCGCTCCAGTTGTTCGCCCTTGAGCGGCTTCACTGCATCGTCTGCCAAGGACGCGGCAGTGCCGAGTCCCGTCAGCGCGGTGATCATCCACACGAAAAGGCATCGCATCTCAATCTCCTGTGGTGCAGAGTGTTGTCATAAGCACTTTGTCCCCAGGTATCGAAGAGACTTAACCGCGGCAACGGCCTGCGAGCAATCTTCAGATCGCCCTGCAAACTGTTGAATGTTGGTAGATTCGAGTATTTTGACCTTAGGAGTTGCTCAAGACGCGCCGATTGATCCGCAATTCGCATTGGAGTCACCGGGGTTAACCGATTCTTGCCTGATCGAATGCGAAAACATACCGTCTCATCAATGCACCCCATCAAGACTTGCCTCATGAACCTCTCGCTGATCGCCGTCGCCGGTGCGGCCTCTGCTGCGGGCGACGCCACGCTGCGCACTCTTCACGGGCAGCCCAGCTTCATCCTTGCGACGAAACAAGTGGAACTCGCCGTGACCCAATCCGGAGGCCACATGGCACCCGTCACATTCTTCCGCAATGACGCTCGTCCCGTGAAGCCGTACCATATCAGCCCGTGGCAGGAAGAGCCGCCGTCGAGAATGCCCGCACCGGTGCTCGTCATGCTACGGGGGGATTTCTTTTGTATGCCATTCGGCGGGAACTCGGAAGCGGTTGGAGGTGAGAAACATCCGCCGCACGGCGAAATTGTTGCCGAACCCTGGCATTTCGTTGGCACGCGGAAGATGGGCGACGTGACGACGCTCATGCTCGATATCGAAACCAAGGTCCGGAAGGGCCACGTGAGGAAGGAACTCTCCCTCGTGGAAGGCCAGAATGTCGTCTATTCCCGGCACACCATCGAGGGGTTCACAGGCCGCGTGCCGCTCGGGCATCATGCGACCTTGGCAATGCCGGAGAAAGACGGCGGTGTGCGCATCGCGACGAGTGCGATCCGTTTCGGCATGACGTGTCCGGGGCAGTTCAGTGATCCGAAGCAGGGGGAATATCAGGCGCTGTTGCCCGGCGCGAAGTGGACGGATCTGACGAAGGTTCCGTGCGCGTGGAAGGGCGCTCCGGACGCCGATCTCACGCGCCTGCCGGGCCGCTACGGTTTCGCCGACCTCATCCAGATCGTCAACGAATCCTGGGATAAAACGGGCGGCCCGGCTTGGACAACGGCGACGTTTGCGGACGGTGGTTACGTTTGGTTCGCCCTGAAAGATCCCGCCGTCCAGCGCAGCACCGTGTTCTGGATGGAGAATCACGGACGGCACGGCCACCCGTGGAATGGGCGAAACAATTGCCTCGGACTCGAAGATGTCACCGCTCATTTTGCCGACGGCCTCGCCGCTTCGGCAGGCGAGAATGTGCTGACGAAGGAAGGCGTCGCCACGGGCGTCGAATTGAGCGCCGATAAGCCGACGTCGGTGAACTATATCCAGGGCGTGGTGAAGATTCCGGACGGATTTGAGAATGTACGAACACTCACTTTTACGCCGGGCGAAGTGACATTCATCTCGACGACGGGCAAACGTGTGACCACAGCCGTCCGGCATGAGTTTCTCACGACCGGCACACTCCAGCCCTGATCGTCCATTGCATTGAATCGATGAATGTAGAAACTGCGCTGATCCAATTGGCCGGTAGGCGAGCGCTCATCACCGGGGGTCTCGGTTTCATCGGATCGAATCTCGCGCGTCGGCTGGCAGATAACGACGTCACAGTGACCGTGGTGGACAGCTTAATTCCCGAGTATGGCGGCAACTTATTCAATCTCGCGGGCTTCGAGCATCGGGTGCGGATAAACATCTCCGACGTGCGCGATGCGCACGCGATGCGTCACCTCGTTCAGGGACAGGACTACGTATTTAATCTGGCGGGCCAGACGAGTCATCTGGATTCAATGCAGGAACCGTACACCGACCTGGATATCAACTGCCGCGCGCAGCTGTCGATCTTGGAAACGTGCCGCCGATACAATCCGCAGATCCGGATGGTCTTCGCAAGCACCCGCCAACTGTACGGTAAGCCAGACTACCTCCCGGTGGATGAGCGGCATCTGTTGCGTCCCGTGGACGTGAACGGCATCAACAAGATGGCCGGCGAGTGGTACCATATTCTCTATAACAACGTGTACGGCCTGCGCGCCTGTGCGCTGCGGCTGACAAATACCTATGGCCCGCGCATGAGAATCAAGGACGCGCGGCAGACCTTTCTCGGCATCTGGATTCGGCAGATCCTGGAGGGGCAGCCGTTTGAAGTTTGGGAAGGCACCCAAAAGCGCGATTTCACGTACGTGGATGACGCCGTGGATGCCCTACTCCTGGCGGTCGTCAGCGATGCGGCGTGCGGCCACATCTTCAACCTCGGCGGCGAGCCGGTGGTGACGCTGAACGAACTCGCGCACGAACTCGTGACCGTTAGCGGCGAAGGGACTTATCTGGCCAAGTCGTTTCCGCCCGATCGGAAGCGCATCGACATCGGTGATTACTACGCGAATTACCAGTTGATTCAGAAGACGCTGGGCTGGCAGCCACGCGTATCGCTGCGGGACGGGTTGACGAACACGATCGCCTACTACCGGGACAACCTGTCACACTACGTCTGAACGGCAACTCTGGATGCTGGATCATGTTTCGAGTCGTTCGCAACTACCCAACGCCCGATTGCTTCAACTGCCATGCCCGCTCCGATCCTCCAAAGCAGCCCTCTTGCCGGCTACCTTGCCAGCAAAGTCGACATCGATGCCGCTATCGCTGAAACATTGAACAGCGGCTGGTTTATACTCGGCCAGCAAACCAAAACGTTTGAAAAGGAGTTCGCTGACTTCGTCGGGGCAACCGATTGTGTCGGCGTCGGAAATGGCACGGATGCCCTGGAAATCGCGTTGCGCGCCTGTGACATCGGGCCCGCCGACGCTGTATTGACGGTCTCCCACACCGCCGTAGCTACCGTCGCCGCCATTGAACTCACCGGCGCGACGCCCGTGTTCGTCGAGATTGACCCGATCACGTTTACGATGGATCCCGAGTGTCTCGTGCGAACCATTGCCGACTATCACGGGGCCGGACGAAATCTCCCGCGCCTGCGCGCAATAATCCCGGTCAATCTCTATGGGCACCCCGCAGCATTGCCGTCGATTTTAGCAATCGCGCGACAGCACGGCTTGCGGGTCATCGAAGATTGCGCCCAATCCCATGGAGCCACGGTGGAAGGACGGACCACCGGCACCTGGGGTGATTTAGCGGCATTTAGTTTTTACCCGACAAAGAATCTCGGCGCGCTGGGCGATGGCGGAGCGGTGGTCACCAATGACGCGGCGCTCGCGTCGAAGGTGCGCCTGTTGCGCGAATACGGCTGGCGCGAGCGCTACGTCAGCGCCGTGCCCGGCATGAATAGTCGGCTCGACGAATTGCAGGCCGCGATCCTCCGCGTGAAACTACGGCGCTTGGCCACTGACAATGACCGGCGGCGCACGTTGGCACGGCAATACGACACGCATCTCGCTGGCGCGCCGCTCGGGCTGCCCGTAACCCGAGAGGGTGTCACGCATGTATTTCACCAATACGTGATTCGCACGCCACGGCGCGATGACCTGAAGGAATTCCTCCATAGCCGCGGCATCGGTTCGCTGATTCACTACCCGGTGCCGGTTCATCTGCAGCCGGCCTATCGGGGTCGGTTATTCTCCTCGGCCACGGGCCTGCGCGAAACCGAACGAGCTGCGCGGGAAGTATTGAGCCTGCCTATGTATCCGCAGTTGACGGAAAAAGAGATCCATCAGGTCGGTGCGACCCTCCGTGAGTGGGCGACGACTAATCGCTGAATCAGACGCTGAGGCAATAATACGGTACCTGCTTCGACTCTCCCGGATCCGCCTCCGCGGCAAATCTCGTAAAAGCCCGATCGGTGCTTCGACTACTTCGTGAGGCGATAGAACTGGGTTGGGCTTTCGAGGGGCACCTCCACAACGTTGGTCCCATTAACCCGAATCGGAATCTGGGTCGCAAAAATCCAGGAAACGGGGGCGAGCATCGTGCTGATCTGCAGTTGATACCCGATGGCGGATGCAAGCCAACGAAGTTGAACACCCCCGGGGACGCTCCGGACACCGAGCGTCGGTCGGTCCGTCGCTGCAGTCTGCATGAAAAAGTCGTCGCCATAGATCTGTCCGCTGCCGACGGCCATCCCCT
>CAMDJH010000124.1 GCA_945900455.1 Akkermansia muciniphila
CCAGGATGGCCTGCTCAGCGGGTTGGAGGGGATCTCGCTTCGGTTTACCCATCCCGGGAGCATGGAAAACTTCGGGAAGGTTGTCCCGCAAAATCGATCATCCCCTTCAACCTCAATCTCTTAATCACTTTGAAAAGCGCGTCCTGCCGGATGGGACGCTGACCACCCTCGGATATGACGGCCGGGTTTGGCGGTTGCAGGATTCGGACGGCGACGGATTGGAAGACACCGCCGTGCCGTATTGGGATCAGCCGACCTTGAGCGTGCCGGTCGGGATGGAATGGGGACGGGATGGTTTGTACGTATCGTCAAAGGGCAAGGTATCCCGATTAGTCGCCCGCCATGTGAAAGGCCGAGCCGAGAAGGAGGAGATCATTGCGAGTGGATGGCCGGCCACGGACGTGGGATCAGGGGGCGTGGACGCGACGGCGGTAACGTTGGATGACGAGGGCAACGTCTATTTCGGGCTGTTGGTTGCCGACTATTCAAACGCCTATCGATTGCGAACATGGAGCGCACTAAAATCCGAGGAGCGGGAGGCGTGGATCCGCCGTCGGGGGGGGCTTTCCAAGACCCGCGAGCCAAAGCCGGAGGAGACGGTTTCAATCTACGACCTGAATTCCCGCCGAGGCACGATTCAAAAATGGAATCGAAAATCGGGCCAATTGGAGACGTTCGCAACCGGCATCCGTGTCCCCTACGGGCTCCAGTTCAATCAATCGGGTGACCTGTTCAATACCGATCAGGAGGGCGAAACATGGATGCCCAATGGCAACCCACTGGATGAATTGAATCATATTCAGTCCGGCAGCAATTACGGCTTCCCGCCGTCTCACCCCGAGTGGTTGCCGGGATTGGTCAGCGAGCCTCCGGTGGTCGTGTTCGGACCCCAGCATCAGTCGGCGTGCGGATTTGTATTCAACGAACCGGAGCCGGCACGAACTCCGTCCAGCACACGTTTCCGCGTCTCTCCGGGCCGCGGACTGTTCGGACCCGCCGGCTGGAAGGGAAACGCGATCGTGGCCGGGGAGTCACGCGGAAAACTATGGCGGGTCGTCCTTGGAAAAACAGCCGATGGATATGTCGGACGGGCTGTACCCATCGCCCGGCTTTCCATGCTGACGACCGATGTCACCCTTTCTCCTGGCGGGGATTTGTATGTCGCCTGCCATGGGGGTCCGCCGGATTGGGGCACGGGTCCGCAGGGTGCTGGGCGGCTTTTTCGGATTCGGTATCTCGACCGAGAGGTGCCTCAGCCGGTGGGTGCCTGGCCGGCCTCCACCACCGAAGTCCGAGTGACCTTTGACCGTCCCTTGGATGAATCGATCACCCGAGGGAATTCCCTGGATTCAGCAACCGGGAGGCGTCCGCAGATTGAATTCGGATCCTATGTAACGGCCGGAGATCGCTTCGAGGTATTGAAGCCACCGTATGCGGTGGTGGCCCAGCAAGACGCGACGCCTCGGGGACGACTCCACATCCGTTCAATTCGGCTCGAAGACGCCGGGAAAACCGTGGTGCTTTCCACCGATCCGCATCCTTTCGCCGTCACGTATGCTTTGACGCTCCCCGGTGTGCGGTCTGTGCGATCGGAGACAACTTCCCAAACGATCGACATCGAGTACGATTTTAGCCGATTAGGAGCCGAGATTGCGCAGGGCCGGGCCCCGGCTTCCTTCAGCAAGGCCCACGCGACGCTGAGCGGGTCCCCGCAGGCCAAGGCGACCGCCGGCACCGACAGCCGCGTGCCGAAGTTCGAGCCTGGAGACTGGGAGCATGGAAGAGAATTGTTCCAGGGTAAGGTTTTGCAATGCAGCTCCTGTCATCGAGTTCGGGGCGAGGGAGCCGTGACGGGCCCTGACCTGAGCAACCTCATACACCGGGATTCCACGAGCATTCTGCGCGACATCCGGGACCCCAACGCCACGCTGCATCCGGACTACGTCACGTACTTCGCAGTCTCGAAGAATGGGACCGAAGTGACCGGATTTCTGCGATCCGCAGCGGACCGAGAGGACTCCATTGTCTTGTTTGATGGCAAGGGTGCCGAGACACCGATGGCTCGGCGTGACATCGCCACCTTGCAGCCGACCGGTCTGTCGCTGATGCCGTCGGGACTGATCGACGCCATAAAGCCAGCTGAGGTGAAGGATTTGCTGACCTATTTATTATACGCCCCGCCGGTTGGAAATCGCCTCGCGGCTGGGAAGATCCTGGAAGGCGCCCGGGCCTTGGAAAAACGGTCGCCCCCCATTGAAACCGGGCCGCGGAAAATCGTGCTGATTGCCTCGAAACAAGATCACGGGCCGGGTCAACACGACTACCCGGCCTGGCAGAAAAAATGGGTCCTGCTTTGGGGGTCTATGAACGCTCATCTCACCGTGGAAACTGCCTGGGAATGGCCTTCGGACGATCAGTTTCAAACCGCAGACGCGCTGGTGTTTTATTTCTGGAATCACGATTGGGGCGCGGCACGTCTTGCCGCGATGGATCGATTTCAAGCCCGTGGTGGTGGGTTGGTTTTGCTCCACTCGGCGGTGATTGCCGACAAGGATCCCGAACAATTGGCGGAGCGAATCGGTCTTTCCGCCCAACCCGGAAGGACGGGATATCGTCACATGCCGTTCGAACTCCAACTCGGGCCCACCGATCATCTGCTGGTGCGCGGACTTCCAAAGGTCGTGCCATTGCTCGACGAGCCGTATTGGCCGCTGGTCGGTGATCCGGGTCGGGTTAACGTTCTCGGAAAGGCGGAAATCGATGGCGCGGAGCGCCCCCTGGTGTGGACGTTCGAGCGTGGGCTCGGTCGGGTGTTTGTCAGCATTCCCGGGCACTATCATTGGACGCTCAATGATTCTATCTGGCGAATGTTGTGCCTTCGCGGGATTGCTTGGACAGCGCGGCTGCCTGTCGCGACAGCCGAGGGGTTGGCGGTCGAAGAATAGGGAACTATTAAAAGTCCCACTCGATACCCGCCAGTGCCGTATTGGCCCAATAGCTGTCGAGGGGTACATTGGAGTGAGTCACGTCATACAATCCTCGAACGTATAGACGGAGCTGCTTCGTAATCTGCCGTTCAACCCGTGCCTCAAGTTCGGCTTCTTCGCGGACGCGTGGCACGGGATCGAACGGGGATACGAGCTGGCGACGGTAGTCGTAGGTGGACCCCTTCAGCGAAAGTCGGACGATCCAATGCGGCGGACTGAATTTCAACGTGGCGGCCGCACCGGATCGATCGTAGTCGTAATAGCCCGCGGCATCGTCGGTGCGGTGGTTGATATATCCCCGGAGAGTGGTGCTCCACCAGCGACGCGAATCCCAGGTTTGTCGCCAGATGAGTTCCGCCCGTTTGTCATCCGTCCCGAGTTGGGTTCCGGGAAGCGGGTTCCCAGCGAGGTCGGTTTGCAGTCGGGTGTCATACCAGCGCCGATTCGCGCTCAATCCGATCTCCACGGTGGTGTTTGTGGTGGGGGTCCAGCCTGCCGTCAATCGTGGGCCTGCCTCCCAATAACTGCTGATCGGATGTTCAAAATGCTGGCGACCTCCTCCCACGGCTGCCTCCAGAAAAAAGTACTGGCCAACCCCCCGCCGGATTGAGGGTAGTAAATTGATGTAATGTCCCTGTGTCCGGACGGATCCGATGCGGTCTTCGAGATCACTCGCGTCATATACCTGGTCATTGTAGACGTGCTGCGCTGCGAACGAAAAAACCCAATCTTCCCGCCACACCTGCTTGATGGACGCCTGGGTGATGAAGTACTGGTCCTTGGTTGCCGGAGGTTGATTGGAACCCGCACTCACTGAAGAAAAATAGTGGCGATCGTCTCCCGAGAAAAAAAGGTTGAATTCCGGACCCTTGGCCGGAAGGTGGATGAGGAAAAGATCGGCGCCTGCCGCGACAAAGCCGCTCCCCTGTCGACGTTTCTCGGACAGCAGTACATTATCGGCGTACCCCCCTTCGGAACGTACCGAAACTATCATGTTCCAGTCGGGAAATGCCGACAGCTGGCGGAGCGGGTCAATCGTTGTCCATCGAATTGGGATCGGACGTTGGGCGGGTGTAAGCGGTGGGGTGGGGCTGGAGTCGAGCGCGGTGACGATGCCGCAGGCCTGACAAAACAGAACGCCCGTCAGGGCGGAGCGGTTGATCCAACGAACTCCCCGATGCACCGCCCGCATCAGTCGCCTCCGCGGCGACGTCCGCCCCCGCCGCCTGCACCGGCACTGATGGCTTGGCCGTGTTCCTTGAGATCCCGCTTTAAATCCTCCAGGCGGTCGTGTAACTGCTCCCGGAGCGGGGCGGTGGAGTGGCTGAATTTCTCCTTGTTCGCCTGCAAAGCCTCACGCAAGCGCGCTTTCTCCTCGACCGAGGCGCCCCGGAGTTTTCGGGTTAATTCCTTCTGCGTGGCCACGTAGTCGTCGCTGGCAGTCCGGAACTCTTTCACAAGGCTGTTCAGAACCACCGGTAACCTGCCTTCGGGCGAGCCCGTCCCAGCCTCGAACCGATCGTCCGTCTTCGACACGATCGAGGATATCTTCTCTTCGGCATTCTCCGGAGACAGTTCTATCGGCCGGCTCAACTTGAACGAATCCGCCGGTTCTCGCAGCGTGACGGATATGGGCTCGGATCGGTCGTCGACTTCCTTCACCGTTGGGGGAGTGCCTGGATCGGCGTCCTCGTCCTTGCTGGTGGTCGCCCGGGTCCGAACGGCGGGAGTTAACGAGCTTGCCGCCGCTGACTTGGCGCTCTCGATATTTACTCCGGTGGCGCGTGTAACCTTTTTTGAACTGCCGTCGGCAGCCGACAGCGAGCTCGAACCGGCAGCTATGGAGGCCCACACGCAGGACCACACGCAGGCCCATACGCAGGCCCATGCCCAGGCCTCCACCGCTGACCCGAGAGCGAAGGAATGAAGCCGCACGAAAGTCGTCCGGGCATTCAGGCCGGTCTTCATATCGCGCTGTGTCATCATTTGCGTTTTCTGCCTTTCAAACGAGGGATCGCACCGTTCGGGCCAGGGCCGCGCATTCACGCCGAACCCCACCGTGCCCCGGGTACTAGCCCGAAGGCTTTCGCCGACCCCGAAATTCACCCGTTCGACGTCTTCTCGCAAGAGGAATGCCACCTTTTCAGTAAACCCCGGCAACCGCGAGACCTCAGTTCATTGGCATTTCTTCATTTTCATGCGTCGGGCAGATTCCCGTTTGGGGGTATCCCACCAGAGTTAACGGTTTGGCCTCGATCGACTGCGGGGCCTTCCCCATATCGCTCGACGCTGAATTTCATCTCAGTTTCCGATCATAAACCTCTCACTCATTGAGACAAATTGTCTCTTTTCTCACTTCATAAATCATCGGGTCAGCAGTAGCAGTGGCAGCATTCCGCCTCCTTCGCCGTCAGGCGGCGGGGTGCTTGGGATCAGAAGGGTTGGTCAAGCCCTTCGGGTTCGAAATTCGGTCAGATAAAGTGACATAAAGTGACAGGTTCAAAGTATTATCGGGTTCGAGTCAATCCTTGAGAGTGGGTCTAAAAATGGACTCGAGCGTTCGGCAGTGCGTCCGGGGACTGAGTGGTTTTGACTTTGATCAATGTTTTCCCTGATCCGGCTTGAGTCGGTGGATCCGCTCGACTTGAGTGACGGTCAAAGGAGAATCGATCATGCCACCGCTTTCAAAGTTCAAACGGTTCGACGTGCGTCCGCTGCTGAAACGCGGGGAGGAGCCGCTTCCGGAAATCCTTAGGCGGGTCCAGGGGCTTAACTCGGAGGAAGGAATTGTCGTCCTTGCGCCCTTTCTGCCGTCTCCACTCATCGAGTTGCTCGGCAGCCAGGGATTTGCCTCAAAGGTCGAACACGGCGAGGGGGCGAGTTGGATTGTTTACTTCTGGCGCCGGACGGACTAGACCCGTTCGCGGAATGTCGAATGCGCTCTCAGAGCTTAAACAAATCGGGATCATCAATGCGCTGCGAAGCTGCCAGCTCTTTGCGGGGATTTCCTCGGCGGAGTTGACACCGATTGCTGAAATCACTTCGGTCAAAGCGGTCACCCGAGGCAGCTACCTCTTTCGCGAGGGGGATCCCCCGCTCGGGTTTTACATTGTGCAGACCGGTGCGATAAACGTGCATCGCGTCAGCGCCGCCGGGAAGGAACAGGTCATCCACGTCTTCCGCGCCGGCGAATCTTTTGCGGAAGGGACGCTGGCGACGGAGAAAGGGTATCCGGCAGATGCGAGGGCAATTGAGACATCGCAGGTGTTGCTGGTGCAGAGGCCTGGAATTCTGGCGTTACTTCGGCGGCAGCCGGAGTTGGGATTGCGGATGCTAGGCTCTATGAGCGCGCACTTGCGGATTCTCGTGGGACAACTCGAAGACCTGACGCTGAAAGACGTCGAGACACGCCTTTCCAACTGGCTGGTCAAGCGTTGTCCGAATCCCGTGAACGACACGCCGGCGACGATTGAATTGCTCATGACCAAACGGGTTCTTGCGGCGGAACTCGGCACGGTCAGTGAAACATTTTCTCGGACGCTCGCGAAGTTTCGCGAGCAGGGTCTCATAGAGGTCAAGGGCAAGATGGTCACGGTGCTTTCCCCGGCCAAACTCGCCGCACTGTTGCGAAGAAACCTCGGTGAGTGAATTCAGGGTGGAAAGCGCGAACCTCTTAAACATTGCGTTGCCTCGGCTACCTTCGAGAATGCGCCCGTGCGAATCCTGGTGGTCGAAGACGACAAGAAGACCGGCGCCTTTATTTCGAAGGCATTGAAGGCCGATGGCTTCGCCGTCGATCTGCTGCGCGATGGCGACGAGGCGCTGGCGGCGACCAAGGTCACCCCGTACGATGCGGTGGTGCTCGACATCATGCTGATTGGGCGCGACGGACTGAGCGTTTTAAGGCAGATGCGTGCGCGTGGGAACCAGACTCCTGTGCTGCTGATCTCGGCCCGAGGCGAAGTTAATGAACGGGTCGAGGGGCTCAATGCTGGCGCGGAAGACTACCTTCCGAAGCCATTCGCGCTCGAAGAACTCACGGCTCGGGTGCGCGCCCTCGTGCGGCGTGGTGGCGACGTGAAATCGCCCGTGCTTCGCATCGGCGACTGCACACTCGACACCATCACCCGTTTGGCTGAGCGGGGCGGGCGCAAGATCGAACTAACCACGCGCGAGTATCGCCTGCTCGAATTCTTGATGCGGTCGACTGGCCGCGTGTGCAGTCGCATGATGATCCTGGAGAAGGTGTGGGACTTTAACTTCGATCCCGGCTCGAATCTCGTCGATGTCTACGTCGGTAAGTTGCGCGAGAAGATCGACGCCGGAAGCGACGCCAAATTGTTGCATAGCGTGCGCGGCGAGGGCTACGTGATGAAGGAGATACCGTGACGATCATTAAACGGCTTGGGATCGGCTACGGCATCATGGCATCGGCCTGCGTGTTGCTGCTCGTTTGGCTGTGGTACCACGAGTTTGTCGAAGAACCGGCCGAGTTTGCTGCGCGCGGTGTTGGCGACCTGCATAAGGATACCGCTGCCGAGTTCTCCACGGTTTTGTTTCTTGCGCTCATCCCGGTGATGCTCGCCCTCGGGTGGTGGTGGACGCGTCGCGTCCTGGAGCCCCTGCGCGCCCTGACGCAGGCGGCGGAGCAAATCGAATCGAACACACTAAACGTGTCGCTGCCTCGGAGCATGAACAACGACGAAGTGGATAGGCTGGCTACGGTCTTCGCCGCGATGACCGCGCGACTGGACGTATCCTTCCAGCAGATTCGGGAATTCACGCTCCACGCTTCGCACGAGTTGAAGACGCCACTGACTGTGATGCGAGCGCAATTGGAAACGGCACTGCACGAAAGCGGGTCGCCTCCGGGGACGCAAACCGATTGGTTGGAAAGCTTGCTCGATGAAGTGCAGCGCCTGACCAAGATCGTTGATTCCTTGACCCTGCTAACCAAGGCGGACGCCGGGCTCGTTACTCTGGAGCGTAAGGCGGTGCCCTTGGGTGAACTCGTGCAGGAGGCGTTCGAAGATGCTCTGATCATGGCACAACCCCAGCGCGTGCGGGTTGCGCTGGACGAGTGCGCGGATGTACAGATCACAGGAGACCGCCATCGGTTGAGGCAGTTGCTCTTGATCCTCACGGACAACGCCGTGAAGTACAATCGACCGGATGGGGAGATCCACCTCTCACTTTGCAAACGGAACAGCATTGCCGAACTCCGGATTACCAATGACGGCGGCGGAATCACCCCTGAGACCCAGCGGCGCCTTTTCGCCCGCTTTGTGCGGGGTGAAAATGCGATCGGAATAGTGGAAGGCTGCGGCCTGGGTCTGACGATCGCCCAATGGATCGTACAGGCGCACAATGGCGCGATCGAACTGCGTCCAGAAGCAGGGGGAAGGACCACCGTTCTCGTTCAGCTGCCGCTTGCGTAGGCGACGCCGTTGGCGTGGGTAGGGAATTTCCCGCGGGTTAATCTTCCATCCGAGGTGTGGGTGGATTGGTTAGTCGATTCTAAACAAATATTCATCCTGGTTTCACGATCCATTCATTGAAGCGGGGTAGTTTGGCTGCCGATGAACATGGATGAGCAAACACTTTTCGACGCTCCCGCGGTGATGACCGCCGCGGGTGACATGGGGGCGAAGAGTGAACCCACACAAAACAGCCCATCCGTGAGCAATAAGGAGCAAATCACTATGAAACCAATATCTCAACGGGTCCATATGCCCGCGATCCTACCAAAGCTCGAATCGCAGGTTGTGAGGACAATCCGCAAGCTCGTTTCAAGAGGCCGCCCGGTGAGCAGGAATATCGGAAGCAGGATCACGAGCGTGTTCGGCGTCGCTTCAGCCTCGCTCATTTTCGCTTTTTCGCCATCCGTGAATGCCAGCATCGCGTACGGCACGCTTAACAACTTCGATTGCGTGAACGACACCGGGGTTGAGGCACACGGGTTTGAAATCGAGCTGGATGATATCCACAGCAAGGACATAACGTACACCTACGACTACAACCACTACGGTGTTCCAAAAATAACGGAAGACAACACCGACCCGCTGCACCCGAAGGTTTTCATTCGGTACGCCGGCAGTGTGAGGCCGGACGGCACCTGGACGGCCTACACCGCAATTCCAGCGGGTCCCATATCTCCGACCGACGGTCACCGGTTCACCAATCCATCGATCAATTTCGGGGGAGAGCATTTTGGTGCCGGCTATTACGGGGCGCCGACGGCCGTGAAGTATAACTGGTTGATTGATGACGGGACAGCGGGTCACAACCTGATTCACGGACCTCCGGTCATGGTCTCGACCCCGACGTTTACCTATTACCCGCCGGCTCCGGCGCAAATCTTTCCGCAGGTTCAGGCGGTGATTGTTCCTCCGCCCCCTCCGGTTCCACCCGTGAAGCAGTGGTTCGGCGAGGCAACCTGGGTGAAAGACATCAAGACAAAGGCACACAAGGCCGCCAAGGTAGAGCTTGTCGATCTCCGAGATCCGGACCCCGCCAATCCCGGGGCAAAGGACTGGGCCAACGGTGAGGTCGCCGAGGTGGAAACGGAATGGCGTATCCTCCAGACGGAATTCCCGAAGCTTGGGAATCCCGACCCAGCGAATCCTCGAGGCGAGTTAGCAGGTCAGCCGGAAGACCTGCCAGGTGGCGATGAAGTCATCACCCGTCGGTATGAGTTCTACAAGTACATCGGTCCGATCGATGCCGAATCGGGTGAGGCCAAGGCGGACGCGGTAGGTCCTGATGGGATACACGGGGACGGGACGGAAGTGACGTATAATGATTACATTGACCCCGACACGGGAGAGTGGGTTACAGCAACGGTGGACACTTCTACCCTCGCGGTAGTGGGTGAATTCTTTGGCGCGCAGATGGCCGCATTCGATAGGGCCCCGGCTTTAGGATTGATCGATCACATCCCAGACGGAGACCTCAATGTTGCGTATGCCGATCGCACTGTGGTGATCGGTGGAGGCGCCGCATTTCTTGCCACGACCTCCGGCTCGCTTCCTGACGGAACGACGCTTGATGGAGTTACAGGAATCTTTGCAGGGACCCCGACGGTCGCCGGTGCTTTCACGTTCACGGTTAGTGCAGAGGGGCTTAATGGCGCTCTTGTATCAAAGGAATACACCGTCACGATTACGGGGGACGTGGTGCCTCCTGTCACCTACACCATCGGCACCAGTTCCTCGCCCGCGGCTGGTGGCAGCACGAGCGGTGGGGGCATTGTGAATAGTGGCGACAACGTCACGGTGGCTGCCGTGGCAAACCTCGGGTACAACTTTGTCAACTGGACGGAAGGCGGCGTCGCGGTGAGTGCTTCGGCCAGTTACGCCTTCGCGGCTAGCGCCAACCGAAATCTGGTGGCGAACTTTACGCGCATCACGTTTACCATTGGCACCAGCTCCTCGCCGGCAGCGGGAGGCAGCACCAGCGGTGGGGGCGTATTTAACAGCGGCGACAACGTCACCGTGGTCGCGACGGCAAACGCCGGGTACAACTTCGTCAACTGGACGGAAGGCGGCGTCGAGGTGAGCGCCTCAGCCAGTTACGCCTTCGCGGCGAGCGCCAATCGCAATCTGTTGGCGAACTTTACACCCGCGGTTGTCACCACGTACACCATTCGTGACGAAGGCCAGGGTAAGATCAACGCGATTGGCGACGGTTATCTCCTAGTCGGCGCGAAGAAACTCGTCTGGAACTCCAGTACCAAAATCCACGTGAACGACGCGCCGAAAGGTTCGCGAGCGGTGATTGATTCGTTCGTAAAAGTCGGCATGAAGGTCCAGTGGAAAGGCCTTCGCGACCGAGCCACGAACACCGTGATGGCGAGCAAGATCGAGATCAACTAAATCCCATCTGGGTTCCGTACGTAACAGGGGGACTGCGCTGCAGTTCCCCTGTTTTTGGTTAGTTAGAGGTCATCCTGCGTCGAGGTTGTGCCTGATCTGAAGGAACAAGAGCGGGCGATCATGTCGCGAGCGCAGCCGCCCTTTTCGTCCGGAGGGGAAAGGCGTTTCCGTTCAGGCAAGCCGAGATCAAGCCGGACGCCGCACGGCGACCGCTTCAATTTCGTAGCGCAAATCCGGCGGCAGACAGTGGGTGATGGTTGTGCGTGCAGGGCTCGGGGCAGGGAAGTACTCGCGATAAAGTTTATTGTAGAGCGGGAGTTCCGCGGGATCGCGGACGTAGTTGCGGGTTTGCACGACATGTGCGAGATCACTGTCAGCCGCCTCGAGCACGCGGCGCAGGTTTTCGATGGAGCGCCGGAACTCGCCTTCGAATGTGTCGCTGACAATCTTGCCCGTCGGATCGACCGAGGCTTGTCCGGAGACGAAAATCAGATCGCCGACGACCACTGCCGGGCTGAAGGGAAGATGCGACGTGGGGGTGTCAGGCAGCATCGGAAACGAGACAAGCGGATGGTTCATGAGGGGATTGGATTCTGTCGTCTTGGGGTCTTGGCCGACGCGTCACTTCCAAGCGTTTCGGAGGAAGTTCAGGAAGTTGCCCGAGAAAATGCCTTCGATATCCGCGGGGGTGTATCCGCGTGCCGCGAGAAGCGGGCCGAGCTTCTGTAGATCGGCGATGCTGTCGAGGTCCATCGGCAATTGTTCGGTGCCGTAACCGCCATCGAGGTCGGTGCCGATGCCGACGTGGCGGGCATTGCCTGCGAGTTGACAGATGCGGTCGATATGGTCCACCACGCGGTCGAGCTTGAGTTGGAAGTCTTCTGGGCGTGAACGTTTGTGTGTCCAGCCACTGACGAGCATGATGGCATCGAGCGCGACGCCCATGACTGCGCCCCGTTCGATGAGGGCCCTCATCTGATCATCAGTGAACTGACGGTTCCAATCGGCCAGGGGGCGGCAGTTCGTATGACTCGACCAGACGTGGCCTTTGAAGACCTTGAGCGCATCCCAGAAACTTTCTTCGCAGAGATGCGTGGCATCGAGGATGATGCCGAGCCGTTCCATCTCCTGGAGCAATTCGCGGCCTCGGGGCGGCAGGCCCCCGGCGTCATCCGTGCCGTGGGCGTAGGTGCCGGGGCCGTAGTGGGCCGGTCCGATGGCGCGCAACCCGTAGCCAAAGGCGCGTTCGAGATGTACGACCGTGTGGAGCGAATCCGCGCCTTCGAGGCTGAGGATATAACCGATTGCGGATGGCGTGGACGAAGGATCCCTCCAGAGTTTTAGATGATTCTCCAAACCGGCGCGGTTGCTAATCTGCACGAGTTCGCCCGCTGCTTCCATCTCGCGATACCAGGCGAGCTGCCCTTGGGTGTGCGCCCAGGCCTGCTCGGCGCTGTTCCAGCCGGGAAGTTTATTGAAACGATGCACGTAGCGGCCAATTTGGGTTGCGACGCACAACCCGATACGGCCGCGGCGCATTTCGGGCAGGCAAACCACGCCGCGAGTGCGGTCTCGCAAATCCTGGAGGCCGAGTTCGCGCCGGCGGATTTCGGTGAGCGGTAGTCGGAGGTCGCGGTTCCACTCCAGCGCATTCATGGAGAGGTCGAGGTGGACGTCGAAGATGAGGGGGGCGTTGTTCATAATTAATTCAGGGCAATCCGTTATGGGTGAAATCGTGCTCCGTCCCGGTTCACTTCGGACAACGGGTCGAGTGGATAAATCGGTCGTCGAAGTTTTCGGTAGGGAAGGGTGGCCAGATTGCTGGTGCAAGGCCCCGGCGTGTCCACCCAATAGTGCCGGGCGGCGATCGGGTCGTAGGCGCGACGGTGCGCTACGGCGGCCTTGACGCCGATGATGGAAAACGCCTCCGGCGGCAGTCCAACGTGGCGCCACTGGGCAAGATCCATCGGTGGGGTGGGGATGGACGTCAGGAGAATGGTAAGACCGCGATGGCGGACGACGGCGCAGGCTCCCATGTCAAAAAAGTCACCCGAAGCGGAGGCAAGATGGCTTTGCTTGTCTTCGAGTTCAAAACGCCCGTCGACCCTTCGAACGAGTTCGATTTCGAGGGTGACTGGGCCGGCGTCCAGGCGGCTGCCACGTCCACCCAAGGGGATCGTCGCGCGGTCGCCGATCTGCAACGGAGATAGGCGTTGTACGGCTTCGGGATCGCAGAGACACACGGCCGCATTTTGTGCGTCATGTGCCAGCAAGGCTCGGAGCAGGCCGGTGCCGTCGCCGGGTGCACCGCCGCCGATGTTGTCGGATGGTTCGGCGAGCACGGTGAGACCGGAGGCATCACGCGGAATCCGTTGCAATACTTGAGCGACGGGATCCTCCGTGACATTGCCCAGGGGTGCGAGTTCGAGGGCGCGTGCCGACAGTTCGGCCAACGCCTCCCGTGCCTGCTTTTCGCTGCCCGTGGTCATGATGCTAAAACTGACCCCCGTGTCCGGTGTGTCCGCAAAGGAGAACCCCGCGACGACATTGATCGCCCAAAAATCCGAGTGCCGCGTCTCCAGGGCGCGCGCCAGCGTGAGCAGCGTCCGCATGGGGTCGACGTTGGTGGCCGTGCCCGTCGGTGGCCAGACGATCGGCGGGTGTGCGAAGAACATTTTCGGCAGCTGGCCGGTGCGCAACGCGCGGTCAAGCATGTGCGCCGCCCGGACGGCTGCGGCCCGGGCGTCGGTGTGCGGGTTTTCGCGATAGGCGACCAACCCCTGGGAGTGAGCGGCCATTCGGGCGGTGAAGTTTGCGTGCAGGTCGAACACGCCAAATACTGGAACTCCCTTGGCACCCGGCAACGCCGCGAGTCGTTCCAGAAATTCGCCCTCCACATCGGGGATGGATTCGCAGGTCATGGCTCCGTGCAATACGAGGTAGATGCCATCGAGACCTCGGCTCAGTTCCGCCGTCGCCACTGGGCAAAACTCGCCCCAGAAGCGTACGAAGACCTCATCCGTCGCCAGGGCGCTGGGCATGGCATGGACGTGGAGTGCAGGGACAACTTCCCAACCCAATTCAGCCGCCGCCGCCAGCGCGCCCCCCATCGGGGAACTATCCCCCTTCGTCGCGATCATCGAGTCGCCGCGCCGAACGAGAAAATCGCTCCAACCCGTAACCCTTTCGAGAAAGGTATGAGTCTCGTGAAACAACCCGGCGACGAGGATACGGGGGCGACGACTCACCTGGCCTCCTCCTCCGCCGGTGGCGGAAATACTGGACTGCGTTCGGAGAGCCACAGGTTGGATGTCATCGTGTGGTTCTGATTGCGCAATATTTTGACTTCCGCTGGCAAGGCCAGATTCTTGGATGCACGATCAGCAGTGTTGCTGCACGGAAAGCACTTGATCCGCTGGCCGGAACCACCCAATGAATGTTGAACCGACTGTAACGGCCAAAGTTTCCCGGGCCCGTCTTAATTCCATTGATGCGCTGCGCGGACTCATCATGGTCATCATGGCTCTGGATCATGTTCGCGATTTTGTCTCGCACAGCACGATCGCTCTCGGGGGGCCGGCGCTGCCCCCACCCGGATTGTTCTTTACTCGATGGATAACTCATTTTTGCGCACCCGTTTTCATGCTGTTGGCGGGGACTGGCGCGTTTTTTTATGGCTCCCGCGGCCGGACGAAACGTGAGCTCAGTTGGTTTCTCATCACTCGGGGAATGTGGCTCATCGTTCTGGAGCTTACGCTCGTGCGATGGGGATGGTCCTTTAGCGTTGACTATGGCTGGATGGTCGGCCAAGTCATCTGGGCGATCGGCTGGTCGATGATTTTTCTCGCGGCGCTCGTTCATCTGCCGATGCGATGGATCGCCGCATTCGGTATTGCCATGATCGTCGGGCACAATGCCCTCGATGGAGCGAAGGTGGCAGGGACGGGATGGTTTCACTCACTGTGGGCGATTCTCCATTCGGGCGAGCCGATTAAGATCGGTGATCATCTGCAGTTCTTCCCACTCTATCCGTTGGTGCCCTGGATCGGAGTGATGGCAGCCGGATACGCATTGGGCGAGGTTTTCAATTGGTCGCCGGAACGTCGCCGTTCATTCTTGATCCGGCTGGGATTCGGAATGATCGCCGCGTTTGTCGCCTTGCGCCTGCCCAACGTTTACGGCGATTCCCAACGGTGGGCGCCCCAGAATTCGGCCGTTGCAAGCCTGATGTCGATACTCAATTGCTCGAAGTACCCGCCTTCGTTGCTCTATCTGCTCATGACGCTGGGGCCGGCGCTGATCTGCTTGGCGGTCGCGGAGGCGCGACCCCGCTGGACGCCGAACTGGCTGGTAATCTTCGGCCGCGTTCCCATGTTCTATTACCTCCTCCACCTCTACCTGGCTCACTTTGTTGCGGGTGTGGTGGCGCTGATACAGGGCAGTAGCGGCAATGCGCGCTGGATCTGGACCCACGGGCCCTTTCCAACCCAACCGGACGGTTTCGGTGTTTTGCTCGGGGGCGTGTATCTCATATGGGTAATCGTCGTCGCACTGCTATACCCGGCCTGCCGCTGGTACGCCGGCGTGAAGGAACGGTCACGCAATCCGCTGCTGAGCTATCTGTGACCGACTCTGAAGAACCGTATCACCAATGCCGCGTGAGCACTGAATTTACCCACTGCCAGCCTAAACATAGAATCGGTGCGTCATGACAAAATCGAGTTTCACCTACCGGTGCGAGAGTTCTCGATTGCTCTCGATTGTGACGTGGATGCTGCTTCTGCATCCCCTTTCCACGGCCGCACTCCCGTTCGATTTTGCCGTGATCGCCCGAATGGGTGACTCGAATGGATTTCCTGGCTTTAAGCAGGAAGTTTCCTTGAATGACCGCGGGCAGGTCGCCTTTGCTCCCTACGATTGGTATCATTTTCCGAGCTATGGATCGCTTTGGATCGGCGACGGTGCGGCGGCCCCCGTGTTTCTTGATGGCAGCCCCAGCATCAATTACGTGCAAATTAACAATGACGGGCAGGTCATTGCATGGAAGCGAGCCGGTGTGGGCGCTCGGGTAACTTTGTACGATTCAGCCAAACCCACCGCAGTGGGCATCACGATTGCGGGGACGGGAAGCCGGATGCCTCCAGACTACCAGGAGGAAATGGATGCTCCCAGCGCCGTTACGATCAACAATCTCGGCGTGGTCGCCTTCTACGCGACAATTTCTTCACCGTTCTCCGCGCCGGTTCCACACATTCTACCGCACACGTCTCTATTTGTTACGGATCCAATGCTGGGCCTCGTCCGTCTCGGTGAAGTGGGCCACGATGCTCAGAACTCTGTTGGCCCTGTTATCGCTGATGACAATCGAATTCTGGTCGGGCCCGACAATGAAGGCAATCCCATCCGTTTGTTTTCGCTTACAGGCGATCCCCGTGCTTTGATTTCCTCGTCGATGGGCTTTTCAAAGCTGGGAGGAAAGCCGGGAATAGTCGATGCAGGCAATCTCATTGCATTCTATGGAGAGCTCAGTGCTTCTGGCGCGGCCAGCCTTACGGCCAATCAATCGAAGGTCTTTCAGCCGCTGACGCCGGGTCCTGGAATCTTTGTAGGCATTGAACAGGGTGCGAACTGGGTTGTTCAGCGTCTCGCCGGAATCTCAGGTAACGGTCAATTGGATCCCGGCGAGCGGTTTAGTGATCCTGAGGGTAAGGTGGATGTTGGGCTATTAGCGGAAATCTATGGCTTCTCGCGCATCCCAATTACGGCGCTCAACGGTCCGGTTGTACGTTACGCTGTGGCGTACCATGCCAAGAGTGGTGAGACCGGGGGCTTGTATTTGACCGCATTCACGTTCGATGGCACGGCGACGGCAGCGGGGAAAGCAATTGTCGTCGACGGTCCCACCCGGTTGGTCCAGACCGGAGACTCCATTTTCCGAGACGACAATGGGGACGGGCGATACACGGAGGGCAAGGACACGTTGCTCCTTCCGGGCAAGCTAAAGGGGTTTCTGTTAAGCGACTCATTGAATCGCAAAGGAGAGGTGGCTTTCACCGTGGAAACAGATGCAGGAATCGAGGGGGTTGTGCGCGCGATGCGTTCCGCTGATTTGCCCGATTTGGTCGGAAACATTGGCAGTGGGCTCGTCTTCCCTGGCGGATTTGGAATGGGACAGGCGGGCACCATCCTGCTAACGGTCACCAATCGGGGAACGGCCAGAGCCATTGGCACGATAGCGGTCGATTTCTACCTTTCCGAAAACTTCGAGTTTAATCCGGGACAAGACACACGCATTGGGCGACGGAGTATAGTCGCCGTTGATCTGGCGCCGAACGGCGTTACGACGATTGTTGCCGAGAATGTGCTGATTCCAAACGATCCCCCACCCGGTGGGTTCGTGTTCCTAGCGATCATCGACGCTGACGCCGCGATCGCCGAATCAAATGAGAAAAATAACGTGGCAATCAGTGTGCGACCCGGGCCGGATTTACAGGGTACCTGGGTAAACTATGTATTCCCGGATGGGTTTTCGCCGGGGGCTAGTGGTCGGATTTTGGTCCGGATCCGTAACACTGGCTTTGGAGCGGCATTGGGATCGGCTTCGGTCGCGCTTTACTTATCGCGAGACGACTCGCTTGGGCCGAGTGGTGATATTCCATTAAATCCAGTAAAGCTTATCCCGCTGGATTTGCAGCCTGGCGAGTCCGTCGAGGTAGCGTTTGACAGCGTACAAATTCCAAAAGATATCGAACCAGGAAACTACCATTTGCTGGGACATGTGGACGATTTAGACGAGGTGCGGGAGCAGGATGAACGAAACAACGAGATAGTTGGGCCGTCGGTCAAGGTGGCCGGAGTGGATTTGGCAGCCACGCTTACGCTCGCTGCCTTGGATCCTTCGGTGTTACTCATGCCTTCGATTTCATCTTTGTCGTCAGTGTTGACCATCCAGAATCTCGGCTCAGATCGCTTCGTAGGAAGTGTCCCTTATACCATCTATCTTTCAGCGGACACGACACTTGACAGCAAAGATCTCCGTCTCACGTCCGACAAACAAATATCATTGGATTTGGAGTCAAAAAGTTCGGTTTCAATTGACGTTACCGTGATCTTGATCGCAGGGCCAGAGCCGCCACTCGACCGAACGGGTTGCCGATATCTCCTCGTTTCGTTGGACGACGAGAAGTTAATTAGCGAGACGAGTGAGGCTAACAATATCGCCAGCACGGAACGTTTCTTTATGGGAGGAGAAGTGATCCATGTGATTACGCACGGGTTCAATCCCAGGCCGCCGTGGCTGCCGGTTTTCGGCCAGCCGTGGAGCGAGTTTCGCATGGGATGGTTCGAAATGAGGCCTCCTCAGCAGAATCTGTGGGTGGGTGGCGGTTCGGGTAGTTTTCCAAGATTGTGATATAGAGCTACTTCCAGAGCGCGATAGGTCCGAAAGCCGTAGGCTCGTCTGGTCGTCACTCGAATCTTGTTGTTAAGTCCCTCCACAGC
>CAMDJH010000125.1 GCA_945900455.1 Akkermansia muciniphila
GGGTTGTCGCAGCGCGACAACCTCTACCAACAACTTCGGGATGCACCGCCTCGCCGCAGGGCTGGTTTTTCCAATTTGGGTGATGGACTCTCGGCCGATGCAACGGACGGCAGTGCTTAACGTAGTGGGGTTGACTCGGGGGCTGATTGGTCCGGAGACCCCCCGGCTGGCAAAATTGCTCCGAACGCGGCATTCGGCCGAGATTGACCCCTCATTTCCGGCCGTAACGTGCACGGCGCAGTCGAACTACCTCACCGGCCAACCGCCGGCTGTGCACGGGATCGTGGCGAATGGCTGGTACAATCGCGAGTTGGCTGAAGTTCACTTCTGGAAGCAATCCAACCGCCTGGTCACCGCCCCCAAGATCTGGGACCACCTCAAGGCCCGGAATCCGGAGTTTACCTGCGCCCAACTCTTCTGGTGGTACAACATGTACACCACCGCCGACTGGTCGATCACACCGAGGCCGATGTATCCCGCCGATGGTCGGAAGTTTTTCGACATCTATTCATGGCCGCAGGAGATCCGTCAGGAAATAAAGCGGGATCTGGGGGAATTTCCCTTCGCAGGATTCTGGGGGCCGGCGGCGGGTGTCCAGTCCCCACAAGGCGGCCCGGATGCGGCCACCCGCTGGATCGGTGAAGCGGCCCGCTGGATTGAAAAAAGGCATCAACCCACCCTGAGTTTCGTCTATCTGCCGCATCTCGATTACAACCTGCAACGGTACGGAACCGTGGCCCCGGGGTCGGCCAGTCGGTTGCCACGTTTAGAAATTCATCCGGACCTGCAGCGAATCGATGCCGTGGTTGGGGAATTGGTTGATTTTTTCGAGACCCGGGGCGTTCAAGTGATTATCTTGAGTGAGTATGGAATAACCACGGTCGACACGCCCATTCATTTGAACCGCCTATTTCGCGAACGGGGCTGGCTAACCATCAAGGAGGAACTCGGCCTCGAATTGCTCGACGCTGGAAACTCCAGGGCGTTCGCGGTGGCAGATCACCAGGTTGCACACGTCTACGTCAACGATCCGGGCATACTTTCCGATGTCCGCACCCTCCTGGAGGCTACGCCGGGTGTTGCCAAGGTTCTCGACGTCTCGGCCCAACGCGATCGAAGCCTCTTCCATACCCGCTCCGGGGATCTTCTGGTTGTGTCCGAGGAATCCGCTTGGTTCACCTATTACTACTGGCGCGAGGAGACCCGCGCGCCGGACTTTGCCCGCTGCGTCGATATTCATCGAAAACCAGGCTATGATCCCGTGGAGTTGTTCCTCGATCCCGGGATTCCCTGGGTGAAGGTGAGAATTGCCGTCCGCCTGCTTCAGAAAAAACTGGGTTTCCGGATGCTGATGGACGTTATCCCGTTGAACGCCGGCCTGGTAAAGGGATCCCATGGCTGCCGCCCGGCGAATCGATCCGATTGGCCTTTGATCATCTCTCCCCGACCTCTGCCCAGTCCCTGCGTCGAATCCACGGCGATTTGCCGTGTCGTGGAAGAGGCGGTTGACTCCCGGCTGTAGGTCGTCCTTCCTTCCGAACCGAGACTTCGCTAGTCTCCGCCCCGAATTGCCCGAGACTCCCCCCAGCCTACTGCTGCTGATTCCCGCGTACAACGAGGAACAGCGGATTGGTCCGACCCTGGATCGGTACGCCTCCTTCTTTCGGGAACACTTCCCGGGGAAAGTGAGCATTGTCGTCGTATTAAACGGATGCCGAGACAACACGATCGGGGTTGTAAACGAGGCAGAATCGCGGCACCCGACGATTTCTCATCTCGTATTTCCGGGGCCGATCGGCAAGGGCGGCGCCCTGATTGAGGGTCTAAAACTTTGGCCGCTGGCAGACCTCGTGGGCTATGTGGACGCCGATGGCGCGACCCCGCCCGCCGCATTTCTGGATCTTGTTGTTCGCTGCGCCGCGGGCGAAGCGGACGCCGTGATTGCCTCCCGCTGGATCGCCGGGGCGAAAATCACGCACGCCCAACCCGAGAAGCGGCGATTTGCGAGCCGCCTTTTTCACCTCTTTGTCGAGGGGTTCTTCTGGATGGGAATCCGCGACACGCAATGCGGAGCCAAAGTAATGCACCGCGCAGCCGTCGAAAAGGTGCATTCCTATCTCCGCCTGGCCGACCTTGCCTTCGACGTGAACCTGCTCTACTCGATTCGCCGGGCCGGCTTCACTGTGAAAGAAGTGCCCACGGAGTGGAACGATCAAACCGGTTCCAAAGTTACGTTTAACGTCCGAACGTCCGCCAACATGGTCCTGTCGCTGGCACGACTTCGCCTGCTGTATTCTCCATTCCACGGAGTCCTCCGACCGTTGGCCCCTCTGGAAGCGTGGCTGTATCGCAAACTAAACGCGCCGCCGCCGCGCCGCGGCGGAACCAATGGACCACCACCACCCCCCGGACAAGGCCCCGTCTGACCTCCGTTGACGCCTCCCAACCCGACAACCATAGTGGGGCCGTGAACTACGACATGAGCGCCCTCCTTCGGGACTGGGACTATGTGCCCGGTCAGGTCGTGGCCCGCCGGTTCAAGGGACGCGACGGCCGCGAACGAATCCAACTCCGGGTGGATCTTGGCATCCTGCAGATGCACGTCGATGGGAGGCCTGATGGCAAACGGCCACTGGGGCACGAATCTTGGTTGGAGTGTTTCAAGGCGCGTTTGGCAAAACGACAGGCTGAGGCAGGCAGTGAGGAAGGCGAATTCGAATTGAGTGCCGAGGACTGCTCACGGCTCCAGCAGGAAGCGATCCAGTACCACCATCGGTACATCTGCTTCTTTCAACTTGAAGACTACGATTCCGTCGTCCGGGACGCCGATCGGAATGAGGACGCTTGCGAATTCGCGACTGCCTTCGCTGCGAACGACGAATTGGGATGGTCGCTGAATCAGTTCTTGCCACAGACCCTGATGATGCGAACCCGTGCCGTGGGAACGAAAGCCCTCAAAGCGGGGCAGCATGAGGACGCCATACACCTCATCGAATACGGCATTGGCACCCTCGAGGATTTCTATCGGGAACACGGCCGCGAAGATTTATTGGAGGTCAGTGGCGAACTGGGATCCCTGCGTCAATGGCTCGGCGAGGTGCGTTCGCGAAAGCCCGTGACCGAATTGGAAAAGCTCCAGAATCAGCTTTCGGAAGCCATCCGGCTTGAGGACTACGAACGGGCAGCCCGCGTCCGTGATCAATTGCGGAAAATCGAAGAACCCTGACCATGAGTTTACTACAGCGCATCACCGACGAACTGAAAGCTTCCATGTTGGCCCGCAACGCCGATCGGACCGGCGCATTGCGGATGCTTAAATCGGCCATTGGTTACCTCCAGATTGAGAGGAAGACAGAAGCACTTTCCGACACCGACATTTTGGGCGTCATTCAAAAGGAAGCGAAGAAGCGGCGCGACGCCTTCGAGGAATTTGAGCGCGGGAATCGCCTGGATCTTGCCGGCAAGGAAAAGGCGGAACTGGCGGTGCTCGAAGAATTTCTCCCGAAGGCGCTCTCCCCCGCAGACGCCGAAGCCCTCGTCCAGGCGGCGATTGCCGAAACAGGCGCGACGAGCAAGAAGGATATGGGAGTCGTGATGAAGGCAGCCCAGTCGAAGGCGGCCGGTCGGGTGGATGGCCGAACTTTGAGCCAGATCGTGGGCCGACTCCTGCCGGGCTAGGCGCTGACCTCCTGCCCGGTCACTCGGAAGGTGAGAGGCAACGGTTTAATCTTATCCACGTCAATCCGTTCGAATCCCAGGCTCGATGTCAGGAGCGCCCACTCCGATACGCGATGCTGATTCATTGAAGAAACTTTCGATGAGTTTCTTAAGAGTCCTGATGTTACGGGCGGGCTCCGTTCATTAGAGCTAGCCCTTTTTTGGCTTCTCTTCTGGCTTCGGGCCAACGGCCCGTGATCCCTCAGCCCAGCCCAACGGGCTGGGTATGGGCCATCATCAGATGTCTGCGCCCCAACGGGGCGCGATCGATGCGCGCATCAAGACAGCCGTATCGCGGCCCTTCAGGCCGCTGGATATCTTCTGACATCGAGGCCCAGGCCGATGGCCTGGGCTGAGGATTGGCGGCCCTTTGGGCCTGGAGAATCGTAGGTGCCGACGACGGATACGGCCTGTTTCTTCCGCGTGAAGGGCAGTACCAAGACATTTCCTCGCCGGTGCGAATCCCAGGCTCGATATCAGGAGTCCTGAGGCTTAAACCGCCGGGGGCCAAATCCGATAGAGAGCCAGGTAGATTAACACGCCGGTCACACTCACATACATCCAGATGGGCCAGGTGATCCGCGCAATCTTGCGGTGTAGATCGAGTCGGCCCTTGATTCCGCGAACGATCGTGACCAGAGCCAGCGGCACAATGGCAATCGCCAGCACAACATGGGTGAAGAGCATCAAGAGATACCACGGCTTCAATACCGCAGGCCCCGGGAAAGGTGTATTCACGCCCCGAACCACAAAGATCTTGTGGTACAGGTACGACACGAGAAAAAGGCAGGATATCGCAAAGGCGGAAATCATGCAGCCTTGGTGCGCCCCCCGGCGACCCTGCATGATGAACACGAGTCCCAGCAAAAGAAGACAACCGCTGGTTCCGTTGAGGCATGCATTCAGCAGCGGCAGATCGAGAGTCATCGCGAGGAAAAATGGGTAGTCGCCGTCGGAAGAGGGCGCAAGCTTCTTTGGCTGACCTGCACACCGCGGTTCCACCTCAACGTTCACGCAACAATTTGCGGACATGTTGCAGAACGATTTTGTCGGCGTGAGGCTCCTCGCCGTGAACAACCGCACGCAATCGTCCCAAGCGATCCACCACGACAAAGTCGGCAGAATGGATAAACAATTCATCGAGTCGGGTGCTCTGCGGGTTGGGGTTTTCCATCACCGAAAACAGCAGATCCGTGGAAGCAAACCGATAAACCTCCCGCTTTGGGCCGGTGAGAAACTGCCAGACGGCTGGGTTTGCCCCGTGGTCCGATCCGTATCGGGCGAGAACCGGAGGGGTGTCGTGTTCGGGATCAGCGGTAAGAGACCAAAGTGCCACGTCGCGGGGAATTCCACTTTGCACCCGCGCCATCTGTTGCGAGAGAATGTGGCATTGAGTCGGGCATCGCGAGAAAATGACATTGAACACATGCACGCGGTTTGCGAGGGATATTCGGGTGACCGGCGCCCCGACTTGATTAGTCAGAGTAAAGTCATGCAGACGGCCGAGGATGGGCAATGGCTCGACCGCCGATGAAAGCCAATAGCCGACGATTACTGCCAGCATTGACGCGATCAGAAACCCCCAAGCAACCCGGGGGAACGGACCTCCCAATCCGCCGCGCGGAACGGCGGCGGCTAGGAAACTGTCAGGGGATGTCAGAAGCGGGATAAAAAATGGGGTGTTGGCAAGAAAATGGCCGCTGGATACAACCAGCGGCCGCACGTCAAAGCGTGGATTGGCTCATCAGCCGGCCGGTTACTCGAAGCTGGTCCCGGCACCTGCTTTCGATTTCTCCGCATACCACTTGTCAAATTCATCCTTCGCAACAACCCGGTAGTAGCCCCGCATCTTGGAGTGGCCGTTACCGCACAATTGGGCGCACGTGATGCTATACTTTCCCAACTTGGTCGGTGTGAAGTGGACGGGAATGCTCATGCCCGGAACGCAGTCCTGAGTGACACGCATTTCCAGCAATTTGAAGCAATGAATGACATCCATGCTGGACACCTTGGCGATCACCGGGCGATTGACCGGCAGCAAGAACTCCTCATTGCTGAGCGTGGCGACGTCATCCTTGCCTTCGGCATTCTTCGGGTCGACTCCAAACGGATTACCCGAGCTGGCAAACCGGGTATCCTGCAGGCCCCACTTGCCGTCCGGACCGGCAAAATGCGCATTCCAAGAAAATTGCATGGCCATCACCTGCATTTCGATCGGATTCTCGGCCGCCGTCGGCAGACGATCGACCGCTCGAGCCCAAAGAGGTATGGCGAATCCGATAAGCAGCACGCCCTCGACAAACGCTACCCCGATCTCCAGGTACGAACTCATATGGCCCTTTACCCCCAGATAGTCGGCCTTGCCATTCGCTGACTTACGAAACTTGGCAATGGCGACGAAGAAATAGGCTAGCCAACCGACGAAGAGGAGGAGCATCAGCAGGTGGACGTACCCAAGCAGATCATCCAGGCCGGCGCCGTGCGCGGAAGCCACATCGGGCATCCCGAATATTTGCAGCAGTTTAGTCATCATAAAAAAGCAATGCGGACCTGAAAAACGTAGGAGAAAACCGGAAATTAATTGTGTTGAGGATCGTTCTGATCTCCGGGAACGGCATCGTTAACCCGGTTGGCTCGGCGCATCAGGAATACGAAAAAACTGCCAAATAAAGCCCAAGCACCGACGACAAACACCAGCAGCGCGAGCATTCCCGCATTGAGCCCGTGTGCCATCGGAGAGTCCGATTGCCCAAAGCACGCCGCACATCCGAATAGCCGGACCGGAAGGCCGCATATCAGCAGAAAAATGAGGGTTAGAAACCGAATCATAGGTAGCTGATGTGCTTTAACTTCTTAAGAAAATAGCGCCCGTACACCACCAATCCCACCGCCGCCATCCCGCCTAGTAAACACCAACCCAGGTCGACGACGTCTCCCGTCGCGCGCCAGCGGGCACCACCCCACGCGGAAAATCCGGTCATGAGCAGGACGGACGCAGCAATAAAGACGACATGAAACGCTTTAAGGGACATAGAGGGTCTTAGTCTCGGTCTTCTGCGGCATATCGTGCATTGCCCAGAGGGTCAACCCTCCCAGCGCGAAGAAAAAGAACACCGTCACCGCCATCACCGCATAGATCGTTTTTTTCTCCGACAGAAGGTGCATGAAAAATCCCGCAACCAGGAACGCCTTGACCGTCGCGATAAAGAGGGCAATGCATACTGTGAGGGCAACGCTGTTGAATTGAACCTTTGCCATGAGAACCGTCAAAACCGTCCCAACGAGGAGGGCGGCAAAGACGGCCCAATAGGTCTTCAGGTGGGACGCGACATCATGGTCGTCGTGACCATGGGTATCGCTTGGCCCGTGGGCGGAGTGGGAGGGATCGCTCATATTCAGGATTACAAAAGGTAAACGACGGGAAACAGAAAAATCCAGACAAGGTCAACGAAGTGCCAGAACAGACCACCGACTTCAATTCGATTGGTGAATTGTTCCGGATTCGTTTTCCACATCCCGGCACCCGGGAAGGTAAAATAGGCCAGCACCAGAGCGCCCCCCAGCACATGCAATCCATGCAGCGCGGTAATGGTGAAATAGATCGCGAAGAATGTGTGATTGCGCGGAATGAACGCATCCAGATGGGAAATTTCGTCCACTTTAACTGTCATTTCCTCATGGTTGGCGTGCCCGCCGTGACCCTCCATCGGATCCGCCACGAATTTCACCTCGGTGACATTCGAAGATGTAAGCCGAGGCAAATTCCAAAGGTCGGACGGGCTCCAAAACCCGGGATGCTTCCCGTTGACCTCCAGGTGTCCGGTCATCGCCTTCCCATCCTTCAAGCGCAGCTCGTAGTGCGTAAATTTTTCGTTGTACTCGTAGCTCTTGATTCCAAGGAACGCGAAAGCACAGAGAATCGTGATCACCATGAACATCCGGAACCTTCGAAAATTGTTCATCTTCAGGGAAGCCCATGCCATGACCACAGTGACGGACGAGGTGATCAGTACGGCCGTATTGAAGGTGCCAATCGGAACGTTTAGCAAATGATGCGGCCAGGCGAGTTTAACGGCCGGCCAGACGCCCGCGGCGGCCCCCACGCGGAGCATGATGTAGGACGAAAACAAGGCTCCGAAGAGCATGATCTCCGAGGCCAGGAACAGCCAGATGCCAACCTTTGCGTTATATAGGCCAGTGTCCGGACGGGCCTTGTCTGTATACGGGATTTCCATGAATCGAAAGATTTTGGGAATGAGGGTTGCTAGCCGAAGGCTCAGGTGGGCTGGTTCTGAGGAGTGAAGTCCTTGGCGGCACCCGGCACGCTGTACTCGTAAGGTCCCCGATAAACAACCGGTTCGCGGAGGAAATTGCCGTGCGGCGGTGGCGTCGGTGTTGCCCAATCCAGGGTTGTCGCATCCCATGGATTATCGTTGGTCACCTTGCGGCCAACGAAGAGGCTGGCGAAGAAATTCCAAATGAACGGAAGCTGGAACACCCCGAGAGCGATCGCCGAGTGAGTGATGTAAATATTGAGCTTGAGTGCGGTCGGATCCGTCTCAAGAAAATAGGTGGCACCCCCGTCATACATGCGGCGAGACATTCCCTTGAAGCCCTGGATGAACATCGGCGCAAAGACCAAATTCATACAAACCAGCGACCCCCAAAAATGAATCTTCCCCAGCGTTTCGTTTAGAAATCGTCCCGTCGCCTTGGGGTACCAAAAGTAGATTCCAGCGAACAGCCCGAAGATCGTCCCGGGTGCCACGACGTAGTGGAAGTGGCCAATGACGTAATACGAATCGTGCAGGTAGATATCCGATGCATTGAAACCCAGCGGCAGACCGGTCAGCCCCCCAATGCCGAACATCGGGAGAAACGCCAACGCGAAAAGACTCGCGGTGTTAAACCGGATCGATCCACCCCAAAGCGAAATAAACAGAGCCGTCAGAATGATCACCGATGGAATGGAAATCATCATGGTGGTGGTCTGGAAGAAGGTCGAAATCTTGGTTCCCATCCCCGTGAGGTACATGTGATGCGCCCAGACAATAAAGCTGAGGAATCCGATGCAAATCGACGCATAAACCATCGATTTATAACCCCAAAGCGGCTTGCGGGTGTTGTTGGCAATCACCTCGGATACAATGCCCATTGCGGGCAGAATCAAGACGTACACCTCGGGGTGACCGAGAAACCAGAACAGATGTTGCCACAGAAGCGGGCTGCCACCTCCAGAAACCGGAAGCTGCGCTCCGTTCACTACCAGGCCGGTCGGCAGAAAGAAGCTCGTGTGAAAGACATTGTCCATGAGTTGCAGGATGCCGGCGGCTTCCAGCGGCGGAAATGCCAGTAAGAGCAGAAAGGCTGTCACAAACTGCGCCCACACAAAGAAGGGCATCCGCATCCAACTCATCCCTTTGGTCCGCAACTGAATGATGGTGGTAATGAAGTTCACAGCACCCAGCAGCGACGACGTGATAAGCAGCACCATGCCGATCAGCCACGCCGTCTGCCCGTTGAACGCCTGACCAAACTGGGCCGTAGTGGCCAGCGGTGAATAGGATGTCCATCCGGACCTCGCCGCACCCCCGGGGATAAAGAAACTCGCGAACATGACGATCCCACCGAAAAAGTAGAAATGATAACTGGCCATGTTCAGCCGGGGAAACGCCATGTCCGGCGCCCCGATCTGCAACGGAGTGACAAAATTTCCAAAGGCACCGAATGCCAGGGGAACAATCGCCAGGAACACCATGATCGTCCCGTGCATCGCACCGAACGCATTGTAAAGGTCTCCCTGCATGATCCCCCCTGCCGCCATGTCCTTGCCCAGCAACAATTCGAGAAACCCGCCGATCATCGGTATCGCCCGCCCTGGATAGGCCAATTGCCACCGCATGCAGCCGACCAGGAAGAACCCGAAAAGCAGGAAGATCAGCGCCGTAACACCGTATTGGATACCGATGACTTTGTGGTCCGAGCTGAAAATATACTTCGACATGAAGCCCAGCTCGTGGTGGTCATGATGCGCCTCGTGGGCGGCGTGAACCCCATGGGCTCCCGACTTAGAAGTCGTTGTCTGTGCCATAAACTGAAGTCTTTTTAATGCAACTCGGACTGCCTGAAAACTGCTAATCGCTCCTCATGGACCGATAAAATCGCGATCCACTCGCGAGAGCCCACCTTTCTCAGAGATTCCGGGCTGAAGTTCAATTTTTAATTTTGTCTGAAACCAATAAACCTAACAAAAGTGGAAGATAAAGTATGCTGGCAAAGAAAAGCTTGCGGGCATGCGTGGGCGTCAGCTTGACCGCAAAGACAATTGCCGCCGCCAGAAAACCGCCGCCAAGGATCAAGGCCCCGGCCAGATACCAACGCCCGGCCATACCCATCACAAACGGGGCCAAACTAAACGCCATCAAGGCGATCGTGTGCCGAATCGCCGTCGCCGCCACCCTCCGCCCCTCGGGGTCAATCACCGGGAGCATGCGGAATCCCGCGCGGGCGTACTCCTCGCGGTACAACCACGCAATCGCCATAAAATGGGGCAGCTGCCAGAAGAACAAAATCAAAAATAAAACCCAGCCGCCCCGGTTCAGCTCACCCGTTGCCGCAGTCCATCCCATCAGCGGAGGCAATGCTCCCGGCACGGCCCCGACCAACGTGTTCAGCACCGACCGTCGCTTCATTGGTGTGTAGAGAAAGATGTAGCTGCCCAATGTGATGACACCCAGCAGAGCGGTCAGTGGATTCACCAGGAAATACAGCCAAACCATTCCCACCACCGAAAGACCCACTCCCAAGCCAAGCACCGTCTCCGGATCCATCAGCCCCGCCGGCAGTGGTCGACTCGCCGTGCGGCGCATCAGCGCGTCGTATTCCCGCTCCATCAACTGATTCAACGCCGACGCACCCATCGCCAGGAGAGCCGAGCCACCCATCGCGTGCCCCATCAACCACCGGTCCGGACTTCCCGTCACCCCCATCTGGAAACCGACCGCCGTCGTGATCAAAACCAATAAGGTAAGCCGGGCCTTGAAGAGGTCGGACAATATCGACCCCCAGCTCCGATCCATCGGAACCGTCACGGCCACCATATTGTCCGCCAGCGCTTTCATGAAATTGGTCGTTCTACACCCATCACCGCAACACCCGTCCTCCGCCTACTCAATGTAATCCTTTCCCTCGCCCGGATCACTCCCGGCCCGAGTCTGTTCCAAGCAGAGCTCATCCACCCAGCGAATGCGCCGTGCGAACCCTCAACACTTCAGCGCTTCGGGCGACTCCGGGCGCCGGCGCAGGACCACGCATCCGCCGAGTTGCCGCCGCCAGAAGAACTCCCGTCAGCAGAGACAAGGCACCCCCCGCGACATGTGCCGTCGCAATGTCCACGGACTTATTTGTCCAAATGGTCGCTGCCCCCAAACCGACCTGGATCAAGATCAACCCGCTCCAAACCGCTCCAAACCGGGCGAGCAATCCTCCACCCTGAATTAATTGCCATCCCACAGTCAGGACGGAGCCAAGAATAAGCGCGGCCATAAAGCGGTGTGCCATCTGTAAATGGATCTGAAAGGCAGTGACGTCACTATCCAAAACGACATTCATTCGCCGCTGATTGACGGACATCAAGAAATCCGGATCGGTGGGCGGATAAAAGTGACCGTACGCCAGTGGAAAATCCGGTATCGCCAACGGCGCGTGCTGATGCCGAATCGCCGCCGCAATCAACAACTGACCCAGGATGAGCAGTGTGATCGCCGCTGTTCTACCGGGAACGTTAACCAGCGCCGGGAGCATCTGTCCCGGGCGAAGATGACTCCAAGTCTTTGAGGTGAAAAAGGCAATGGCCCCCACGACTGAGAAAAAAATCTGTGCGAGCGCCGCGTGGCACATGCCAAATACCATGCCCGCGGTTGTTCCAAGGAACCCGCTCCCATTCAAAATTACCCGCAGGCCGCCCAACAAGCCCTGCAGCAACACGAGAGCGAGAGCGACCCACGCCAAGCCACGCACCCATTGCCGCTGCTCCTTGAATGCCGTCCAGACGGCCAGAAGGATCACCAAGAAACCGACGGAACTGGCCACCAGCCGGTGCAGGTGTTCGTCGTGAATCCCGCCAACTCCCCACCACCGGGAGATGGGAAAGAAAAACATGTTATAACCGTACGTTGTCGGCCAGTCCGGGACGGCCATCCCCACCCCTTTGCTGGTCACCAACCCACCGACGCAGATCAACAGGAGGGTGCAAGCAGCGGTAAACACCGCGAAGCGGTGCCGCCAGACATCGTTGAAGTTCGATTCCGAACGCACAAAAAAAAGAAATTCCGCGAAGGAACTCGCGGAGAGAACGAGCCGCTGAGGAGTGATTCCACAGCGGCCCACACTGGAGGGTCGCCCGACAGCGGCGAACCCAACGGGCTACTTCACTTCCAAGGTGGCATTTACTGCGGCACCGCCCTTGACTTCGATTTCCTGCAGAACCTCACCCGCCTTCAGGTGAATGAATGCCAGCGTGTACTTGCCGTCGGCCAGTCCGGCAATCGTGTACTTCCCAGAGGCGTCCGTCACCGCGTAGTACGGACTATCCACGACACCAATGTACCCAAACATCCACGGATGCACATTGCACTGAAGTTTCGCAAAAACCTCCACGTTCTTAAAGGTCTTCTCGTTCACTTGACCGGCTTTGGTTTGCGCGAAGTTGAACGTATCATTTCCCGCCTTCGACGCCGCGAAGTTGACGTTGTGCATGAAGTCATCGCTCGATTTGATCATCACCGGATGGCCGGCACGAGCCCCCATCACGTACGGCTGGTACAGACAGGCCTTCTGATCCATCAACGGCTTCTCCGCCGGTGCCGGGAAGGCTTTCCCTGCAAGCCCCTTCTTTACGTAGACAAAGACGTTGGCGAGCCCCTTGTCAGCCGCTACCAAGTAATGACGGGTGGTCGCGGGCTTCGAATAGGACTTGCCGCAATTGGGATCCTTGGCCAGCGGTGTGATTTCCTTCTCAGCCGGGGCCTCCCCCTTGAGCGAGACTTTCCCCGTCACATTACCCGCCTGAAGCGTTGAAACCGCTGCGAGAAGGACCGAAACCGCTGCGAACCGAAGAGTCGTTTTCATAAGCATATTTACTGATCGTTTTTCCGAAAGGCAGGGTAAACCTTATGATTCGGTCTACCCCTCGCAAGCATATTTTGTGAAATGTTTCACAAGCTCATGCTCTTGGACGAACACGGCCCGGCATTATTCAATTCGGGCGCCGTCAAAAAGGTATCGCAAAAATACTCACAACTCGTTTTTGGTAAATTACTTACTTGATTAATAACTCTTCCAAATTGCCTCATTCAAAAAACATCACCCAGGGGAATGCATTGGATTATTCCCGCTACTTCTTTTGGTTCTCGTGATTCGGGGTGGGGATCCTCGACTCGAAAATGAGAACGATTCGAAATGCCGATAGACAAATCCCCCCCGCGGGATGCGTCCTCGCACGGGGTGACACGCGACCCGAGGCGACGCGACGTCTTTGCGTCACTCTTGAATTCGATTTTCGCGCCGCATCCCAGACAACCGTCGTCATGACCGTAACGGATCTCGCAGCTCTGTATGATCGCCACGTGAATTCCTTGTTCGCCTTCCTGCTCCCGATACTGCGTGACGAGGCGGACGTCCACGACGTGCTCCAGGAACTCTTTCGTGACCTGAGCCTCCACCCCAATACGCTGGCAGGCGTTCGCGACGAGCGAGGATACCTCCTGCGCTGGGTGCAACACCGTGCGATCGACCAGATCCGTCGCCGCCAAACCCGGACTCGCCATGTCGAAGCCTTTAGGGACGAGGCGGTCGCAAACCCGTTCGCACCGACCGACGATCCGGACGAATCAACGTTTCGCACTCGGCTGGCTGAAGCGCTCGACGAACTACCGAGGGAACAACGCGCCGTGGTTCAACTCAAGCTCTGGGAACAACGAACCTTTGAGGACATCGCCCGCATTCTGGACATCCCTGCCAACACGGCGGCCAGTCGGTATCGATACGGATTAGACAAACTCCGCACGCGCCTGCGTCCTCTCTATGAAGAGATCGGCTGACGGTGCATTCGTAATTCATGAACCACCCCTCTCACCCTACCCTCTCCCCATGCATCCGCCCAACTCCACTCCATTGACCGAGGACTCGTTCGAAAATCAGTTGCGCAATACTCCGCAACGGCCAGCTCCAATCGAGTGGCGCGAACAGATTCTGACGGTCGCGACCGCCACCCAGCGATTCCAAGCGTCCCCGCTGCCGAATGGGGCCTCAATCAAGGGGACGAAACGGAGTCTCTGGGACCTTGTGGCGCGCCGGATTCCCGAGGGTTGGCTCGGGTTTGCCACGGTTTGGGTGCTCATTTTTGCATCCGGAGAATTCGACTCCTGGTTGAACGGAACCCCCTCGCGCTCCGGAATCTCCTCAACAATCCCGCTACGAGCCGTCGATTTCGGGAAATATCGCAACGAGCTATTGCGCGTCGCGGAACTCCTCCCAGAGGTTGGGCCGGAAGAACGCACGCCGCCGATAATGCGTCCACATAGCCAACGTGATAAACTCCCACAACCGTTCGGAGGTTCGGCCTCCGTTTTTGAGGTCGTCCCCGCAGCAATACTTGTTTTGCCCGTCGGGCAGGAGTCTGCCCTGCCGCTACTCCGCAGCTTTGCCAAACGCCGATTGTTGTCCTGGGCCTGACCCCCTGACCGATTTTCCCAAACCATGACACCGTACTCCGTCTTTAACTGGCTCAGCGGATTCCGCATCACCTGGCTAGGATTCTCACGACTGAGGCCGTCCGCGGAGCGGAAGTACCCCGTTGTCTTTATCGCCATCGGATCCGTTGTCTTTGCGGGGATGGCGGCTTTGGCTCTCCGATTGCTAGTCACCTTAAAGGTCATGGTACCGCCCGCCCTCGAAGCCGGCCAGTCAAACACCCTCGCTCTGGAGTGTTACACCATGATTGGGCGCCTCGGATTCTTGTTGGGTCTGATGTTCTACGGTGCCTGTTTTTTTGCCTGGAATCATCGTGCGGCCCGGATTCGAGCGAACATCATCACCTCAACCGCTCCACCACCCCACTGGCTCGCCCGTTGGATTCTTGCGCCCGTCGATATCTTCGTGTTCTGCGTCCTCCCCGCAGTTGCGATGTGGTGTGGCATCGAAAGCGTCCAAGGCGCACTTCGCTGGAATCGGCTTTCCCGCGATCTCATCGCTCAAGGGGAAAGACTCGACATCAAGGATGTCATCCCGCATCCAGTGCCCGATGCACAAAATTTCGCCTCGACGCCGTTGTTTGCCGAACTCTTCAAGGCCTCGCCGGCTGGTTCCGGGGATGTCCCGTCCTCCGCTCATTCCAACGCCATTCAGAAGTTCGCAGTCTTCAGTTTGCCCGACGCATATCTGAGCAAGCGTACGAACGACGACACGGCTCCCGCTGGACTGGATGCGTGGGCCGAAGCCTTCGCGACGTTCCATGCAGCCTGCGCCACCAACGTAACGCTGCGCAATACCTACCCCGTTTATCCGCAACCTGCAGCAGGTTCCGATCCGGCCTCCGAGGTGCTGACGGCACTCTCGATTGCGGACGGCGCCCTCGCCGTGATCTGTCGCGACAGCCAGCGTCCGTTCGCCCGCTTTCCACAACGATGGGCAGACGGCTTTGAACTCAACAACCTGCAGCTCCTCAGCCAGTTCAAGACCCTCCAACGGCACCTGAACCTCCGAATTGCTGCACACCTCGCAAAGGGCGACAGAACAGGTGCCTGGGATGATTTGGAGTGCAGCCTGCGGCTCGCAGATGGGTTGCGAGAGGAACCGCTCGTGCTCTCTCAACTGGTGCGAATCGCCCAATTGGCTGTCGCAAACGAAGGATTTTGGCGAGGCATCGCTACTCACGCATGGACCGACGATCAACTCCAAACACTGCAACGACGTTTTGAAGCGATGGATATCATTGGGGTCGTTCCGTTCGCACTCGAGGGAGAACGGTCCCTTGGGGTTCAGACGATGAACCAATTGGTCGCCTACGGCATCAGGGGCCCATCGGTCCTCCAACCCGCAAGGACCCCCGGTAGTCTAATGCCGCGGATTTCCGGGTTCATGGCCCAGGGAATCATTCGGGCCAATCAGGCAGCCATCGTTCAGATGGAGACCGACGTGATCCGGCATGGACGGGGACTGATCACGAATCGAGCTCAAGTCAACTGGCGCGGAGAGACGGCCCGCTTCGCCGAGTCGACCACCGCAGGACTGCGCAAACCTTTTTCGCCCAGGGATCTGATGGCGCGAATGCTGATGCCGGCCTTTGCCAAATTTCTTGCTCGTGCCGTTCGCGGTCAAACGTTGCAAACGAGCGCAGCGATCGCGTGCGCGGTCGAAAGGTATTACCTAAAATGGGGCCATTATCCAGAGACGCTGGATGCGCTGGTGCCTGAGTTCCTAAACCAAATCCCAACCGATCCGATGGATCTCAAACCGATGCGCTATCGTCGTACCGATGCTGGCTCGTTCATCGTATGGTCTGTGGGCGACAACGGCGTTGATGACGATGGCGTGAGTCGAAAAAAAGGGGAAGGTTCGGGCAAAAAGACTGCCACTGAAATTCCGGACTGGGTGTGGCCGTTTTGAACGCGGTAGTTGATCAACTCTGGACCCTCCCTGATCCGCGGATAAACGCCGATCGACGCAGATTCCATGCCCTTTCTATCCGCGTCAATCCGTGTTCATCCGCGGTTCTCCTCTCCTTTATCCGCGGATTTGGGACCCGACGGCCCGCTTGACGATTCGTGCTTTTCTGCGAATGTGCGTTTGTGCGAACCACGTTGGACATCCCTGATGCTGTCTTCAAGAAGGCCAAATTGAAGGCTGTCGAGGAGGGCGTTGCTCTGAAGATAGTTGTTACTCGCGCCCTGGAGCGGGAGGTAGCTGTCCTCGATGACGGTTTAGCGGCGCGAAAAAAGCGTGTTGAGCGGCTCTTTGCCGCTCTGGACAAGGCTCGCAATAAATCGCCGGTCGGGCGGTTGAACCGGGAACAGCTCTATGACCGCGCGGTGCTTCGTTGATACCAATCTGTTCCTCTACGCAGGATCAAAGGATCCAGCGGATGCCGCCAAAAAGGAGCGAGCGCGCCAAGTGATCGCCTCCGAGGATGTCGGTATTTCCGCACAGGTTCTGCAGGAGTTTATCGCGGCCGCAGCGTCTAAAAAGCGGTTGGGCATCGATCCGGCCGAGGTAAAAGCGACGCTGACCGCCTTGCTGGCATTTCCGAATGTCCCAATTACCGCCAGACTTGTACTGCGGGCTTGGGAGATCAAGAGCCGCTACCAAATCTCTTACTGGGATGGGGCCATTGTCGCTGCCGCCCAAGAGCTGAGTTGCGAAGTCATCTACTCCGAGGATCTCAACGACGGCCAGAGCTATGGTGGGGTCGTAGTGCGTAATCCGTTCCCTCATACCTGAGTTGAGCCTTCTTGAAAGACTGGGCGTGGCCGTTCTGAATACGGTAACGGATTGACGGTTTGCCCGGGCTGCTTTCGTCTTGGGGGCGATGCGTGTTCTGATTATCGGATGTGGCTATGTGGGGACGGCTTTGGGTGAACGGCTTGTCCGGGGAGGGCACTCCGTGTTCGGACTTCGCCGGTCAAACGATGGGGCTGCAGATCTGTCGGCTGCTGGGATTCACCCGTTGACCGGTGATGTGACCCGGCCTGCCGACATGGCTGCGTTGCCGGATTCCCTCGACTGGGTGGTCAACACGGTTTCGTCCAGCCGAGGAGGAGCGACGGAGTATCGTGACGTTTACCTGGAGGGCACTCGCTCACTGATCGCCGCGTTGAGCTCACGTGGCATCCAACGATATGCATACACCAGCAGCACGAGCGTGTACGGGCAGACGGACGGCGGCTGGGTGGATGAATCGGCTCCGGCGACGCCTGCTGGGGAGACCGGGCGGTTGTTGGTTGAGACCGAACAACTGCTGCAATCTTCTGCACAGAATGGGCGACTACCCGCCGTGATTTTAAGGGTTGCCGGGATTTACGGGCCAGGCCGGGGACACCTGTTTCATCAATACGTGCGGGGCGAGGCTCGCCTTAGTGGTGACGGTTCGCGTTGGTTGAACATGATTCACCGGGACGACGTGGCCTCGGCACTGCACGTGGCGCTTGAGTCGGGTCATCCGGGCGAGACCTATAATGCGACGGATGACGAGCCGATTTCGCAACTCGATTTTTTCCGATGGCTCGATTCGCAACTGCAGCGCGGCATTCCACCGGCGGCTGACGAAATCGAGAGGGCCATCCGCAAGCGTGGAGTAACCCACAAGCGGGTTACGAATCAAAAACTACGCGCCCTTGGCTGGCGCCCGGCATTCCCAACATTTCGCGAAGGTTACGCGGCCGAAATGAGACTGGAAAAAGAAAACCGCCCCGGCTTGAAGCCAGGGCGGTCAACCCCGCTGGATTGATCCCGATCAATCACACCCAACACCCAACACCCAACACCCAACACCCAACACCCAACACCCAACACCCAACACCCAACACCCAACACCCAACACCCAACACCCAACACCCAACACCCAACACCCAACACCCAACA
>CAMDJH010000126.1 GCA_945900455.1 Akkermansia muciniphila
CGCTCTGGTGGTTAGTGCCGGCAAGACGGACCGAGTGGAAGGTCCGCTTTGTACCCGGCCGAAGATTACCACCGGGGCCGGTGATCATTTTAATTCGGGCTTCTGCCTCGGAAGATTGCTGGGGCTCGACAACGCCGCCGCCGCCCTCACCGGGTGCTGCACGAGTGGTCACTACGTTCGCACGGCCCAAAGCCCCAGTGTCCAGGATCTCGTGCAGCTGATGCAGCACTGGCCGACCGCCTAAGTTTCACCCGATCTCCGAACTGAGCCGAAACCCCCTCATGATTCTCCCCGTCATCCGGTACGGCCACCCGGTGCTCCGCAAAAAGGGCGCCCGAATCGAGACTCTCACCGACGAGATCCAGCAGTTGATTGCGGATATGTTTGCCACCATGTATGCGGCGCGGGGTGTTGGACTCGCCGCGCAGCAGGTGGGACATGCGCTGCAGCTCACCGTCATTGACGTTCGCGGAGTGAAGGATCGCCCCTCTCAGCTCTGGCTGCAGGGACACGAGGCCGATGTCGCCTCGTTCATGCCATTGGTCCTCATTAATCCCACAGTGAAACCGATCGGAAAACCGGTAAAGGGCGCGGAGGGTTGCCTCAGTTTTCCAGAGATCTACGCGGAGATCGAACGGCCCGACGAGGTCGATGTCATTGCGCAAAACGAGCGTGGCGAATCGTTTTCGTTCCGCGCGGGTGGATTGCTCGGTCGCGCCATCCAACATGAAACCGATCATCTCCACGGAATCTTGTACATCGACCGAATGTCGAGTGCGACGCTCGATGAAGTGAAGGAAGATCTCGCAAAATTGCAGGCGGAAACGAAGCAGGCCCTCGCCACCGCGCGCGCCCGTTGATAACCCGCGTCCCGGTGTCTGGGTTGAATTGTGAGTCAATACAAATAGCGTAACTTTTTATGGCAAAACGGACCCTCCTTCTCGGAATTGACAGTGGCACTCAATCGACCAAAGCCCTCGCAGTCGACGCCCGCACCGGCCGCGTTCTCGGCAGCGGCAATGAAAGTTACGACCTTCTTCCAGGCCTTCCTGCCGGTGCCAAAGAGCAGCATCCCCACACCTGGCGGAATGCAACTTCGGCAGCAATCGCGGCCGCGCTTAAGTCGGCCAAAGCCACCGCAGGGGAGGTTGTCGCCATCGGCGTCAGCGGACAACAGCACGGTTTCGTTCCGCTGGATAAATCGGGCGCGGTAATCCGTCCGGCCAAACTTTGGTGCGACACAACGACCGGTCCTGAGTGCGACGAAATCACCAAGAAGCTGGGTGGGCAAAAAGCAGCCATCCGCGGTATGGGTAACGCTGTACTCCCGGGATTCACCGCGTCCAAAATCCTTTGGCTAAAACGCAATGAACCAAAGAATTTTGCCCGGCTGGCGACAATCCTCTTGCCGCACGATTATCTGAACTTCTGGCTGACGGGCAACCGGTTCATGGAATACGGTGATGCGTCGGGAACTGCGCTATTCGATGTTCGCAAACGCCGTTGGTGCCGTGAAGCCGTCGCGGCCATTGATCCGGATTTGCTGGGCAAACTTCCGTCGGTATCGCCCAGCGACCAGCCGGCCGGCACCTTGGCTGCCGACGCTGCCCACACCCTCGGGCTAAACCCCGGAGTCCTTGTGAGCGCCGGCGGTGGCGACAACATGATGGGAGCGATCGGCACCGGAAATACGCGCCTCGGCGTGGTGACCGCCAGCTTTGGAACCAGCGGAACCATTTATGCCTGCGCTGCGACGCCGGTCGTCGATCCGCAGGGTGAGATCGCCGCCTTCTGCGACTCCACCAATCGTTGGTTGCCCCTGCTCTGCACCATGAATGTCACCGCGGCCACAGAAATGGTTCGCCGCGATTTTGAGATGGACCACGCAGCCTTTGAAAAAGCCGCCGCCACGGCTCCCGCCGGTTGTGATGGCTTGGTGCTGCTCCCCTATCTTGAAGGGGAACGCACACCGAATGTTCCGGACGGGACCGGCACCTATTTTGGAGTCCGGCCGAAGACGTTTAACGCCGCGCACTTTGCCCGAGCGACGATGGAAGGTGCCACGCTGGGAATGAACTACGGACTTCTCCGGCTCGCGGCACTTGGATTGAAGACAACGCAGGTGCGAGCCACCGGCGGCGGAGCAAAATCAAAAGTCTGGCGTCAAATCATGGCGGACATTTTTAACGCTGAAGTCGTGACCCTCAGAGTGAGCGAAGGGGCGGCGTATGGTGCCGCCCTGCAAGCCCTCTGGTGCTGGCGTCGCCAAAAGGGGGATGCCGTCGATATTGCCGACCTCAGCGATCAATTCGTCACTCTGAACAAGGCGGAAACCGCATCGCCAAACGCGAAGAACGCCGCTATCTATTCCGAGTTGCAAGCGCTGCAGGATGAATTAAGCCGTAGTCTGCGTCCCGCATTTGCGATGCATCGGCGAATCGTGGGCTAACTGAATCGACGGCAACCGTGGGTGATCGAGTATCTCCAAGAGGAAATTCGTGTTCTTACAGAGCAACTCGGCAAGCCACCTCGCGTCACGGACAATCAGCGGCGATGTCTCGCTATTGAACCTGTCACTTTCTCCTGCTTGCTAGCGCGTCGGTTTGGCGATTTTGCGAGTGCTGTGATCTTGAACCCATTCCAGATCCTTGTTGTTCGGGGACGACAGCATTGGGGCCTTGGCCGTGATCGTGCGGGGATCCTTCCACGATTTGATTTCGGAATGCCCATCCGCAAACGAGAGACTTCCCGCTCGATTGTGGTACGTTGCCGGTACATCCGACCAGGCCGCGCTCGCGGGAGAATGCGGATCGTAACTATCCATCAGCGTCAGGAAATAGCCGTCGTTAATTGAGTTCTTGCTCTCGTCGAGAATGACAAAGGTCATCGACGGTCCCGGCCGGAGCATGTCCGTTAGCTTGTTAAAGACGATATAACCGGGGGTACCGCCGACTCCCAGATAACAGTTCATGGAGACACTCCGGACGACTGGGTGGGCGTTCAGGTAACGGCGTGTGTCGCCTGGACATTTGTATACTTCGACACTTTTCCCAAGATATTCGGCGAGTTTGCTCGCGCGGAGAAATCCGATGTTGGTCGAACCGGGACCGGGACCACTCACATCGCCTGCCATCCATTCTGCGGCGTTCAGAATCGCCTGGTTGTTGTCCTCTGCGTACATCAACCAGGCCAGTGTGATCTGCTTGGTATTGTTCATGCACTTAATCCCGTGAGCCTTCGTTTTTGCCTTCGCCAGGGCGGGCAACAACATGCCGGCCAAGATGGCGATAATGGCAATGACGACTAGGAGTTCAATGAGGGTGAAACCCCGGGACTGGCGGTAGATACGCCCGGCTGGCATGGGTGAAGAATTGAATTTCATAGCGACCCCGATTTCGGTGGAAGTCTTTCCTTCTACCACTCGCGACCCGAAAGGCAACCGGGAACAGAGCGATTTCCGAGCCGCGGGTGGATGATAGTGATCCGATCCGATTCGCACGAAGCCTGGCTTTAAGGAGGTTACCGATTTATTTCAGATGAGTATTTTGATCGCTCCCCAAGTGCGCCGTCGCCTGCTGCACCCAAGATTTTAGTTCGGGAGAAACGGAGGTAAACCGGATGCGCGTCTGGCTCGCGACCCCAGTCACGGCACCCACTACTTTGGCGTAGATCTCACCGCTCGGATTCGCGCCCGCCATCGCTGCGAGCTCAATCTTCAAATTGCTGAGCGGAGCGAGCGACAGCTCGGATTCGATGCCGGCCTCCGTTGCGGACAACGCGACGAGGCGCCCTACATGAACCGTTCGTCCGAGGAATTTTTCCTCCAAAACGGTGAAGCGGATCGGCAGCGGCACCGGCAACGGATCAAGGGCCACCGACCGAGAGCGCAACGAAAGGTTGAACGGCTCGCCGATGCCGCCGACTTCATGCAACTGCAGGCTGTGCGCCGCCCCTTTGGGTTCCACCGCAAACTGCGCGTCTAGCCGCAGCGGCGACTGGATTGCTTCGCGGGTGCTCTCGGAAATCAGGACCTGTCCGCCCGTGGTGAAGGATTCAATGCGCCCTGCCAGGTTAACATTGAAGCCCACCGCAGCGTATTTTGTCCGGCGCAATGATCCGATGTTCCCGACGATCACCCGGCCCGTGTTGATGCCGATGCCCATTTCCAACTCGGTTGCCCCTTTTGCCTTAAGGCGCTGATTGACATCCGCCATCGCGAGTTGCATGGCCAATCCGCAGGCGACCGCTTTCGCGGCGTGATCCTCCGAGGCCAGCGGCGCGCCAAAGAGGACGAGGATCGCGTCGCCGATGATCTCGTCAATCGTGCCTCCGTAACGGCTGATAACTTCCACCATCGCTTCGAGGTAGAAGTTCAGAAGCGCGACCACCTCCTGCGGCGCCAGCCGCGCGATCAGCGCCGTGAAGCCGCGCAGATCGGACATCAGAATTGTGACTTCGCGTTCTTCGCCGCCCAATTCGAGGCCCTCGGGGGATTGCAAGATGCTCGTGGCTACCTCCTCCGATACGTACCGGCCAAACGCGCGCCGGACCAGTTCATGGGCACGTCCCAACTCGACCAACCTCTGCCGGTCCAGGTCGCGCAACCGCTTTTTTTCCAACGAGGCTTCGATGCGGGCGCGTAGAAACACGGGGCGGAAGGGTTTGGCGATGTAATCTTCTGCGCCCTGTTCGATGCACCGGGCAATCCCGCCCTCCTGATCCAGCGCCGACAACATCAGGACCGGAATCTCGCGCAGCGCCGGGTCGTGCTTTATCTTTAGCAACACTTGGTAGCCGTCGAGCCCGGACATGATGAGATCCAGCAGCACGAGATCAAATGCGGAGGACCGGAGCAGGCGCAGCGCGTCAACACCATTCGCCGCCGTTTGAACCGTGTAGCCATCGCGCTGCAACCGCCGGCTCAACATGTCGCGGTTGGATTCGTCATCGTCCACCACCAGGAGCCGGCCGTGGACTGCCCGGGCGCGAGCGGCGGTGCTTGCGGCGGGAGATTGGAACGTGATGCCCGGAGAGAGGATTCTGGAGCCTTCAAATTCGGACCCGGGCGCCGACGCCCCGTCAGCCCCGGTACCCGTGGGCAACAAATGTTCCTCCATCAGCCCCAGCCACAACGCGGCGGCGTCCCGGATCTTGCGCAGGTCCGGCAGATATTTCTTGCGGCTAATTTCCTCGGCCTGCTCCTGCAGGATCTCGCTGTAGCCGATGATCTGATTGACCGGCGTCCGCAGATCGTGACAGAGCCGGTGGACATCGCCCCGCTTGGTCTCGAACGTTTCCTCGTCGAAATATTCGGTGATCAACGCCTCCAACTGGCGGCCACCGGCGTGAATCTTCGCCAGATCGGGAGCAAATATCGCCGGCAACTGCTCGTCCTCCTGCAACATTTCGCAGTAACCGAGGATGTGATTGATGGGCGTGCGTAGGTCATGACGGATTTTGGAAAGATCGAGTTTTCTCGGCAGCACCACGACGGGCGAACGGGGGGATTGCCGCGCCGTGTTGGCGGAACGCCGGCTGGCCCCGGTTTTCGCGGCCTTTGCAGCCTTCGTTTTGTCACTGCGGCTCATGCTTTGGCTGTGCTTCCCAGCAGGGCTGCAATTTTTTCCAGCAACCGTAGGAGTTCAATCGGCTTGGTGTCGTAATCATTGCAGCCGGCCTCACGCGCCCTGCGTTCATCTTCAGGCATCGCGTGCGCCGTCAAGGCGATGATCGGGATCTGCTTGGTCTTTCCGTCGGCCTTCAATCGGCGTGTCGCTTCCCAACCGTCCAGCACCGGCAGGCTCATATCCATGAGGATCAGGTCCGGCTTTTCGCTGGCGCCGAGGTCAATCGCTTGCTGACCGTCCACCGCAATGACGACCTCATAGCCTTTACGCTCCAGTCGCCGGGAAAGCATGTCACGGTTCATTTCATTGTCTTCAACCAATAGGATTTTTGCCATAAGATTGCCAGTTTGTGGGCTTACACTTCGTAATCAACTTTGCCAGTCATTAATGCGCGGACCAATTCCAACACGTCGCCCTGGCTGGTCGCGCTCTTCTGAATAATTCGCTCCACCCCGCCATTGAGCCGCTGTCGGTCTTCCTCCGTCAAATCCTTCGCCGTGATGACGATCACCGGAATGCGCTCTTTATCTCCGCGCCGTCGCAAGGCGTCCATGAATTCAAACCCATCCATCTCCGGCATCATCAGGTCGAGCAAAATCAGGGCAGGCACGGTGGCGTCCAGTTTCGCTAAACCCACCTTGCCGTTTTGCGCCTCCACCACCTGCCAGCCGTCTTTTTCCAAGGTGCGCCGCAGCATCTCCCGCGCCGAGGGATCATCTTCAATTATCAGGACGGTCTGCTGCCCGGCGGGCTTGCGATACTTCTCGATCACGGTATGCAACCGCTGGAAATCGATCGGCTTGGTGAAATAATCCTCCGCGCCCAGCGCGAAACCCATCTGCTTGTCGTCCACGATCGTCATCATGATTACCGGAATGTTCGCGGTCGCCGGATCGGCTTTCAACGCGGTCAAGACGGACCAGCCGTCCATGTGCGGCATCATCACGTCCAACGTGATCACGGCCGGCATGAGTTGCTTTGCCAGTTCGAGGCCGCGTTTGCCATCCGCCGCGAGTTCCACGCGAAAGCCGTCCTTCTCGAGCGAACGCCGCATCAAATCGTGCACCGCCGGATCATCGTCAATCACCAGCACGGTGGAATGCGAATTGCGGAGCGCGGAGGGCGGTGTGGCGCTGACCGTCGCCGTCGCCGCCGGAAGGGTGGAATCCTTGACCTGGGCGGGCAGCGTGACGGTGAAGGTGCTGCCCTTCCCGTGCTCGCTTTGCACCGTGATATCGCCGCCCATCATCTGGCAGAACTTGCGGCTGATCGCCAGGCCAAGTCCTGTGCCGCCAAACTTCCGGCTGGTCGAAGCATCCGCCTGCATGAAGGCCTGGAAGAGTCTGGCCAACTGCTCCGGCGTCATCCCGATGCCTGTATCGGATACGTGAAACAGAATGCGTAGTCCACAGTGGTCGAGAATGGATGGACGCTCGCCCTCACCCCGGCCCTCTCCCCCGCGGAGAGGGAGAATCGTCGGCAGCACGTCAGCGGATCCGACGCGTTGGGATTGTTGAGCGGCGACGTCGGCTACTCCCTCTCCTGGGGGAGAGGGCTGGGGTGAGGGCGGTCCATTCTTCTTTCTGACTGCCAACCGTATCGTCCCCTTCTCCGTAAACTTGCTCGCGTTGCTCAGCAGGTTGAACAACGTCTGCCGGACTTTCGTCACGTCTGCGCGCATCGTGCCGAGGTCGGTCGGGCATTCCACTTCCAGCGTGTTGCCGTTCTTCGTGATGAGCGGCTGCACCGTCGCAGCCACTTCCCGAACAAGTTTGGATACATCGAAGTCTTCGAGGTAGAGGGTCATTTTACCGGACTCGATCTTCGAGAGGTCCAGCACGTCGTTGATCAAACCCAAAAGGTGCTTGCCGGCGCCATGCACTTTCTGGAGGTCGGGAATGAAGCCCTGCTGGCCGAGGTCCTCCGCTTCTTCCTGCAACATTTCGCTATAGCCGATGATGGCGTTAAGCGGGGTGCGCAATTCGTGAGACATGTTCGCCAGGAAACTGCTCTTCGCTCTGTTCGCGTCCTCCGCCGCTTCGCGCGCCAGGTCGAGTTGGCGGTTGGATTCCGCAAGAGCGGCGGCCTTGGCTTCGAGCGCGAGGTGGGCAGCGCGTTCCTGCTCGAGCATTTGCTCGCGCAGCCGCTCAGCCTCGCGGCGTTTGCGCACGTAGAGCGAACGGGCGATGAAAGCCCAGATCAGCAGACCGCCGGTTGTGCCACCAAACGGCCCCATGATCCACGCGTTAAGAAACCACGGCGGGACGATTCGCAGCGGCACCAACGTCGGCAGCGAATAGCTCAGGTCACGATCAATGTATTGCACCGCCAGCGTGTGTTCCCCGGTCTCCGGCGCATTCCAGACGAATTGCGGTTCCGTGAGAACTTGCCAACCCCTGCGAGCGCCGTCATCCCTGCCGGCGGGTTGCGACTTGACCCCTTCGCCGGCGCGGACGCCGGCGCTCCCAGGTTCCAACTGCCAAGTCCTGCTGTCTCGCAAGGCCTCCGCCGTGGGCTGTCCGGCGACGACCTGCCAGCGAAACCGGCGGAGTTCCGTTCGGGTCTTGTCGTCGGCCACGGCGATCTTCAGGTCGACCCGCCGTCCGCGTTCGATGGATGGCAGAGCCGCTCCCGGCTCGTAGGTCTTGTCCAGCAGCACCGTGACGCGCGGTGCCGGCGCGGCAACGCGTGGTGCCACATAACGCGTGACGCCTCGATCCGTGCCGAACCAGAGAGCGCCTGATTTATCCTCGCAAATCGTGCGAACATCGCTGCCTGCCAGACCATCGGCCTTCGTCAAAGTGGACCAGACCGCGCCGTCAAACCGGCTCGCACCAGTCCGGGTGCCGAACCACAGCACCTTCTGGCGGTCGCGATAGACACATTGGACTATATTATTTACGAGCTGCCCTTTTGATTTCGTGATGCGCGTGAGTTCTTTGCCGTCAAACTGGAACGCTCCCTCATCCGTCGCAATCCAGAGCGAGTCATCCCGGTCGATGAACATGCCGAACACATAGTTTCTGAAGGAACCGGAACCGGTGTTCAAAGGTTGAAATCGTTCGCCATCAAAGCGCCAAACGGAAGATCCTTGGATGGGTGTTCCCGTGACCGTCGATGCCGCCCAGACCGTCCCTTTGGAATCGCAAACGACGCTCGAAATCCGCCTCCCGCCGGGACTCGGGAAATTCTGCCAACGCCCCTGTACGAGATGGGATAAACCACTCCCAGTCCCAGCCCAGACAGATCCATCCGGCGCTGCTGCCATCGCGTACGCGCCGTCCCGTGGCAAGCCGTCCGCCGAAATAGAACGGATGAAGTTTGTGCCGTCGAAGCGGATGACCCCGTCACGGCGCGATGGCAGCCACAAGACGCCATCACGGGGCTGCGCCAGCGAGCCAGGAATGCTCATTCGATTGACCTCGGCGAGAGGAGTGAACTGCCGCCCGTCGAAGCGAGAGAATCCGTCAACGGGATTTTGAGGTCCCGCTGATGCGTCGGGGCCAAACCACACCGCACCATCCGCAGCCACGAAACTGGACCAGGTGGAATTCTTCGCCAAACCATCCGCGGTGGTGTAGCTGATGAAAGTCGTCGGATCGTACCGGCCAGCACCAGAATCATAACTTCCGAAGTACATCACGCCGTCCGGCGAACTGGTCACGAACAAAATGAAGTCGCTCGGCAGGCCGTCTTCCTTCGCGAAGTTCACGAAATTTGTTCCATCAAAACGCGAAACTCCGCCCGCGCCCGCAAACCAGACGGCACCATCCGGTGCGATGTGGGTACACATGACCTCGTCAAGTCCTAGTCCAAGACCCCGGCCGTACGTGACGACATTCGTTCCGTCATAGCTCGCGGCCCCACCGCTGAAGCCAAACCAAACCTTGCCATTCGCGTCGACGCTGGGGGTATCTACGAAGCCCAGATCCGAGCCCGATTGTCTCGTCACGTTGACGAAGTTGGTCCCGTCGAAGCGCAGCAGACCGGCACGGCTTGCCATCCAGATGATTCCCTTCCCGTCACCCGCCATTTTATGGACGCTGCCCGGCGGCCCGTTCGTTCCCGTGAAATAGGAAAACGTCTCGCCATCGAAAGAGAAAATGGTGGCCGGATCGGCGCCTATCGACCCAAACCACACCTTCCCGTCCGGGGCCGCATAAATGGCGTCAATGAATTGAAGGTTGGCCACTTGATCGCCCGTCCATTTGTCGATTTTCTTTCCGTCATACCGGGCAATGCCAGTCCGAGTGGAGAACCAGATATTTCCCCGGCTGTCGCGGGCCATGTTCTGGACGAAATTGTCCGGCAGGCCGTCATCGGTGGTAAAGTTGACGAATTCGTGGCCATCAAACCGAGAAGCCCCGCCCTGGGTGGCAAACCAGACCGACCCGTCCGGCTCGATCAGAATCTTGCGGATTTGGCCATCATCCGCCAGGCCGCGCGCGGTGTTGAAGACTTCCCACGCCCCTTTTTTCAAGGGTGGAAAGCGCAGGTCAATGTTCGCGACGGACTTGCCCGTGGCCGCCTCCACCAGCCGGCGATCCGCCTGGTAGACATATCCGTTGGCCCCACTGGCGCGAATGCGGTAGGCACCGGGCCGAAGATTGCGGAACGTGAATTCACCCCGGGCATCGCTCGCGGCCGTGGCGACCATCCGCCCGGAAACGGCGTCCTCCGCCTCAGCCAGCGCGCGAACCTGCGGCGCTCCGTCCATGGCCAAAAGCGCGCCGGAGAGGGTGCCGGATGCGGCCAATGCCAGATCGAATCGGGCCGGAGATTGGGGAGTGACAGGAATATTTGTGCCCCATCCGGCAAGCGGGCCCAGTTCCGCGAACAGATCGTAGGTTCCCGGCACATACTTAGACCCTATTTCGTAAGCCCCACTGGCATCGGTCAGCGCGGTCGCTACCACTTCCCGGTCGCGGTCAATGCGAACGGCGGCACCCACCGCAGGCTTCCCCGCGCTATCGGTCACCTTGCCTGAAAATACGGCCAAGGGAATCAATTCACCGGGCGACGGCAGCGGCGCGAGGACAATTCGTGCATTGCCGACCAGCTTCGTTGGGTTGGCCCGCACAGACTTGTCGGCGGGAGTCTGATCATCGAAGTTGAGCAGGCAGACCAGGCCCGGCTCCTTGCCGGTCAACCGCCGGAACAGGGTCTCGCGAATCTGGTCGCCCGTGCGCGCGCCGCGCCAAACGCGGAACTCATCCATGAACGCCTCCGTGTCGATAATACTTGTGAACACACTGTCTTTCCAATTGTCGCGTCCAAGACGGTTGCGTTCCCCTCGCTGAAGCTGATTGAAGGGTGTCCGGTTCGGAGCGGAAGCCGTGAGTGCCCCGTTAACGTAGAACTGCACACGATCCCGGGCGATGACCGCCGCAAAGTGAAACCATTGATTGGTGTGGAAAAGTTCCCGGGCGATCAATCCCGTATTTTCATTAGTCACAACGCCGGCTGTCGAGATGGATAACCTGACATGCGGCATCCAGTCATTTCGAGCGACATGGATCGAGCGCCATTCTCTGCCGAAATCGAAGAAACGCCGGAAATCGCGATCATCCATCCACTTCACCCAGCCTTCGATGGTGACTTCTTCGAGGTCGTTGAACGCGCCGCTGGGCAATTCGAGGAAGCCATTCGTGCCGCCGAGCGAAAGCACGTAGTTGGGCGTGTCGAGCTGGGCGTGGAGCGGTGCGACTGGCACGAACAGGGCAATGAAAAACCAAAAAGTCCCGACGACTTGCCGCCAGGTTTTGGACGGCGCCAGCCCTCTGGCGCTTTTGGGTGAGGGCGCGAGTTGAGGCCATGAACCTGGGAGCGCCGGCATCCCTGCCGGCGGGTGTTGTCCTCTCTGCAGGCTCGCCGGCACGATGCCAGCGCCTGGAGTTTGGCCATTTTCTGGTGCGTGTGTCCCCGATGAACAATCTGCATTCAGAAAAGCCGCGGAGCGGCGGCAGACCGTAGCCCACGGCGCGAGCCGTGGGGATAACGTTCGAACAAAACGTAAGCCCCGGCAGGGGCGACAGAGCGGGAGGATAGCGCCTTGTGCCAAATTCTCTGTCGCCCCTCCGGGGCTTGCGTGCGGCGCACCCGGGAACCCATGGCTGACGCCATGGGCTACGTTCTGACGGCGCTCCGCGCCTCCGGAGTACGCCTCAGCTGTTAGAAGAGCGTCCATCTTGTATTCCCAGGAATGGCCAAACTCCAGTCACCGGCAGGATGCCGGTGCCACTAGTCAGCCGGTTCACGGGTCGGTGCTCCCCGTTGGAGTTTTGAGCTTCCTCATTTTTAAATCGAACTCATCACGCGAGAATCGACTCGATGACTTTACCGTGCACATCCGTCAGGCGCCGTTTGACGCCATTGTGGTAAAACGTCAGTTTTTCGTGATCGATTCCCAGCAGGTGCAGGATCGTTGCGTGAAAATCCGGAATGGTCACCTTGTTTTCCGCTACAAAATAACCCACGTCGTCGGTCACCCCATGCCGATACCCTTTCTTCACACCCGCACCCGCCAGGAAACACGTAAATGCCGTCGGGTGATGATCCCGCCCGGGTGACCCGATGCCCTGCGTGGCGGGTCCGCGACCGAACTCTGTCGCCCAGACGAATAGGGTATCCTCGAACAGGCCGCGCTGCTTGAGATCGTGGATCAACGCCGCGACGGGTCGGTCCATGGTGGCCGCCTGCGTATCATGGTTCTCCTTTAGGTTTTCATGCCCGTCCCAATTGATGCGAGGGCTGCCGAACGAACCTCCATTAAAAATCTGGACGAACCGCACCCCTCGTTCAAGAAGTCGTCGCGCCATCAGGCAATTCCGCGCAAACCCCTTGTTCGTCGGATCGTTCAATCCGTACAGCTTCTTTGCCTCCTCCGATTCGTTGTCAAGATTCGTCGCCTCCGGGATGCTGACCTGCATTCGAGCGGCGAGCTCATAGGATCGCAACCGCGCCGCGAAACTCGCATCGCCCGGAGAGTCGTCGGCAAATTCACGATTCATCGCGCCCAGCAGACGCAGATCCGCGGCACGGTCCGTGGGCGAAATACTGGTCGGCGTGTTGAGGTCGACGATGGATTCACGAGAATTCGTGCGAAAAGGAACTCCCTGATGGTTTGCCGGAAGGAATCCGGAGGTCCAGTTGATCGATCCGCCGGCGATCATTCCGCGGGGATCCGGCAGGACGACGAATGCGGGGAGATTCTCATTCTCCGTACCGAGTCCGTAGCTCAACCAGGCGCCCGCGCTCGGAAATCCATTCAGCGTGAACCCGCTGTTCATCTGGAAGGTGGCCGGCGTGTGGTTGTTACTCTTGGCGAACATGGAATGGATGAAGCAAAGCTCATCCACGCAGCCTGCCAGATGAGGCAACAGGCTGCTCACCCAGGCGCCACATTGGCCGTGCTGACGGAAGTCATAGACGCTCTTCATCACCTTACCCGGTTGGCCAAAGAATCCGAGATTCTCACCTTTGTTCTCGAGCGTCTTGCCGTGCAAACGCTCCAACTGCGGTTTGTAGTCAAACGTGTCCAGATGGCTGACTCCACCACAGCAAAATATCTGGACCACGCGCTTCGCTTTCGGCGCAAACGTCGGTGCGTGAGACCCGCCACGCTCCGCCGCCGAGGCCCCTCGGGCCCGATCCCGATCCAGCAGCCACGCCAAGGCAATCCCCCCAAGCCCGCCGGCCGAATTCCATAGGAAATGACGACGCGGCAGCAACGGTGGCGTTCTCGTCACGGAACCGGGCGAATCGATAAAATTATCGGACATAGACAAACTCGGTTGAATTGAGCAAAGCCCAGCAGACATTCACCAGGCTGCGTTGCCCGGCCACGGCCACAGCGCGCTGGGCTTCGTCGGGGGTTGCGGGACGACCCAGTGCAAGGCGATAGGCAGCCTGGACCGCCTTCGACGGATCCCCCTGCCCTTCCTGCAACGCTCGGTCTGCCAGGCGCGCCGCTTGACGTTGCACGAAGGAGTTATTCATCAACCCGAGCGCTTGCAAGGGGGTCGTGGTAATCCCGCGTCGCGGAGTTTTTACGGACGGATCCGGGCAATCGAGCGCGTCGAGGAGTGGTTCCTTGCCTGAATTGACATTCATGCGAAAAACTGTCCGACGATTGAATTCTGGCCCGGCCTTATCCACGGGCACATAGGCGTTGTCGGGGAATTTGAGAATGTCGAACGGCCGGAAACTGGGTCCGCCCACCTGAAAATTGATCTGCCCGCTCACCGCCAGCATGGCGTCGCGGATCACCTCCGCTTCGAGCCGTCGCGGGCTATAACGCCAAAGAAGCTGATTGTCGGCATCAATAGCCGAAGCCTTGGCGCTGGAGACAGACGATTGCTTATAGGTTGCTGAACTAACAATCAATCGGTGCAATGCCTTCACACTCCATCCGTTCTCGACAAATCGAACCGCCAGCCAGTCGAGCAACTCCGGATGCGTCGGGCGAACGCCACTCACCCCGAGGTCACTGGGTGTCGCGGCAATTCCCTGCCCGAAATGAAACTGCCAGACTCGATTCGCCATCACCCGGGCGGGGAGCGGATTGCGAGGATCGGCAAGCCAGTTCGCGAATTTCACCCGGCGTTGTGCCTCGGGGGCATCCGCCGCTAATCCAAACTCGTTATCAAGATCGACAATGGCCGAAAGCGCAGCCGGTGTTACAACTTCCTCCGGTGTCGTCACGTCACCGCGCCGAAGACGTCGAGTCGGGGCCGGTTGGACGCGCTTGCCAGCATACGATGCCGGAAGAGGTTTCACGGTATCCAAGGCCGCTCGGGCCGTCTTTTCCCTCACCACCGCCCGTTCGTAATCGGCGCTCTTGGGATCCGTGCCTTTAAGTTTCGCCACCTGCTCCTGGGCGGCCGCAATCTCGGCCTTCAATGGGGCAATCTGCGCCTCGTTCGCGGCAATCTCGACCGGACTTACGATCGGGCGCTCGCCATGTTTTACACCATCGAAGACGGACCGTATCCGGTAGTAGTCTTCGTGGGGTATCGGGTCGAATTTGTGCGCATGACAACGCGCGCAGTTGATCGTCATACCAAGGAACGTCTGCCCGACGACACTGAGGGTATCCTCCAATTCATCCTCCCGCGTGATCGCCTTTTGGGTCGCATTTGCCTGGGCGTTCCCGGCTTCGTCCCAAGGCCCGCAGACAAGCATGCTCGGGCCGATGATCGCATCCAGGGACAGCGGATCCAGGGCATCACCCGCGATCTGCTCCTTCATAAACCGATCATACGGTTTGTCGTCGTTGAAGCTTTTGATGACATAATCGCGGTAATGCCACGCGTTATCGCGAAGTCGATCATACTCAAATCCCTGGCTTTCGGTGTACCGCACGATATCGAGCCAGTGACGTCCCCAGCGTTCCCCATAACGAGGCGACGCCAACAGGCGCTCCACCAGGTCTTCGTATGCCTGCGGGGCGCGGTTATCAACGAACTCGTCGATGTCCCGGGGCGACGGCGGCAGGCCGAGGAGATCAAAACTCAGCCGTCGAATGAGGGTGGCTCGATCGGCTGCGGGCGAAAGCGTCAATCCGTTCGTCGAGAGCCGGGCGATGATAAACGCGTCGATGGGATTTGCTCCGACTGCATTCCGCGAACTGGGATCGGACTTCGAGGCGGTGCCGAATTGCGAGCCAACCGTTGCTGCCAGTGGAATGGTTGGCACGAACGGTTTTTTCACCGGTTGCAACGACCAGTGGTCGCTGCGAATTCGACCGGAAGCGGCATTGTTCGTGGGGGCTGCCCTGTTGGCATCCGCGACGGAATCAGCGGCAAGGATTTTCGGTGGCGGGGCTACCGCATCGGCCGCCGAAGCGACACCCGAACCGCCCCACAACGCGACGGCAATAAGCAGAGTCAATAAGACATTCATACGAGTGCATTCACGGGGCGTATCCCAATGTTGTGGGTCGGGCCTCCGGCCTGACACAGGAGTTTGGCCGTTGCAAAGGGTAAAATGTATGGGCATTGCAGCGCGTTGGGCTCCAGACTTAGCGCCAACGGCGCGTAATCCCTCAGCCCAGGCCAACGGCCTGGGTAACCGGCAACCGACACATTTATGCGCCCCAACGGCGGCGCGATAATCGTCGACGGCCAAGAACACACCCGACTATCGCGGCCCTTCAGGCCGCCCGATTTGTTGGCACGAATTCCCAGCCCGTTGGGCTGGGCTAAGGAATTGCAGCCCGTTGGGCCGCACAATAAAAATGAGTTCAGCTCCGAATGGCCAATCCCCAGCGGCAGGACGGAGTCCTGCCCCACATGTGCCTGGCCGCAGGCTGCTTTCAGGGGACAATTCGGGTCGCCAGAATGGCCAATCTCCGGGGCGCTCCGCGCCTCAAGAGTGCACGTTTGCAAACAACTTCGGTATGCGCCCGCATTCACGTGTTGATGGTAAAGAACATGAAACGCCGCATTTCGTCCGAAAAGTGAAGCTATTTGAACAGAAGCCAACGAAGACAACGAAGATTCTCCGAGAAATTCTCCGCCTTCGTTTTCTTCGTTTGCCTTGATCGCCATCCCGATAAAGTGTGAATCCATCGCGTTCATACGTTCAGCCTATCCCGAAATGCGTTTCTTAATCTCCTTCAACTTTTGATACTCTGATCGTGTCGAATAGTACGAATCCAGTGGATAGCAACCGCTCACCAAACCATTCCGCGGCGCGGTCGTGCAGTCGCTGAACGTTCGGCAAATGGAGCGTGGCTGCAACGATCCTTTCTCAATCGCATCGGATAACATCGTCGGATAGCTCAGGACCGCGCGACCGACGCCGACCAGATCCGTCCACCCCTGCCGTACTAGGTACTGTGCTACGTGCGGCAGATACTCCTGGAGGTAGCTTAGCCCGGAGCTGACGAACAATGGGGCGATCATCGATGGGTCCTGTGACTGGAGTGCGGTCAAGTATGCCTTTACCTGATGGACCGCATCTACCTGCCGGCAAACATCCATGAGAGGATCGTTTGGCGACTGGTAACCATCCCCCGGCGGATAGGCCGCTGGGCGTTGGATATGAGGATTGTAATAGGGAGACCCGGCGGTCGTATTGAGGATTTTGACCCCCAAGCTGGCGCATAATTGGACGAATTGGAACGTTTCAGACAAGTCGATCCGCGTGGGGTCCTCCGGACTGACGCCGAAACCATACCGATACGGTAGGTACTCCGCGAACGGTTCGGGGATCCCCGGCCCCAACTTTCCAGGCACCGTGTAGGCCGGGTCGGGTCGAAATGGCACCAGATCGAACAAGCTCAAGCGAACACCGAGATCGATGCGATTGCCGCTGGCGCGGATGCCCGCAATGATTTCACGAAGAATTCGGGTCCGGTTTTCAAAGCTGCCTCCGTAGCGACCGCCGCGGTTGTGTGCCCCGAGAAACTCGTGGAGCAGATAGCCGTGGCAGTGCTTAAGATCGACGAAATCGGCGCCGACATCCCGCGCAATACCCGCCGCCTGAACGTAGTGATCAATCAGTTCGAGGATTTCCCCATCGGCGAAAACTTGAGCCTCACTGGTAACCTGGAATTTGCGATCCAGAATGGGGTGCCGGAAGGCAACGCGAGGCTCGCCTCGGGCTTTGTCGTTGGGCCGGCAGAAACGTCCGGAATGCGTCAATTGAAATCCCACCACAAGATCGTCGGTGGTTCCATGGTGCTCCCGGTGTGAGGACTTCAGTATTTCCAGCAACTCCGCGAGGCCGCCCTCGTTGCCCCGAGAAATGATGAGTTGGTTCGGGTTCGCACGGCCCGAGGGGCACACCGCCATGGCCTCCGCACCGCAGATGAGTTTGGCGCCACTTTGGCCAAAACGCCGCCACCGACGGCGAACTTCGTCCGTCACGCCACCCGTCGTTGTCGCATCCCAACCTTCCATGGGATGAAGCGCGAGACGATTGCCAATGCGTTTGCCCTGAACGCGAACATCGGAAACCGGCATCGCGAGTGGAGACGTGGCTCCCGCAAGGATGGTGTCCTCACAGAAGAGAGGAATTCCCAGGGAGTCAACGTGCCGGCGAAAATCGGCAACGGACTTGAGCGACGGAATTCGAATGAGTTTGAAAGGCTCTGCCATCTGAATGTCAGGATGTCAATCGTTGGACGATATCCCGCAGGAGCTCACGATCCGAGTCCGGCCTTTGGGGAGACTGCGGATGGGTGGCGTCACACTCGATCCATCCCCGAAGCTTTAAGAACATCGCCGCGGAATGTTTATAGGCGGGGACGGGAGGCCGAAACGTCAGGAATCCGAGATATTGCAGCAGGTCGTTCAGGGAATAAAACGCGGGATCCCCGGCCGCCCAGGCGGCATCCCGGCGGGCAAACATGTCCGGGGCAAACGTGCTCAAACCAAGGAGGTAATCGCTCCCATACATCACCATGTCGATCGCCAAGTCGTTCCCGGTGTATACGCGAAAATCCGCGCGAGTAACGTCCCGCAGGCGAAGCCGCTGCCATTCTAGATCACGAGACAACGAGGAATGCTTCGCACCCACGCACTGTGGAATGTCCAGCAGGCCCCGATAGACATCCAACGAGTAGATCCTCCCAAACGGAGCAAACTGGGTACTGAGCTCGAACCCAATAAATTTCGGAGCGTAACGCGCCAGCGCCTGGTACGCGGTGACGATTTCGGTATCCGACCGCTCGGTGAGACCGTACGACTGAAAAA
>CAMDJH010000127.1 GCA_945900455.1 Akkermansia muciniphila
GGACGAAACTAGGACGGTGGAAACGGTGGAATTCTTCAATTGCGATCCGAAAAAAACAACACCGTGTCCCGACCCGCGACAACGGTGAAGGACACCGATTGGGTCGTCAGCACCCGGCCCGCGGAATCGAGAAACTCCACCGTCCCAGAATGGTTTCCGACTGGCAGGCTCAATGCGCCGAAGCCCAACGTGTTTGGAAGATTGTCCCAGCACCGGACATCGGCATGCGGAGTTGTAACGCTGCTGACAATCTTGCTGATAACTCCCGCAATTAACAAACCGGCACCGATCTCATCGACGTTGCTTCCGTAACCCTGCTGGGATCCAAGCACCGCTCCAGAAAGGATTGCCGCATCCCCAAAGGCTCCCGTGCCCTCCTTAAATCGGGCCTTGTTAGCCAATACGCCGTCCATTACCCGTCCCCCACGGGACGTCGCCTGAAACGTCAGATCATCATACCACGGGACGACCACCACCTGCCCACCCAATTGCACGCGGACTGAGATCGCGCGCCCAGATCCGGGGAGGTATTGGAGCCGTTCGCCATGCCCTCCGGCCGCCACCTTGGTGGGTCCCCGCCCCATTTCTATAAACACCAGGACGTTTGCGGCCGGATCCAGTGGAGGCGGAGTTGCTCCCCGAACATTAGCAACCGCACGGCGGAACCCATCCGATCCGTCCCCGGCAAGTTTGGCCGTCGCGAGTCCGTCGAGATAATCGAGAAGGACGTAATCGCTTCGATACCGACCCTCCGCCGCCTCGGCGTCTTGTATCTGACCGCTGCGAAAACAGGCCCGCGCATTGTCCATTTCACCATCCATCCAATACAGAATGCCGCGATAATAGTACGCCATCACCCGCTCATAAGGTTCACCACGGAAATTCTTGACGTCCTCCTTGCGAAAGAGCCCCCGGGCCTGACGGGCGGACCGGTCGCCCGCCGTCAATCCGCCCAGCGAAGCAATCGAATCATCCAGGGGAATCTTGGCCTCGGTGAACTGCCGTGCCTGCATCCGCTCCGCCGCCTGCCGATAGGCATGCAGCAAGCGATCTTTCTCGGCTCGTCCACCGGCGGTGCTGCCACTCCCGGCGTTCGCACATCCTCCCAACAATCCACCCACGACACAAAAGATCGCGCCGAAAAGCAACCGAGCCACCACGCCAGTCCCCCGCGGGCAAGCCCTTCCACCAGGCGATCCCAAACCGATCGCCGTCCTACCGCATGCAAGGTCCAGAATCATCAACGGTAAGCCGCGTCCTCCGACCCCTCCTTCTTGACCTCGGCCGCGTCTTCCCAGACGATTTCAGTCGTCCGCGGATCAATCAACTGGAAGCTATAAAGCACATAGTCACTCACTCCCTTGGAATTCCGAGTGGTCAAACTCTGCAACTTCCCGGTCAGAAAAAAGTCCGCCCCTTTGAACTCCTGCACCCGCGGATCGGTCGACGACGTCACCGCCCCCGTTCGCTTCAACTCCCGCTCCTTCTCCAAGGTCGCCATCCGGTCGCGCGCGAGAAAAATCATCCGGCCCGCGGCCTTCTGATTCAGTCCGATTCGAATCCGATCCAGGAACATCTCCTTATTGATCGCAAATCGGGTTTCATTCACCACCGGTTCCAATACGATCCGCGGCGCCGTCGGGACTTGTGCCACCTGCGGCACGTTCAAGAGACTCCGTGCCATCTTATCTGCAACGGCAACCAAATCCTGAGATTCGATTCCTGTGCCGGCGACACGCCCCCGTTCATCGGCCCGTATCTCCGTCACGCGGGACCCGCCAGGGCGTTGCACACCGGGGGACGTACACCCGGCTGTTAGCGCGACAGCAATCCATAAGGAGGGAATCCATAGGGGCCGGAAAAGAGTATTCATAGGGCGGAGCGGTTTCATCATCGAGAGCTTCATTGTAGATTGTGAATTGAGCGGAAAACATCGACCGGTCAACGGCGGAAATCGGCGGACATCGGCAAGCATAGAGCAGCACTGCCACACCACCGGTCTGCTTGCTTCGGACGCAGGATAGTTTCACTTATTCATCCGGACTGCACTGTCATCTGACTGGGAGGGACCCTGCTCGCCTGAATTAGCCTTCTTCAATTTCTTGAAATGAATCTACCGGCTGCATTACCCGGACCCAGACTCGACCGGAATTCAGGCTAACACCAGGGATTATTCCAACCGAGGAATCCACGTTCCGGAATCAAGCAGGGCTAAGCTACAACGGTCCGCTGAGCCTGCAAGCCGTTTCCGTACAGCTAGTTTGGAATCTCACAATTCCTGCAATTTTGCAATTCTGGGCGCATATCGAACAAAAATCGGGACTGGCTATATTTTATCAATAGTTCTACTTGTCAGGGACTATTCTTTTATGAAAGTATACCCGTCCATGAAAGCTGATTCGCTGCACAAATACGTCGCCCTTCACGAGGCTCTCGTCAAAGAAAAGAGTGCCCTCGAAGGGCGTCTCGACCAAATCAATCAAGCCCTGAGTGGCTCAGTTGCGGCCCGCACACGGGTCGCTGCCGTGGCCCCAGCCGCTGCGGCACCTGCGGCAGCCAAGCCCGCCCCGCGTGGGCGCAAGGCGAGCCTCAGCCGTCGTCGCGGTCGTGGTGGCCGCGGTCGTTCCGCCACGGGAAAGTCGCTGAAACTAATGGCCCTGGAGGTCATTCGCTCCAAGCCGCTCACTCGCCAGGAGATTCTCGATGCTGTCAAGAAGGACGGATACGTCTTCTCTTCGACGAATCCTTTGAATTCTCTGAGCGCGATGCTCTATTCGAATAAGAAGGTATTCAAAGTTCGGGATGGTAAGTTCTCAGCCGTCTGAGTTCTGCTCCGAGCCATAGCAAACCCTGGATCGCCCCTGTTGGATCCCTAACCTCAGCCCGCCTCCGGCGGGTTTTTTTTTGATTTTCATCCACCCGTTTTCGCCGTTTCTCAACTAATGTCTCATGCTCGCCCGACGCGTTATTCCATGCCTCGACGTCCATGCCGGTCAGGTCACCCGCGGTGTCCAGTTTGGCCGTGCCGAAGATGGGGGGCTTCGAGCCGTCGGAGATCCCGTGGCGCTGGCGCTCCGCTACAACGATCAAGGGGCTGACGAAATGGTTTTCTTCGATATCACCGCCAGCGCCCATGGTCGGAAATCGATGATCGACGTAATCGAGCGCGCAGCCGATTGCTGCTTTATGCCACTCACCGTGGGGGGAGGGATTCGCACCGTCGATGACATGGGTGAGATGCTGAAGGCGGGTGCCGACAAGGTCAGTATTAACTCCAGTGCCCTCTCAAATCCGGATCTCATTCGCGCGGGGGCCGAAAAATATGGCACCCAATGCATCGTCGTCTCCATTGATGCCAAGCAGGTTCAACCCGACCGCTGGGAGGTATTCTCCGCCGGAGGCCGAAAGTCCACCGGCCTCGAAGCGGTCGCCTGGGCGGAACGCGCCGTGGCGCTGGGAGCCGGTGAGATCGTGCTCAACTCGATCGATGCAGACGGCACGAAGGCCGGCTTCGACCTGGTGATCACCCGCCGGGTCAGCGAAGCCGTCGGTGTGCCGGTCGTAGCCAGTGGAGGCGCCGGCACGTTGGATCATCTCGCTCAAGTCCTTCTCGTGGGCCACGCGGACGCTGTTCTTGCGGCGAGCATTTTCCATTTCGGGACGTACACCGTCCGGCAAGTCAAGGAACACCTGGCAAGCCTGAAAATCCCCGTCCGAATACAGTAAAGAATTTGCCCCGCCCTTCCGAGAGACCATTCCTGGCACTCATGAACACGTCCTGGCTCACACCCGTTTTACTGCTGCTCGCCAACGCACAAATCCGGCTGTTTCCCTCGGCGAACTCCCTGCTACTTTCCCGCTCCCGTGGATACTCAAATTCTGGATCAACTGAAATGGACCGCCGACGGCTTGGTCCCGGCCATCATTCAGGACGTCCGGACTGGCCGAGTACTCATGATGGCCTGGATGAACCGGGCGTCGCTCGACAAGACAATTGAAACCCGGAGGACTTGGTTTTGGAGCCGTTCTCGCCAGAAATTCTGGATGAAAGGAGAATCCAGCGGTCACGTCCAGGTGGTGCACGATATCGCCGTGGACTGTGATGGAGATGTACTTTTAATCCAGGTGGATCAAACAGGAGCGGCGTGTCACGAGGGCTATCGGTCCTGTTTCTTCAAGAGTCTCGAATCGGGCGGCACCGACTGGACGGTTACCGAGCCCCAATTGGAGACTCCCGAGGCGATCTACGGAAAGAAGACGTAAGGATTGGGAAAGGGTCACTTCGATTTCACGAGGTCAGGAACCCCGAGACTGCGGGGGGTGTGACCCCGCAGTCTGGCATGACAAACCACTAGTCTGGCTTGTGCACACTATGGCAGGCCTTGCAGTTCACCGCTTCCTTGTACGCGGCCAGGGCGTCGGGACCACCCTTTTGGAGCCCCTTTGCCGCAGTGAGAAGCTTCGTGGTCTTTTCTTTCCAACTGGCGGCATCCCCCTTGGACGGGGTGGCCGAACACATCATTTGATATCCCTCTATCAACCTCTTCAGCTCATCCTTGCTGGCTTCGCCATTTGCAGCCTTCTTGCAGGTCGGATCGGTCCCCTTAGGCGCCTTGTGGCAAGCCTTCATGAACTCCTTGATGGCATCTTCCTTCGAGTCCGCCGCATTGAGTTGCCAAGCCAGTGAGCCGCTCGCGACCAGCGCGACAAGGAGGCCTGTGAATCGGGTGATATTCTGTCGTTTCATAGTTTTGTCGTTATTATTCTATTGAAGGCTTTGCTCTTCGATGGAATGCGGGCGGTAACCTATCGGTCTTGCTCCTCTCAGTCAACCACCCCTGGACACCACGGCAGTCCCCATGGATTTCCGTTCAGCGCAACTGAAACGATGGACGGAGTGACCCAAGTTCGAGTCCGCCAGAATTGGGAAGAATTCACTCCGGTTGGAGGAAGATCTTATTTCGATTCCCTCTCCTATACTATTATTGGGGGCGTTTATCCGGGGGCTTGTATCCTCGGTGCCAGGCCAAAGTCCATAATTGCTCAAGGGCCACCAACTCGACGTGACCGTCAGCGAACACCGCATTGATGGATCCCGACAGCTTGGCCCCCGCGGCAACCGCCCCGCGAAAACTGGATCCATGCCGTGAAATGCAAAAACGCTGCATCATCGCATCGTTTCCACCGGTGGCCAAACTCTTGGGCGGTCGGTCGGTTGCCAGAGGCCACGAATCGGCCCAATTAGCATCCGCAAAGATCGGAGTCTTGACCGGATTTTCGTAGCTCGACTCCCTGGCATATTGCTTGGCCCGGTCCTGCACCCCCTCCCCATCGGGCGAGTATTGCCATCCGTTCATTCCATAGCTGCTTTCAAAGCCCGTATTCCATTGGATGGGTGTCTTCAGCGGTCCGTACCATGCAGCGGTTGCCGTACCCACTGCCTCCCCCGCCGGCGTGCGATTGACCGGAACGGGAGCGGTTGGACAGATGCGAATCTTGTCGGAGGGGACGTTGTTAGATCGAAGCACCGCCATCCAGAAAGCCTGCGGCGTGTAGGCCACCGGGAACGTCTTGCCGGTATCGTTGAGATACATGAAGAATCCAAGGCCCATCTGCTTCAGATTGCTTGCGCAAACCACGGAGTTACCCCGTTGCTTTGCACGGCTGAGAGCGGGCAGCAACATCCCCGCGAGGATTGCAATGATTGCGATCACGACCAAAAGCTCAATCAGAGTGAAGGCACGTGCCGACGGGCGAAGCGATTTTTTCATAGTTGGAAAGGACATGTCAGAGCATTGCCATAGTATCCACGGGCCTCTTGTGGAAGGTACCAGGAAAAGGTCAAGCCGTCACCTCCTCTCGGCGTCCGATTTCGGCGAGCCCTCGCAGGTGTTGATTAAGCCGCGATACTTGTTGAATCGGATCGCACAGTGCTCGCGCCCGAGCCGGCCCCTCCTGCCCCAGTAACTTCCGCCTCACGGGGTCAAAAATCAACCCCCGCAGAGCTTCGGCCAATGCTGTCGAGTTCTCCGGGGGCGTCAAGACCCCACAGGCCGGCGTGACGATCTCAACGACACCACCCAGCTTGGTTGAAATAACGGGCAGGCCCGAAAAGAGCGCTTCGATAAAGACAATTCCGAATGGTTCAGGCCCCAGATTCGGCTGGCAGTGGATGTCCGCGCCCGCCAGGAGACGAGGAACGTCCTTCCGCTGTCCCGTGAAGCGGATGCGGTCTGCGATCCCCGCGGCGGCGGCCTGTTGCTCCAGAGTTTTGAGGTAAGCCTGCTCCTCGGGGCGTTGAGCTCCGCCGACGATCCAGCATGTCCACCCCCGGAGATCACGGAGCCGGCCAAGCCCCTCAATCAGGAGTCGATGCCCTTTCCATGCCTCCATTCGGCACGCGGTAATAATCACGACGTCGCCATCGCCTGCCCCAAGCTCCCGTCGAATGGCGAGGCGATCGGAAGGGGCGAATGAAGGCGGTGGATCAACTGGGCAATACAGCACCTCGTGCCTCAGGGCTGCATAGCGCTTCTGAAGCCTCGACGCGGTGTGCTGGCTGTTGAGGAGCGTGAGAGCCGCTGGCCGGCGGCGAGCCCATTTCTCCCACCAGACGAGACGGAGGCGGATTTCGTGGAACCAATCGACGCGTTGGACGCCCTGTTGGAGCAGCACGGGTCCAAAAACCAGGTTGACCCAGGCGGAATGGGAGATCAAAACGTCGAACCGATGCCGACGGACCAGTTCCGCGAGGGAACGGCGAGCCTTTAAGATCTGCCAAGGACGCGACATTCGGACGGATGGAAGCGAGTGGACAGTGCTGCCCGTAGCGTTCAATTCGTCCCGCAGCCGTCCAGGAAAGCACGTGCTGAAGTGTACATCGACGGCCGGCTCAACGTCTCGGTGATGGGCGAGAGTCAACAGCAGACTCTCAACACCGCCAAAGAGATTGCCCGTGCCCAGGTGCAATACCCGGCAGCCGGTTCCAGGAGTTTGCAGGCGATGCATCGTCCCCGAGTAAGCCGCAGGAGGGGTCGGTTCCCAATGAAAAAATGGGATGGTCCGGCGTCCCGACGGGACAAACGAAATCCCAGCGGGATTGGGTTACCAGCCTGAAGGGGTTTCCTGTGCTACGGAGGCTAGAATGTCTTAACCTTCCACTCGTCGGCTCAGGCGCTGCGGCAATTGCTTCAAAATGGCCGATGCCCGTGTCACCTTAGCCAGGATGTCGGATCGGGTTCGATACCTCGCCGACCTTTACATCGTATGTCCCGAATCCCCGTCTCCAAGGTTCGCCGCAAGATCCCAGGGCGCGAGGCCGTTACCCACTGGCAGTCGGGGCAGCCACGAAGACGCGTCTTCGACGATTTGGCGATTGAGGAGCCTCTCGAAATCCGCATCGATACCCGCCCCGTCACCATCACAATGCGAACGCCAGGGCACGACAACGAGCTCGCGGCGGGGTTCTTGCTAACGGAAGGACTGCTGCGGTCCGCCGCAGATATCCGGGAGATCCGAGCTCACCCGCGAAACACGTCGAGCAATGCCCTCGATGTATTCCTATCTCCAGACGTGATAGTCGATTTCGCAAAATTGACCCGCCACGTGTTCGCGGCCTCCTCGTGCGGTCTGTGCGGTAAGACCTGCATCGACTCGGTGCACCAGCAGTTTCCACGAGTACGGCAGCGATTCCTGGTGTCCGCGGAGACGCTGCTCGCTCTTCCCGAGGTGATGCGGGCGGCCCAGGAGGCCTTTTCACGAACCGGCGGACTTCATGCCGCCGGGCTTTTTTCGTCGAAGGGTGAACTATTGGTTCTACGCGAAGACGTTGGTCGTCATAACGCGGTGGACAAGGTGCTCGGGCACGCGTTGCTCCACCGATTCCCAATGCTGGAACAGTCCATCCTACTTGTCAGTGGACGGGCATCCTTTGAAATCCTTCAGAAAGCGCTGGCAGCTCGGGTTGCTCTGGTCGCTGCGGTCAGCGCTCCGTCGAGCTTGGCGGTCGAGTTTGCACGACGAAGCGGACAGACGCTCGTCGGTTTTCTGCGGACCGGCCGCTTCAATGTGTACACCGGGGAGGGGCGCATCCGCTATCCATCGACCCGGTCCACGCGGCGGACCGGGTAGGTGACGTGCTCACCGTTGCGGGAATCTGCCGCCGAAAACGACCGGCCGACGGACGCGCCGTCGGCCGGTCTGGATTCATGAGCAAGGCAAGATCCGCCCAATGCCTTCCCGATCACTTGCTGTCGCCACCGTCGTCACTGCCGAGTTTGTCAATCAGCGTGATCAAGGGGAGGAATAGCGCGATAACGATGGAACCGACGATGACAGCGAGAAACACAATCATGATTGGTTCCAGAAGGGACGTCATGGCCGAGACGGCATTGTCTACTTCGTCATCATAGTTGTCGGCGATCTTGGTCAACATTTCTGGAAGCGCGCCCGTTTGTTCACCGACGTCGACCATGGAAATAACCATCGGAGGGAACACGTTTGACGCTTCGAGAGGGGCGGTGATCGTTTCCCCTTCCTTAACGCTATCATGCACCGCCTGAACGGCGTTGGAGATGATGACGTTGCCGGACGTTTCACGAACAATATTGAGCGCCTGAAGAATGGGCACACCGGAGCTTACGAGGGTACCGAGCGTCCGGGAAAACCGAGCGATGGCGACCTTACTCATCACGGGTCCCAGGACCGGGAAGTGGAGTTTCAACTTGTCAAACAGTCGTCGTCCCAGCTTGGTGCGAAGCGAGAGGCGAAAGAGAATGAAGAGGACCACGCCTCCGCCGGCCACGTAGAGAAAGTGGTTCGCGACGGTGTCGGAAATATTCAGGATGAACTGGGTGAAGGCAGGCATGCCCGCACCGCCGAGGAGGTCGGCGAAGATGGCTTTGAACTTGGGTACAACGACAACGAGCAGCAGCACGAGAATGCCACCCGCAACCACCATCACGGCGGCCGGATAGAACATGGCAGCGACGACCTTGCCCTTGATTTTCTGCGACTTCTCCATGAACTCGGAGAGTCGATTAAGGACCACTTCGAGCACACCGCCCAGTTCGCCGGCCCGGACCATGTTGATGAACAGCTTATTGAAAACGCGGGGATGCTGGGCCAATCCTTCCGAAAACGTGCTGCCACCTTCAATCGAGACGGCGAGATCACTCAAAATTCGCTTCAGCGTAACGTTTCTCTCCTGCTTCTCGAGCACGCGAAGCCCGCGCAACAAAGGAAGACCGGCATCCACCAGCGTCGCCAATTGCCGGGTGAAGGTGGTCAGCACCTTAGACTTCACCCCTCCCCCAAAACCAGGGATGCGAATGTTGATGCCCCCTTTCTTCTTCTTCTTCCCCTTGCCACCGGCGGCCGCCGATTTCGCTGCCTTTTTGTTATCACCCTTCGCTTTCTCGACCTTCGCTTCGCTAACTTTGGTCGGAAAAAAACCCATTTCCTTCAGGCGGTTGATCGCATCAGCCTGACTGCCGACATCCAATGATCCCTTGGTTTCCTTGCCGCGGGAATCCATCGCGACATAATCAAACTTTGGCATAATAATCCTAGAGCGGAGATGGCGTCTGATCGATTGGCTACGTTTTCAAAATGGGGCTTAAGGCGTGCTTCAGGTGTACCGTAGCACTTCTTCCACCGTGGTGAGACCATCAAAAATCGACCGAAGTCCGTCGTCGCGGATCGGGGTCATCCCCAGCTCGATCGCCTTCTGGCGAACCACGACCGTGGGCGCCCGCTCGTTGATTAGATTGCGCACGGCATCATTGATCACGAGCAATTCGTAGATGCCCTTTCGGCCCCGGTATCCTGTGTCACTGCAGTTGCCGCAGCCTCTTCCATAGAAGAACGCCTTGTCCTCAAGATCATGCGGAGAAAGATTGAGCAATCCCAACTGCTCCGAGGTCGGCTCAAAAGACGATTTACACTGCTTGCAGATGGTACGAACGAGCCGTTGCGCAAGCACCGCCAGCAGGGTGGAAGAAATCAGGAACGGCTCAACCCCCATATCCACGAGACGAGTCACCGCGCCGGCGGAATCGTTGGTATGCAGCGTCGACAAGACCAAATGGCCCGTCAGAGACGCCTGAATGGCGATCTGGGCCGTCTCCAGATCGCGCATTTCCCCAAGCATGATGATGTCGGGATCCTGACGGAGGAAGGCTCTCAGAGCTTTCATGAACGTCATCCCGGCGCTTTCATTCACCGGGACTTGCATGATTCCTTCGATGTCAAACTCAACCGGATCCTCGACCGTCAGCAGTTTGGAATCGATTGTGTTGATGCGTCGCAAACACGAGTAAAGGGTCGTCGTCTTGCCGGATCCGGTCGGACCGGTGACCACAAAGATTCCATTCGGCTGCTGAATGGTTTCCGACACGTAGTCCATGATGTGCTTCGGCAGTCCCAGAACTTCGAGCTCAAGCCCCAGGACCGACCGGTCAAGGACGCGAAGCACCACGGATTCACCGAACGCCGTCGGAAGAGTGGACACGCGAAGATCCACCTGTTTGCCGGCAATGTTCACCGAAATGCGGCCGTCCTGCGGCATGCGGCGCTCTGAAATATTCATGTTCGCCATGACCTTGATGCGTGAGGTCACGGGCGTCGCGAGGTGCCGTGGCGGCGGGGCCATCTCGTAAAGCGCACCGTCCACTCGATAGCGAATCTTGAACTCGTCCTCGAATGGTTCGAAGTGAATATCGGAAGCCCGATCCTGCACTGCCTGCATGAGGACGAGGTTGACGAACTTGACGATCGGAGCGTCGTTGACGATGTCGTCCAGCTTCAGAAGGCCGGCGTCAACCTCGCTGACCTCCCGCGCAACGTCCGAGTCCGCCCCTAACTCTTTGAGCAGATCCGCATAGCCCCCACCGCCACCGGCCGGATAGAATTTTTCGATTCCCTTGCTGAGGATATTGGGGTCCACGACCACGAGCTGGATCTGGAACTTCACCGAATACCCCAACTCATCCACGAGCGACGGGTTCAATGGATCGATCAGGGCCACCTGGACTGTGTCACCATATAACGCCACCGGGAGACACTGGTTCATGCGGGCTATCTCGGGCGGGACTGCGGCAATCGTCTCCGCCGAAATATCATTTAAATCCACCGATACCACCGAGGTGCCGAGATGGTCCGCCACAACCTGGAGAGCGGAGTCCATGTCCAGTAACCCGTAGTCCACGACGACCTGAAGGGCGGGCTTGCCGCTCCGGCTCATTTCCTGAGAGACCTCCTCGAGTTGAAGATCGTCGACGAGCCCACGCTCCTTGATGAGGGAGAGGAGGGGGTTGGAGGAATGGTCCATGGCAGAATTCGCGGCTAGCAGATTACCGTTTGACGTTGGCCTCGGCCGCCGCCCTGGCCGCCTTCATCTCCTGCAGTTTCATCAGAATAGTGGTAGGATCTTGCGCCTTCGTGATGACCTCTTCTTCGGCGATCAGTCCCGACTCGTATTTTTCGAGCAGGAAGCTGTCGAGGGTCACCATCCCCCACTTCGCACCCGTCTGGATGTCCGATTGGATCCGGAACGTCTTGTTGTCGCGAATAAGCGCGGCGACCGAGGGTGTGTTCACCATGATTTCAAACACAGCGACCCGGCCGGGTTTGTCGTGCCGCGGGATGAGCAACTGGGAGATGACCGCCTGGAGAACGGTGGATAGCTGGATGCGGATTTGCTCCTGCTGGTTCTGCGGGAAGGCGTTGACGATACGATCGATGGTCTTCGCCGCACCGGTCGTGTGGAGCGTCCCGAATACAAGGTGGCCGGTCTCCGCCGCAGTGATCGCGGCGTCCATCGTCTCGAGATCCCGCAATTCTCCCACGAGAATAATGTCCGGATCCTGGCGCAAGGCGCGCCGGATGGCCTCCGCAAAGCTCGGAACGTCGATATTCACCTCCCGTTGAGTCACCACCGCCTTCTTGTGCTTGTGGTAATACTCGATCGGATCCTCGATCGTGATGATATGAGCCTCGTCGCGCTCCTCGTTCAGGATGTTGATGAGAGACGCGAGCGTCGTGGTCTTGCCGGAACCGGTCGGACCGGTGACGAGGACCAACCCGCGGGGTTTGTAGATGAGGTCCCGGACCGACGGGGGGATGCCAATCTGCTCCATCGTGAGGAGCTTGCTGGGGATTTGCCGCAGCACGAGGGCGAAGTTGCCTTTCTCTTTGAAAGCACTCACTCGGAAGCGTGCCAACTCGCCAAAAGCGAACCCAAAGTCAGCGCCGCCCTTCTCGCGGATCTGCTGAACATGATCCTCCGAAGTAATGGACCTCATGAGTTCTTCGGTATCCTCGGGCCGGAGTGCCGGGCCTTCGACGCGCTGGAGAATTCCATGAACCCGAACCACCGGAGGAATCCCCACGCGGATGTGAAGATCGGCCGCTCCCTCGGAAACGACAAGCTGCAGCAGATCGGCCATTTGATAAGACATAGCGGAAAAATATTTTCTATTTCAGCGTTGAATCCTGAGGCGCGAAACTCCGCTGCCCGAGATTATTTCGGGAATTATTGAGCAATTCTGTTGCCATGCGATGGACGATTTTACCCAAGGGTTTCTCAGTCCGCGTCGGTCACCGTGGCTCGAATGACCTCCTCCGCGGTCGTCACCCCCGCCAGAACCTTTCGGATGCCGTCGTCTCGCAGCGTTCGCATGCCAATCTCTCGGGCCTTGTTGCGAAGAACATACGAAGGTACCCGATCAAAGATCATCTTCCGGGCGTCATCATTGATCGTAAAGATTTCGAAAATACCCATCCGACCCCGGCATCCTGTCCGGTTGCACTCCCCACATCCGCGCCCCTTCTGAATCTTCGCCGCCGCGACCTGTTCCTGGGTTATTCCCAGGATCCTCATCTCACTTTCCGTCAACGTGCCCGGACCGATACATTTTTTGCAGATCTTACGAACCAGACGTTGAGCCATCAGACAGCGGGCGGCCGATGCCACAAGGAACGGCTTAACCCCGATGTCAATCAAACGGGCGACGGCACCGGGTGCATCGTTGGTGTGAAGAGTGGAGAATACCAAATGACCCGTCAGGGAGGCATTGATGGCAATCGAGGCCGTCTCCAAGTCTCGAATTTCCCCCAGCATGATCACGTTGGGAGACTGGCGGAGCATGGCGCGGAGAGCCATCGCAAAGGTGAACCCGATCAACTCATGCACTTGCACCTGGTTGATGCCGGCCAGCATGTACTCCACCGGATCCTCGACCGTGATAATCTTGCGGTCCGGACGGTTGATGTAGTTGAGACAAGAATAGAGCGTCGTGGTTTTCCCAGAACCGGTCGGCCCCGTAACGAGGAGAATTCCATCCGGCAGCGCGATCAGGCGCTCGAACGACTGCTGGTCATCCGCCATGAAACCCAATTCGCTCAAACCCAGTTTCAAGCCGGATTTGTCGAGAATACGCATGACGATCGACTCTCCGTGGGTCGTCGGCAAGCAACTGACGCGCAGATCGATTGTCTTGCCGCCAACGTTCGCCTGGATACGCCCGTCCTGGGGAATGCGTCGCTCCGCAATCGACATGCCCGACTGAATCTTGAGCCGAGCGATGATCGGTGCCTGCAGCCGTTTGGGTGGACTCTTTTGCTCAATCAGCATTCCGTCCACCCGATATCGCACTCGAAACGTTCTCGACATCGGCTCCAGATGAATGTCCGAAGCCCGACATTTGAAGGCATCAACGATCACCTGGTTCACCAGCCGGATAATCGGGGCATCAACATCGACCTCGCCACCTCCCTCCTCCAGCGTATTGGTAATCTGTCCGATCTCGACCTCTCCCTCCGTAATGTCCTGGATCATTTTGCTGATCCCGCCATCGTCCCGAGTCGAGCCTCCGTAATATTTATTCAGGGCGCCCTGGATATCCTCGTCGCTGGCGACGACCTGCTCCATCGGCTTCCCGAGGGCAACCTGAAGCCCGTCGAGATTTTCGATATCCGACGGATCCGAGATCGCAAGAACGACCGTCCCCTCTTTCAGTGCAACGGGGATGGCGCTGTATTTCTTTGCAATGTGTCGCGGCACCGCCGCAATCACGTCATCGGAAAGACGGGTCTGCCCAAGATTCACCGACTCCACTCCGAAATACGTCGCTTTCGCCGCGGTCACCATGCCCCGCTCGATCAGCCCGCGTTTCACAAGGGTATCCACCAACCCCTCGCCCGCCGCTTCCGCGTCAGCACGGACTTCATCAATTTGGGCATCGGTCACTAGGCCGAGATCCCGCATCGTGTCGATCAGATAGTCGTCTTTGGCTGCCACGGATAAAACGGTTCAGTTTAAGTGTCGATTCCACATCCCCTCGGGTTAGTCCTGAAGGGAGATAGGGGCGGAGTTTTACGAAGGGGTCCTCGAATGTCAACGAAACCGGCGGAGAAACGGAGCCTCACCCATTTCTGCATCCCGCGGGAACGGTCTCAACTCCCGTTGGACAACCTCGGTTGGCGTTCGTGTCAACCCACGTTACCGTGCGGATGTGAACAAACTTCCTCGACGACGTCGAGTTCCGACTCGACCTCGAAGGGAGATGTTTCCATGTGCGATCCGCCGCCCGGGTGGGCTACTCCGACCTCGGCGTGAACCGCCGTCGGCTCGAAAAGCTCCGAACCGCCTTCCTCGCCTCCAAACCAAGCGCGTCAGGGGTCAGTCAATAGTAATGTAAACTCCAAGTTTTCTTCACCGGAATCGACACACCCCCAGCATCAATACCATCTCAGTCGGAACCAGGGGAAAACCACCTCGGTGATCACGATCACCAGAAATACAAGGCTAACGGTTCCATTTAGTTTAAAGAACGCGGCGTTGATTGACCGGACGTCCCGCCGTCGTGCCAATAAATGTTCCATCAACAACAGCCCCAGAATGAGCATCAACCCCATCCAGTAGGCGAGTCGAAACTGGTTCAGCAATCCGAAAACGACCAGCACCGACCACATGAACAGATGGGCGAGAAACGCGACCGCCAACGCATTTCCAGGTCCCCATCGGACCACCAGCGAGTGGAGCTTTTCCTTCCGGTCAAATTCGTAGTCCTGAGTCGCGTAAATAATGTCGAAACCAACCAGCCAGAGCACCACCGCAAGGGCGAGAACCAACGGCACCCAAACACTATGCCGAAGATCCAAAAGGCCCTCCGGACGTGGCATGAATTCCACACGACCTTGAACGGCAATCCATGCTCCCAACGGGGCTAAGGCCAGTGCAACGCCCAGCCAGACGTGGGTGAAATCGGTAAATCGCTTGGTCAGCGAGTAAAAGCAGACGAGAAACAACGCCACGGGCGAGAGTCGCAGGCACAGCGGATTGAGGGCGCCGGCGGCCGCAATGAGGCCGGTACCCGCCAGCAGGCAAAACAGCCAGGCTCCGGCGACGGAGATTTCTCCCTGCGGCAGGTGCCGCCCGGCGGTACGCGGATTCCGGGCATCGAATTGCCGGTCCACAATCCGGTTGAATGCCATCGCGCAAGTGCGCGCGCAAAACATGGCGGCCACGATCAGCAGAAACGTGCGCCACCCCGGCCAACCCTGGGTTTCCCGCGCCGCCACCACCATCGCCGCCAATGCAAATGGCAGGGCAAAAATGGTGTGACTGAGCTTCACGAACGAAGACCACTTGAAGAGGAGACGAAACATGGGGGGACTTTGTGAACGGGTTGCCGAACCCGCGCTACTCCGGTTCTTCCTGCCATCGAACCTGCAATGCATGCGCGATCCCGAGGTGATCCAGCACTCGGGCTACCACGGTATCGACCACCTGCTCGACCGTCTTCGGACGATTATAAAAGCCGGGGTTTGCCGGCAGGATTATCGCACCCGCGTGAATCAGGAGTTCAAAATTCTTCACATGGACCAGACTGATCGGTGTTTCGCGCGGCACCAAGATCAACTTGCGTCGTTCCTTCAGGACGACATCCGCAGAGCGAAGGAGCGAATCCGAGCTCAATCCGTGGGCGATCCGGCCGAGCGTGCCCATGGAACAGGGAATCACGACCATGGCATCCGGCGGATTCGATCCGCTCGCAAAGGGGAGGTTCATGGATCGCAGCGCATGGTTTTGCACGTTTTCCGGGAGCCGCAGGCCGTCCGGCAATTCCTGGGCGAGCACGACGGGGGCATATTGACTGAGGATCACGTGCACCTCGTTCCGGCGGGTATCGAGGTTATCGAGCAACCGCTGGGCATAGAGCGATCCACTGGCTCCGGTGATGGCAATGAGCAACCGCATGAAGTATCAGGGTGCCGCAAATGAGTTGACCCTGCAACGAACACTGAAACCCAAATAATGGGAGACCGCGCGCATTCGAAACGACCGCGAATGCCTAAAAAGCCTGCCCGCAGCGCTCCACCTTGACTCACGCAGCAGCGCGGACCTTGACTTCCTTCTCCAGGCGACCGCCCAGACGTTCACTCTCCACTTCCAAATCAAAGTGGATTTGCAGGTTTAGCCAGAACTCTGCCGACAGATTGTAATGACAGAAAACTCGCCCTCCGAGCCGCCCATTGGTCCTCTTGCCGCGAGGAACAAGTAGGGAGAGGATGGAGGCGGAAGCAAGCCAATAGGAACGGGCCTCCTCTCCTCAGCCCTGCCCATGTACCGCCCCCTCACCCCGCGCCCCCGCTCGGAGCCGGGAGGAAGGAACTGGCCAAGCGCACAATGCCGGCAAGCCTGTTGCGCCGTTGCAGGCGACCCTGGTTCTCGCAGCGCGAGAACCACCACCCTCTGGGTAGGGTTCGTCGCGCTGCGACGAGCCCGCCCGCTCGGAGCGGGAGGAGAGGGTGGCGGCCCGTAGGCGGGGTGAGGGGGGGGTGCTTCGGTTCATGGCATCACGGCGCGCACGGTAGAATTCGGTGGATTCTTTCCTCCATCCGATGGATGAGAGAAAACAATCGAGGAGCTTGATGCAGCCCTGAAGGATCAAAAGGAACAAATTTTGGGGCTTGCGCACCCCCAGTAGAGGTGTCTAGGCTCCTGTTCCTTTTTAGTAGGGAAAGTCGACCTTCCGATGGACGGAAGGCATCCGAAAAAGAATATGTCAGTCAAGATTCGTTTGAAACGTGCCGGGGCTAAGAACCATCCGGTGTATCGTGTGGTCGTCGCCGACACCCGCAGCCCGCGGGATGGGAAGTTCATTGAGGAACTTGGGACCTACCATCCGCTGAAGCCCGGGCACAACTTCACACTGGACCTCGAACGCGCCAAGTACTGGATTAGCGTGGGGGCTCAACCGAGTGACACCGTCGACAGCATGATTAAGCGCGAAGGCCGCAAGGTCGCCGCCGCCGCCGCCGCCTGAGCTTCGTCTACCGCGCGGAATCCTATTCGCCCATGAAATCCTTCCTTGAATATGTGGTGAAAGGGCTGGTGGACAGCCCTGATGCGGTATCCGTGAACGGAGTCGACCGCAATGGGATGACGGTCTACGAACTGCGAGTGGATTCAGCTGACGCTGGCAAAGTGATCGGTCGCAAGGGCGGCACGATCCAAGCGATTCGTTCCCTTTTGCAAGTGGGGGCGATGAAAAGCGGTCAGCGTTGCACGTTGGAACTGTTGGAAGACGACGACGGCCTTTGAAAGGGCTTCGTGCGCGGATCTGCAGGGAGCCGTGCCACCGCCGATGAAAATCGAGGTGTTGACCCTGTTTCCGGCCATGTTCGCCGGACCGTTGGACGAGAGTATCGTCGGGCGGGCTCGAACAGCCGGGATCCTCGATTTGAGGATTCGAGATTTGCGGGACTGGACCCATGACCGTCACCGGACGGTTGATGACCGTCCCTTCGGAGGAGGGCCCGGGATGGTCCTCAAGCCCGAGCCGCTCTTTGAAGCCGTGGAATCCCTTCGGGGGCCGCGAACGAAAGTGATACTGACCGGGCCGACGGGGCGAGTATTCAGCCAGCAGATTGCGCGAGAGTTGGCAGCCGAAGAGCATCTGCTCTTCGTTTGCGGAAGTTATGAAGGCTACGATGAGCGGATTCGCGAACACCTCGCGGATGACGAGCTTTCGATTGGCGATTACGTACTGACCAACGGAGCGCTGCCGGCCATGGTGATCATCGACACGATC
>CAMDJH010000128.1 GCA_945900455.1 Akkermansia muciniphila
GACGGACTGCTCAACGCTGGGGGTGGCGGAAATTCCGGGGGGCGAATGAAAGGCCTGCAATCTGCGGCGGACCGCTTCCGCGACCAGTCGGCGAACCCCGGCCTCGTCTCGAAATTTTACCTCCCGCTTGGCTGGATGAATATTGACATCGACTTCGGCCGGATCGATTTCCAGGAAGAGAGTGCAGACCGGATAACGGCCCTTCATCAGTGAGTTATGATAGCCTTCGAGCAGAGCAAAATTCAGTCCGCGATTTTCGACAGGTCGGCGGTTTACAAAGAGGTGTTGCTCCTCGCGGGTGGATCGGGAAACACCCGGCGAGCCAACGAAACCCCAAACGGAGAAACGGACCCCTTCGGCAATCGCACGGATGACATTCCCGGCAGCGAGCGAGTCGTCGACCGGCGGCTGGGTTTCGCGCAAGGCGGCGACGAAGCTCAATTCGAGCAGCGGTGTGTCCGCTCCGTGCAGTTGCCGCAGTCGCTCCCGCAAGGCCCCGTGCCTGCCGCCCACTCCGGCGGCAGCGGGATTTAGCGCCGGAAGCTGCCAGACAACGCGTTGGTCGCTCGTAAAGGTAAAGCCTACCGATGGATGGGCCAGCGCCGCGAGGGTCAGGTAATGCTGGATGTGCGCACGCTCCGTGTCTTCGGTCCGGAGGAATTTTCGACGGGCCGGCAGATTAAAAAAAAGTTGCCTCACCTCGACCGTCGTGCCCGGCGGACCCGCAGCCGCTCGGACGTCCGTCATTTTCCCGCCTTGAATCAGAATCTGAGTTGCCTCGCCGGAGGCATCGTCACGCTCCCGGGTGGTCAGGCTAAACCGACTGATGCTCGCAATGCTTGGGATTGCCTCGCCGCGGAATCCCATTGTTGCGAGGGTGGTGAGGTCCTCCGCTTGGCGAATCTTGCTCGTGGCATGCCGCTCAAGGCAGAGCAGGGCATCGTCCTTGGACATTCCCCATCCGTCATCGGTCACCCGGATCAGGCTTCGTCCCCCGGCGCCAATTTCCACGTGAACCCGCGTCGACTCGGAATCGAGCGCATTCTCGACCAACTCCTTTACGACGCTCGCCGGGCGTTCAATGACTTCCCCCGCCGCGATCTGGTTGGCCACCTGGTCGGATAGAAGTCGGATGCGGTTCACCTCACTATTTGGCCGGCTCGGAGTCGGTGTGGTCAAGCACCGGGCTGGAAAGCTTCCCGGTGCATCTCCATGAACCGCCAACGCAAAAAAGCAACGGATCAGAACAAGGCGGTGATCCTTCGATAGCGTATCGCCCCGATATTGAGAGTCTTGAGACTGCGAGCAGGTCCCAATCCTAGTTGTCGGTGAGGTATTTTAGTAATTCCAGTTGCTCACGGTTGGTGAGGGATTCGAGGAGTCCGGCCGGCATCAGGGATTTATTACTCGGGGTTCGACGAGCGACGGCCAGTTTCTGGATTTTGATGGACTCGGTCGTCGTTCGCAATGTCAGGGAGTCGTTGTCCTCCGCCGTCACCAGGCCGGATACGACGTCGCCCGTTCGCGTTTCGAGAGTCGTCATCTGAAAATCGATACCCACCACGGCATCCGGATCCACAATGTTTTCAAGGAAATAGCGAATGCCGTGCCCCTCAGCACCGGTCAGTTCCGGGCCGATCTGGATTCCGTCCCCACGAAATCGATGGCAGCTGGCGCAGAGGCGTTGAAAGTGGTCGCGACCCGCACGGCCGTCGTACGCCCACAGCGGTGCTTCGTTGAAAGTTTTTTCGAATCGATCGATGAGTTGTAACTTTTCGGCGGGTGACGGCGTGGTGCGTCCCCAGGTCGCCGCGATCGTCTGATCGATTTCGGGATCCTTCAGTTGGGTGAGTTGCCGGATGTGGAAGGCAGTCAGGCGATCGCGCTTGAAGCGGTTTTCGGAGACGGCGGACAGGAGTGCCCGAGCGAAGGACGGGCGACGAGTGAGGGTGTCCAACGCAGCAGCCTGATCGGGGAGTGCGAAGGAATCGAAGCGTCGCAGGATTGTTGCGGGCACGGCGGGGGAATCGATACGGGCCAGCACTGGCAGAATCGTCTTTCGCAGGGCGGGTTCCTCGATCAGTTCGAGAAAGAGGGGCAGGGAAGGGATGTCGGGACCCCGGCCAAGAACCGCCAGCGCGTGTTCACGCTCAACCGGTGGCGCTGAACGGTTGGCGAGAGCGGTTCGAAGTCGGGGAAATTGAGAGGTGTCGCCGAAGGCAGCTCCCAGTTCATCGGTCAGGCGACGTACTCGGGGATCAGAGCTGGCACGAAGCCGGATGGCAGCGCGTGGCCAAGCGGGAGGCAATTCCAAGGTCCGACCGGCCGTTGCGAGGGCCAATCCGCTCAGCCGAGCTTCGAGATTGGATTCATCAATCGTTTCAAGTCCTGCCACCGCGCGTTCCGCCGCTTTTGGATCCAGGACGACGGCGTACCAGTGGATGAATTCGGCCAGCCACGGAATCTGAGTTCGGGCGGCCAAATGGAACATCTCCTCCAAGTGGCCTGCCATCCGGGGAGCGATGCTCTGCCAGAGGAGCAACGGAATATTGCGATCCTCACGATCTTCCCCATGCCGAGCGAGCGCCTCGGCCATGCGTGTCCAGTCGGCCCCGGCTGGCAGTCGTTGAATGGCGGATGCAATATACATGCGCACCACGGGGGAGCGGTCGGCAACGGCCATCGAGGCAACACGCTGCTGAATACGCGGAGTCATTGCGCGAGTGTCTCCCGCAAGTTGGATGGCCCACGCACGCAGATACTCGTCGGGTTCCGCGAGTGTGCTGAGCAGGCTCGTCTCATCCAGAATCCCAATCAAGTGGGACGCCCACAGACCCTGAAGGCGGAGGACGGGATCGGTCGCGTTGCGGGTGAGAGCCTGCAGTTGGAGTATGGCCTGTGAATCCACCACCCGCGTTCGCGAACGTTCCTGGAGGAGGCGGCGTGCTGTTCAGGCCAGCCAATCATTGGCATTTCCCAGCAGATTAACCAGTTGGGTATCATTGAGAATAGCCAGGTTGACTTTCCGCGGTTTGTACGTGGGGTCGAACTGCATTCGGTAGATGCGTCCATTGCTGCGGTCCCATCGTTCCGAGACAGGGTTGTGGCAATGCTGCGTATCGTACCAATCAATGAAGTAAACGGCTCCGTCGGGGCCACACTGCAAATCAACGCCGACAAATCGCGGATCGGAGCAGAAGAAGGGATCTTGACCCCCGTGAACGGTGTCGAATCCGGAGCCTGTCCGACGGTTCACCTGATGGTTTATCTGGTGTCCGTGAAGGTTTAAAGTGAAGAGGTGACCGCGGTACTCTTCCGGCCAGTTATCGCCCGAGTAAATGAGGGTGCCAACGTGAGAGTGGCCTCCGTAGATTGCATCGCTGCCGGGCGCTCCGGCCCCGCCGGCCCCATGATCGTAGCGAGCGGAGGCCAGGAGATAATTGCGGAATCTAGGTTGGTGGGCGGGCGGGTCTCCGATGATAAACGGTGCGTAGTTGGCGTTTGCCTGATTCCAGAAGTGGCCTCCCTGGATGACGTGAGTGGTGCCGCCGCGACCCCAAAAGCTCCGACAATGGGTCATGAATAATTGGCCGTGTTCATCGTGATCCAAACCCCACGGATTGCTCCCTCCCTCGGCGAACACTTCAAATTCACGGCGCACGGGGTGGTATCGCCAGACGCCGGCGCGGAGCGTTGTGCGGTTGGCCGCAGGAGCGCCGGGTCGGCCGATATGAGCGAGATTGAAAACGCCTTGGATTCCGTAGAGCCAGCCGTCAGGACCCCAGTGGAAACTATTCAAGCACTCATGGGTGTCCTGCGCACCGAACCCGTCGAGCAGGATCTCGGGAGGCCCGTCTGGAACGTCATCGTGGTTACGATCACCGATGAAGAGCAGTTCCGGGGCGGCTCCGACCCATACGCCGCCGTGGCCGACTTCAAAGCCCGAAACAAGATTCAGGCCGGTGGCGAACTCTTTCCGAGATTCGAAGCGACCGTCACCGTCGGCATCTTCGAAAATCACGAGTTTATCGAGACCCTGACCGGCCGGCTGTTTTTGAGGATAGCTATAGGCCTCGGCAACCCAGATGCGGCCCCGCTCATCGAAGGCGAAGGCGACGGGTTGATGCAGATCGGGTTCTCCGGCCACTAATTCCACCCGGAAACCGGGTGGGACGTACATTTGTGCAACCGTGCTTTCCGGAGAAGACTGCGGTGGACGGGCGATCGGATTGGGGCGGAGGTCGCGGAGGACGGGGCTGGATTTTAAGCGACCAACATCGGGCAGGGGCTGTTCGGCAGAGCTTCGAGCGAGGAGGAATGCCAGGGCGATTTCGGAGCAGACCCGGGACCCATCGCGGATGGGTTTCCATCGGCGGGAGAATTGACCGGCGGAGGAGTGGCCGTATGCGGGGGAAAGCATCCATTTCGAATACCGGAGAAGGGCCGCGCAATACAAGATGGCATTGGTCTTGGATAGCATACCATCTGGAAGGGTGGCGCCCGCATTTTCTAAGTTCCCGCCGTCCGTCCGGGTCGGGGAATTGTCGGAATTAATTTTCGATTCTGACAAATATCTGTTGATGGATTATTTGCACAATACAATGCTTTAAAAGTGAATACGACTGACACCACCCGCGCCGTTTGGTTCACCACCAAGGGCCAAGTGGTGATTCCGCGGCGGCTACGCAGAGCAATTCCACATTGAAGACGGAACCAAAGCCATCGTCGAAGCCACTGCCGACGGCATTCTCCTGAAACCCGTCACCGCCGTTACGATCCGACGACGACAACGCGCAAAGCACTCTTTACCCATGGGCTCACTACTTTCTAATCTCCTCAACTGGGAGTCGGTCTTCTCAAACCCGATCTTCTGGTTGTCAACGGCCTTTCAAATATGGATGTTGATCGACGCCATCCGTCAGAAGGAATGGTTCTGGGTTTTGTTTCTCATCATCGGTTGGAGCATTACGGCGATGTTTTATTATTTCACCGTTTACCGCTCCAAACCGTCGACAACGCGAGGATTTGAGTTTCCGGGTGCGTCTGACCGACGGCAGATCAAGGCCCTGAAGGCCCGGATCCATCATTTGGACAAGGCGCATCACCACAGCCAGTTGGGCGACGTCTACTATAAGCAGGGCAAATTGGACCGCGCGGAGGCCAGTTACCGAGCCGCATTGGAGCGTGATGCGACGGATTTGGACAATCTCAGCCATTTCGGGCAATGCCTGTTGCGACAGAATCGGCCGGGGGAAGCCAAGCCTTACCTCGAAAAGGTCCTGGCAGAAGATCCACGGCACGATTTTGGATTCACGCACATGGCTTTGGCCGAGGCTCGGCAGGCTTTAGGAGAGACGGCCGCGGCCATCGCGGATTGGCGGAAAGTCCTGGAGAACAATTCGTACGCCCGCGCCCGAGTGCAACTGGCGGAATTGCTTGCCACGGCGGGCGACGTGGCGGGAGCTCGGGAACAGGCTCAGGAGACGATTGCGGACGATGTGCACGCCCCGGCGTTTCAGCGGAGCAGGGACAAAATGTGGGTGAGACGCGCCGGTGCATTACTCGCTAGAATTTGAGAGGCACGCGACTACCGTTTTTTAGGTAGTAAATACCCATTATTGAGTATTAATGCAGCCGAATGTCGGCACTCACACTCGGATTTTTGATGAAATTATTAGCTGTCAAGTAGTAGATAGGTTTCGATTAGAAACTTATGAAACACGCAAGTGTTTAATAATAAACAAGTAGTAAAAATGTAATCTCAAGCATAAGGCATTGACTTTCTAATTTTTGTAATTAGGTTTCGTTTATGCAAATTGAGAGCTTCAAGATCTTTTGTGATCTTGCTGAAACCGAGAGCTTTACCAAGGCGGCGCAACTTAGCGGTGTTACGCAATCGGCCGTAAGTCAGCAGATATCGTCATTGGAGCGGCATCTCAGCTCTCTCCTGATTGAGCGTAGCAAGAAGAAGTTTCGACTGACCCGGGAGGGGCAGATGCTCTACGAACATGGAAAGCAGATCATCCACATGTACGAGTCACTGCTTTCGAAGTTGCAGGAGGTCAAGGAAATCGTGTCCGGAATCATTCGTGTTGCTACGATCTACAGCATTGGGCTGCACGATCTTCCCCCTTATCTGAAGAAATTTCTCAAAGCCCATCAGACGGTCAATGTGCATGTCGAATACCAGCGGGCGAACCAGGTGTACGAAGATGTCCTCGCCAACGTTGTTGATCTCGGACTGGTGGCGTACCCGGCGAGGGACAGCCGCCTTGAGGTGGTGCCATTGAGACAGGAGCGTTGCGTGCTGATTGTCCACCCCGGGCATAGTTTGGCCCGGGCGAAGTCGGTGAAATTGGAAGCGTTGCAAGGTCAGAAATTCATCGGATTTGAGCCCGATATTCCCACCCGCAAGGCGATCGACAAAATCTTCCGAGAAAACGGAGTTTCGGTGAATCACGTGATGGAGTTCGACAACATCGAGACCGTGAAGCGGGCGGTTGAGATCGAAGCCGGGATTTCGGTGGTGCCCGAGGGAACGGTGACGCAGGAAGTGGCCAAGCAAACACTCGCTGCGATTACCTTTTCGGACATCGAGATTTGCCGGCCGCTAGCGGTGATTTACAAGAAGAACAAGGTTCTAACTCCGGCCATGAAACACTTCATCGACACGTTGCGGGATTCTCAGTAGTCCCGGAGGGAACGCAGCATCGTTGGCGAGCTCCAGGGGCCTTTTTGGCCGGGGGTGTTCAGCTTGGGCGGCGCGTCGGTCGGCAACCCTTGCACCATCATTTGCTGTCCGGGCCCGGGCATCTGAGGATCGCCTGTTTGTCCCGGCATTTTGCCGGATTGTGCCAATTGCTGACGGATCTGATCCAACTGCTCTCCCACCTGTTGCGCCATCTTTCCTGTTTTTTCGCTGGGATTTAGCCCCATCAACTCGTTGAGCGCTTGTTGAGCGCCTTCCAGACGGGCGGCCTGCTGCTCACTACTCTCATTTGCGCCTGGTTTCATGAGTTTTTCTGCAAGTTTCTCGAGGGCGGATTCCAGTTTTTGCTGAGTCTCGCCGGCCTTTTTCTGGAGCCGCTGCTCCTTCGGCTTTAGCTCTCCGGCCTGCTGGAAATTTTCGAGCGCCTGACTGAGCATCATCGTCTGGTTCTCCAGATTTTGCTTCTGTTGGTTGCTCAATTCGGCGAGCAGGTCGCCCTGTTCTTCATGAATATCTGCGAGGCGGCGGTTGATTTCCTCGAGTGTCTCCTGGGCCGGCTTGTGTTGGGGAACCTGATCGAGCGCTTTTTGAACGGATTCTTTTGCCATGCGCAGGATGGCCAGTTTTTCCTTGGCGATGGGAATCCGTTCCTCCAGCGCCATGAGGCTGCGGGCCTGAGCCGTGTGGGCATCGGCCAGCTTTGATTTGCCTAATTCGAGCCCTTTCTGGATTTCTGGGTCGTTGGGTTTAAGCTGGTTGGCATCTTCGAGCATACCGACGCCTTCCTGAACGGCGTCCGTATTGATGCTGGGGAGTGACGGTTCGCGCGGATTCGATTTGATGGAGAGCGGGGCATTGACCCGTTTGAGCCCCGCTCGGGCCAGTGCTCGCGCCAGTGCCTCGCGGGTCCGGATTTCGCCTTCCTTCGCTTCCTCGCTCTGGGAGTCGGTCTGCCGTGCATCATCAAACTTCTCGTGGGCATTCCGAAGATTTTGAATCTGCTGCCCGGCCACGGGGTCGGAACGGCGGGCAGGCTCCTGCTGTTTAATTGCGGCCTGTTCGCTCTTCTTCGCTGCATCCACCAGGAGGTCCACCAACATCTTTTGCACAATGACAAAATTGGTCCGGGAGCTCGCATCCTGGGGCACCTCCTTGAGGACCGATCGGTAGTGATCGAGGCTCTGCTTCCAGTGCGAAATTGTTTCATCGAGGTTGTTTTTCCGGGCGGCGAGCCCAAGCCGGTATTCCGTGTTTCCCTGTTGAAAGCGGGCTTTCCGAATCTGTTTTCGCGAACCCCGGGATTCAACCCGGTCGAGCGAAATCAACGCCTCGTCCCATTGCCCGGCGGCATACGCTGCCACGGCGTGGTTGTAGAGCAATCGGGGGTCGTCGGGAGATTTTTCAAGTTCTCGAGCAAGCTGCGCCATGGCGGAACCGGCGGTAATCTCGCCATCAATCACCAGTTGTTGCAGCGGATCCAGCGCGAGAGGCGCTCCAGAAGTTTGAAAACAACCGCCGGTCGAGAACGCAAAAAGCCAGAGTGCGATCGCGCTCATCGCGCAATGCCAACGCGAGCGGCGTCGGGGAGGGGAGAGATTCATGCGCGGGTGGGATTCGCTGATTATCGGCGGGTAGTTCCGGATCCTTGAGAATCTGCCTTGGGCCAGACGCTTGGCAAGGGGCGACGGATTTGAATGCGGTCCGCTCCCAGCAGTATCCGAACAATGAAAATGAATGCGGCAAGGCCGAGCGGAATTTGAAAGTATTCGGCATAATTTTGAAGATTCTCGCGCGCGGCGGTCTCCGCGAGCGGTGAGAGGAATTCCGATCGAAGCTGTCGCAACCCCTCGCCGCGGTCACCGAGTCGAAAGTACCGGCCTCCGCCCGCATTCGCGATTCGCTGCAGATTGGATTCATTCAGCCGGGTGGTCACCTGCTGCCCAAAGGTGTTCGTCGCCGCCCCGTGGCCGCTCCGACCGATCGGAACCTTTGCCCCGGCCGCCGTTCCGACTCCAATCGTGCATATCTTCAGATTGTGCTCGCGAAACCAACGCCGGGCGGATTCGACCGGGCGTCCTTCTAAATCTTCACCGTCGCTCAAGATTACCATCACGCGTTGCTGAATATTGTTGCTGGTGAAATAGATTCCGGCCCGTTCAATGGCGGCGCTGATGGCACTGCCGGGATCAATCAGATCCTCCGGTTGGATATATCGAAGGATGGTACGCAGGGCGGACATGTCGAAGGTCAGCGGTGCATTCAGGTACGCAACTCCCGCGAAGGTGATGATACCTACTCGATCACCCCGAGTTTCCTGAAAAAAACGGTCCAGAGCATTGGTGGCCGCTCCATAGCGAGACGGACGGATGTCGGTGGCCAGCATTGAACGAGAGACGTCGAGACCGAGCAAATACGGAACTCCCTGGAGTTCGCCCTGTTCATCCTGAAGGAAGATCATCGGCCGCGCCAATGCCGCGAGCAGGCAACCGAGCGCAGCGCAACTCAGCAAGCGATCTGCCAGCTGGCGACCGGGCGAAAATCCCGGATTGCTCCACGGCTGCTTCGGTCCCCCGGCAAAGGTAGCCCGCAATACGAGGCGACGGCGGCGGGCGAATCCTTGCAGCCACCAGAACACCGCCAGGAGAAGCGGGATCGCGGCGGCGAGATAAGGGTGAGAAAAACGCATACTTGCAAAGACCGCGCCTACGGGATGCGTCGTCGTAGCAATTCCGACCATAGGAAATGTCCCAACCAGAAGCCAAGCGCCGCTGTCACCAGCCACGGGTGAAGTTCGCGCCAGGTCACGTAGCGCTTTTGTATCAATTCCTTTCGCTCCAATTGATCGATCAAGTTGTAAATGCTTTCCAAACCCCGCGTGTCAACTGCCTGGAAAAATTGCCCGCCGGTCAGTCGCGCCACGCGGTTCAATTCGTGGTTTGCGGCCGCCGTCGGCGTCACGATCTCGGGCCCGATCAAGATCGAGTAGATCTTTACCTTGTCGCGGGCGGCGAAGGGGGCGACTTCAAACGGCCGTCGGCCCGAGGAGTTGTCCCCGTCCGTCACAAGAATGATCACCTGGCTGCGGTCGCTATCCTTCTTGAGATAGCGCAGGCTCGCGACAATGGCTTCACCAATGCCGGTGCCGGTCATGAGATCCGTCTGGCGCAGCGATTCGAGCGCCCAGTCATGGTCCAGGGTCAACGGGCTGATTAGGTAAGGATTTCGCGCAAAACAGACGATGCCAATGCGATCGTTCAGGCGCTTTTTCACGAATCCACTAACCACCTCGACCAACGCCTGCCGTCGCGTGATTCGGGTGCGTTCCTTGTGAAAATCGGGCTCGGCCATCGAACGACTGAAGTCGAGCGTGAGCATGATATCGATGCCCTTACTAGGGTCCGGGAGGCTGCCTCGGGGGACGCGGGGGCGGGCGAGGGCCACGATGGCGAGAGCCAGAGGAACGAGAAGAAACAGCTGAGCCCAACGGCCCCGACTGCGTCGGGGAATTCGTCCGAGACTTTCGAGGCCGCGCAGGGAGGGGACGGAAATGGATGGCACGGGACCGCGGTATCCGAGGAACCATGCCAGGAACGGCAAGAGGAGCAGCCCCGCCAGGACCCAAGGGTATAAAAATGTGAGGTCCTTCAGCATCCGCGTATGAAGTGCTCGGCGGTGTCGAGGAATGCCGTCTGCTCAGACTCCGTGGCCGGTTGACCGGCGAATTTCACCAAGTCGCACGCACCGAGGAATCGGGCAAGAATATCCCGTTGCTCCGGCGAGAGCTCCGGGCGCCGGGCGGCTAAATCCAGAAATTCACGCGTGGTTTGGAAGCGGATGGGGAAAGCGAACCGTGCTTCGATGAACTCGCGGAGAATGTCGCTCACAAGAATGGCGAGTTCATAGGCGGAAGGGCGGGGTTGGCGCCCGCGCAGTTCGGCGAGCCGCCGGAGGGCCTCCGTCTGCGGAGGGGGACCGGGGGGAGTTGACGGTGGTGCAGAGGGCGCCATCGGCCGATTTCCAAAACGGTAGAAGGCCCAGCCTAAAATCCCCGTCCCGACGAGGATGGCGGCGACAAGCCATGGGTTCGCCCACCAGGGCGGAACTGGAATCAAGGTCAGATCATCGATGATATTGGTACGGTTCAATCGGGTAAGGTTTCCTCAGGCGACTCGCCGCTTGCTGTGATGTTCGAAGAATGTTCGCAACTTGTGAACGTAGGGCGTGCCGGTGTGGAGGTCGAAGGCTCCAATACCGCCGCGACGAAACCCATCTCGCAACGCTTCGTGACGCTCCCGTTGGAGGCGTTCCCAGCTCGATCGGACCTCCGGATCCCTGGTATCGATTTCGAGCACTTCACCGGATTCGGGATCCTGAAGAACGGCGACTCCGACATCCGGGAGTTCCTGTTCCCGCTGGTCGATGATCGGGAAGACAATCACCTCGTGGCGCTGATTCGAAGCCTTGAGAATACGCTCGAATCCGGAGTCATGGAAATCACTCAGCACAAATACGACCGCCGGTCGGTGGATCACATTGTTGAGAAACGTCAAGGCAGTGCTGAGCGAGGTCCCACGGCCTTGGGGTTCGTGAAACAGGAGCGTGTGAATCAGCCGGGTCACGTGGACTCGGCTCTTGCGCGGCGGAATGTAACGCTCAACACGGTCCGTGTAGAGCAGCAAGCCAACACGATCATTGTCTCGAATGGCTCCCAATGCGAGCGCCCCGGCCAATTCCGCGGCGAGCTCGCGTTTGGTTTGACCCCGGGTCCCAAAATGGCCACTCGCACTCGCATCCACGACCAACATCATGACGAGCTCCCGTTCCTCGACGTGGCGTTTGACGAAAGGCCGACGAAGTCGGGCGGTGACGTTCCAGTCGATGCGCCGGACGTCATCGCCCGGGACATATTCCCGGACTTCGGCAAAGTCGAGTCCGCGTCCTTTGAACACGCTGAGACTCTGGCCTGACATTAGCTGCTCGCTCACGAGGCGGGCACGAAGCTCCAGGCTGCGAAGTCTCTTTAGGTAATCAGCGGGCAGCATCTCGAAGCGGAGCGGAAGTGAAGGACGAAGAGGAGTTGTGCACCGGATCAGGGAACCGAGACTTTGCCGAGCAAGGTGGTGAGGATGTTATCCGTCGTGACCTGATCCGCTTCGGCCTCATACGTGAGTAGAATTCGATGCCGCATCACGTCTGGGGCGATTGCCTTGATATCATCGGGAGTGACATAGGCCCGCCCTTCCAGCAGTGCCCAGGCGCGTGCGGCCAGTGTCAGGTTGATCGTGGCGCGAGGGCTCGCGCCTATCCGGATCAGTGGTTTGAGCGATGCGTCTATTTTTTCCACCGCCCGGGTCGCGAACACCAGTTTGATGACGTAATTCTTAACGGTTTCATCGACGTAAACCTGGTTGACGAGTTCCTGCATGCCGAGGATCTCTTCGGGGGTGACCTTCGATTCGAGTCGAAAATCCGGCCGGGTAGTGGCCATCCGGTCCAGGATGATTCTTTCCTCCGCTTCCGACGGATAACCGACCACAACCTTCAGCATGAAACGGTCCATCTGAGCCTCGGGGAGAGGATAGGTGCCTTCTTGTTCAATGGGATTTTGAGTCGCCATGACAAGAAACGGCTGGGGCAGGGGAAAGGTCGTATCACCGATGGTGACCTGATGCTCCTGCATTGCTTCGAGCAGGGCGGACTGAACCTTGCTGGGGGCTCGGTTGATTTCATCGGCCAAGACAAGATTCGCAAAGATCGGCCCCTGGCGGGTGGTGTAGGTACCCTTGACCGGATCGTAGATGAGTGTGCCGGTGATGTCGCCCGGCAGCAGATCCGGCGTGAACTGGATCCGGGAAAACGTGCAATGCGATGCGCGTCCCAAGCAATTGATCGTGGCTGTTTTGGCGAGACCGGGGAGACCTTCAAGCAGGACATGGCCCCGCGCGATCAAGCTAACCAGCAGACGGTCGATGAGTTGCTTTTGACCCACGATGACGCGTCCTATTTCGGTGCGGACGTCGCGGAGGTGGGCGGCAGCAGCTTGAGCCTTTTCCTGGAGAACGGGAGAAACGTTGGACATGGTCGATGTGGCCCGCAAAGCGGAACCGTCAGTTCAACATGGGGTTGTTGGACCTGCCAGCGGAAGTTTTTTGTTTTTCATACCTGTGAAGGGGAATATCACGGGAGCCACGATCGGGCATTGCGGCACGCTTTAGGCTCGTTGAGGGTGGATCTTGGATCCTTTCGATAATCGATGGATCAAGGAGGCCATTTCGAGCGCGGTCTGGGCCGCTTCGGTGCCACGGTTCGTTTCCGGATCCAGGCACCGCGCTTTGGCCTGCGCGGCGGTCTGGACAATCAATACTTCATGAATGATCGGCACCCCGGTTTCAATCGCAATTCCCATCAAAGCGTCCGTGACCGCACCTCCGATGTGTTCCGCGTGAAGCGTTTCGCCCTGCCAGATCACACCCAAACAGATGATCGCGGCAGGACGGCCTTCCGTAGCGCGTGCGAGCGCGAGCGCGGCCGCAGCGAGCGGGATTTCGAAGGAACCCGGCACGCGGACAACCTCCAGGTCCGTGATACCCGCCGAGCGCAAAACATCACGGGCGGCCTTCAACATTCCATTCACGTATCGCCCGTTGTATCGAGCCGCAACAATCCCGAAGCGTCCGTTGGCAACGGGTGACTTGCGGCGAGGATTAACCTTTAGCATGCGACCGAATCAATAGCGGGGAATTTCCCATTCCCCAAGCGACTTTGGTCGTTCTCCGCCGTTTACAAGCAGTTTGCGAGCTCACGGCAGGCCCAACGGGCCGTCATTCCCTAGCTCAGGGCATCGCCCCCATTCGACATCCCCGGTTTGAGTGCACGGTCAGAACTTGCTGGACGACGGGACCTGTCCTACGTTGAAAAACCATGCAAGGTCCGGTGCCACCTCAGATTCCAACGCAATGGCCGGGAACGCCCGCCGCCAGTCCGGCCGATTTTCGCCGGAACCGGCGGGGGCGTGGCTGGATGTGGTTTTCGTTGCTGCTGATGGGAATGCTCGTCACCAGTCTTTTCTTGAATCTCACCTTTGGATTCCAAGGGTTGCGCAAGACATTTGCCACCGCCCACTCGCGACATCTGGACGACAATCTCAGTGAGGAGCTCGTGGAAGACAACGACTCGACCCACAAGATTGCGGTGATTCGAATCGAGGGCGTGATCGGGAGTGAGACAGTCGAACCCGGAGGATTGACCTTCGTCGAAGTTGTGCGGGACCAATTGGATCGCGCTGCGGCGGATACCGCGGTGAAGGCGGTGATCCTGAAGGTGGATTCTCCGGGTGGTGAAGTGCTGGCGTCCGACGAAATTTACCAATTGGTGCGGGATTTTCAAAAGAAACCCGGTAGCAAGCCCGTCGTGGCATCCATGGGCAATCTCGCGGCCTCGGGTGGATATTACGTTTCGGCGCCATGTCGCTGGATTGTGGCGAATGAGCTGACGTTGACTGGAAGCATTGGCGTGATCATGCACGGCTTGAACTATCGGGGCTTGATGGACAAGGTCGGTGTTCGTCCGCAGGTGTTTAAGAGCGGCCGATTTAAGGATATGTTGAGTGGCATGAAAACTCCGGAGGAGGAGTCCGCCGAGGAAAAGGCAATGGTCCAGGAAATGGTGATGGAAACCTACGGGAAATTCCGGAGCGTCGTTGAGGAAGGACGTGGGTGGGCTGCCTCAATGAATGCGGGTGCGGATGACGAGAAAGATCGCGGTCGTAAGCTCGTTCGCAATTGGGGGGACTATGCAGACGGGCGGATTTTGTCCGGGAAGGCTGCGTACGAAAAAGGGTTTGTAGATGAGTTGGGTAATTTCGACACAGCGGTGTCCCGGGCACAGGACCTTGCTGGGATCGAAGACAGCAACTTGATTGAATACCGTCTGCCATTTCACTTTGGAGGACTCCTCCGGTTGCTGGGCCGGTCCGAGGCCCGTGGCGTGAAAGTGGACCTGGGTTTTGACTTTCCACGATTGACCGCCGGGCGTCTGTACTTTCTGGCACCCAGTTTCTTCAACTGATGCATTGGCGGATGCCGGGGACTGCCTGATTGGACGGGTGGACGGAGTCGAAAAATCGGAGCAGATTGGATTGCGAATGGGAGAATTTCCACTACTTGACGGGTGTTCGGAAATTGCAACGAAGTATCGAAAGGAATCTCAATGATTGCGATGTTCATGGGGCCGATGAATCCATATTGGCTGATCACAATTCCCGGAATTTTGCTCGCACTGGGAGCTCAATGGCGTTTGCGATCAGCTTACCGGCGTTATTCAGAAATGGGGACGCAGCTGGGGTTGTCCGGGACCCAGACCGCCCGGCTCATTCTGGATCGCAACGGACTCCAGGACATCGAGGTTCATGAAGTCCCCGGGGAATTGTCGGACCATTATGATCCGACCAAACGTATCGTCTGCCTCTCGCCAGACATCGCCCGAGGAAACTCGATCGCGTCGGTCGGCGTCGCAGCGCACGAAGTGGGCCATGCCCTGCAATACCAACAGAATTACGCACCCGTGGGATTGCGCATGGCGCTCGTTTCGGTGACTGGTTTCGCGAGTCAAGCAGCCGGCCTCATTGTCATGGGGGGTATGATTCTGAGGGGAGCTTTCGGACAAAAAATGTTGATGGCGGGAATCCTGCTTTTTTCGGTGGTCGCCTTTTTTCAACTCATCACTCTTCCCGTCGAATACGACGCCAGCAACCGGGCGAAGCGAGAATTGAATCGCTTGGGGGTCGTGACCGCCGATGAGGCTCCTGCCGTGTCGAGTATGTTGCATGCAGCGGCCCTCACCTACGTGGCTGCGTTGATTGCCGCATTGCTCGAAGTGCTTCAGTGGATCTTGCTCGCCCGAAATCGGAACCGAGACTGACCGGTCACGCGGGCCTTTGCGACATTGGCGTTGTTAATCCCCGGTGTTCATTGACACGCTTTAAACCCAGCCATGTTGCCGTTTTTGCGCCGGATTAGCCTCACTCACTGGATCCTCATCTCGATGGTGCTTGGGGTTTTCGTCGGATGGGCATTTCCGACCGAATCGCAGCACCTCAAGGTCATCTCCAATGTCTTTTTGAAGATGATCAAGTGCATCCTGGTGCCGTTGGTCTTCGGCACCCTGGTTGTCGGCATTGCCGGTCACGGCGGCGATCTGAAAGCCGTCGGTCGGCTGGCGCTGCGCTCGATCATCTACTTTGAAATCGTAACCACCCTCGCCCTCTTAATCGGTCTGCTGGCGGTCAACTTCGTCAAGCCGGGTGTCGGCCTGAAACTTCCCGCTCGTAATTCCGCCGAAGCACCCCCGGCGCCGGCGCAGGTCACGTTTTCGGGAATCATTGAGCACGTCGTGCCGCGGAGTTTTTTTGAGGCGGCGGCGGCGAATGATGTCCTGCAAGTGGTGTTTTTCGCTTTGATGTTCGGCGTGGCATTGGCTCAGGCAACCGGGGCAGCCCATCAAACGATGCTCCATTTCTGCGAAGCACTGACGGAAGTCATGTTTAAGTTCACCGGCATCGTCATGAAGTTTGCTCCCCTGGGAATTGGCGCTGCCATGGCCTACACAGTGGGCCATAGCGGACTCGGGGTTCTGAAATCGCTCGGTTTGCTCATCCTGACGCTCTACGCGGCATTGCTCGTTTTTTGTCTGTTGGTATTAGTTCCTCTGGCACGCTGGGCACGTGTCCCGGTTTTCGCATTCCTTCGAATGCTGCGAGAACCCATCCTGCTGGCGTTCACCACCACATCATCCGACGCCGCCATGCCGGATGCCATGAAGCGGCTCGTGGCGTTCGGAGTGCCCAAACGAATCGTTTCGTTTGTCATGCCGCTGGGATATTCCTTTAACCTGGACGGCTCCACGCTCTATCTCGCGGTGGCGTCCGTATTCGTTGCCCAAGCCGCGGGAGTCGAGATGACCGTAACGAAGCAGGTGGTGATGATGCTGACGTTGATGTTGACCAGCAAAGGCATGGCGGGAATTCCGCGGGCCTCCCAGGTGATTCTCGCGGGAACGCTGGTCACCTTCGGACTTCCGCTCGAAGGAGTCGCGCTCATCATGGGCGTCGATGAGTTGATGGATATGGCTCGCACCACCGTGAACCTGGTTGGCAACTGCCTCGCGACCGCCGTCATGGCCCGGGTGGAAGGGGAGTTCCCGCCAACATCGGAACCCTCACCGGAGGCAGCCTGATCCTTTAGACGTCGCGCCAGCGGCGGGCCTTTAGTTCGAAACGAGGAAGGCTGCCCTCCGAAACCGGCGTTACGGGCACGCGAAGGGCAAGGTTCGTTTGAAGACGTTCCTCCAGGCGGCGCGCGTCGGTGGGCGCGGCCTCCACTTCAATCGACAGTTCGTGGAGGGCGTGGGTTCGGCTGCACGTTACGCGGTACTCCGCGGAGCCAGCCACGGCGCGGATGTGCTCTTCAATCGCCGATGGATAGATATTGACACCGCGGATGATCCGCATGTCATCCACCCGTCCCAAAATCCCCCCTTGGAAGACGGTGCCGGCGTCCCCGTGGAGCTGATTGGTGATGCACCGTACCAAATCTCCCGTGCGGTACCGAATGACCGGCGAGGCCGTTCTGAGCAAAGTAGTGAGAACCAGTTCGCCCGGTTCGCCCGGCAAGACGGATTTGGAGGTGACCGGATGAATGACTTCGGCGAAAAAGCTATGGCCCAGGAGGACGAGATGGTGGGGCTGCTGGGGGTGCTCGTAGGTGACGGGGCCGACTTCAGTCATGCCGTGATGGTCAAAAATGCGGGCACCGTTCCAGGCTTCAGCCAAACGCTGACGGGTCGCGGGCAGGCTACCTCCGGGTTCACCAGCGACGACGAGAGTGCGCACGCGGCATCGGGAGTGATCCAGTTTTTCGCGCTGCAATACATCGGCAAGGTGCAGAGCGTAGGTTGGCGTGCAGCAGAGCACGGAGCAGCCGTTCTCGACCAGCACCCGCGCCCGTTGAGCGGAACTCATCCCTCCGCCCGCAAAGCATAGACATCCCAATTGTTGCGCGGCATCAAATGCCAGCCAGAAGCCAAGGAAGGGCCCGAAGCTAAACGCGAAAAGGACGCGATCCCCCGCAACCACCCCCGCCCGCCGGAGAACCTCCGCCCAATCGCGGACCATGACCTTCCAGGAATCCGGAGTATCCAGCCATCGCAACGGCTCGCCCGTGGTCCCGCTTGTTTGATGGCAACGGGTGTAGGTCGGGAGCGCAAAAGTGAGATTGCTTCCGAAAGGCGGATGAGCCAACTGGTCGGCTACCAGTTCAGCCTTGGTCGTATGCGGAAAACGATGGATGAAATCTTCCAAGCTGGATGGAATGGCGGTACATCCAA
>CAMDJH010000129.1 GCA_945900455.1 Akkermansia muciniphila
CGAAACGGCTACTGGCAGCAGTTATTCCCACACGCGCAGTTCTCCGTCCAGCCTTCTGGCTGACCACAATCTCTTCGCAATCTCAGCGCATTTTTTATCTCATCTTACTGTCACTCGAGAAAACCACCCTTTCCGTGAGATGCACCCGCGCTGGGTGGGCAACCCATTTTGTCTGGACAGGTAAATGTGAAACGCATTTCAATTCAGCTTCGACCCATGAGCACCAAGGATTGTCAGAAACGCATTCCGCTGGCTTCGGCGCTGGCGTTGCTATGTGCGCTGGTCACGGGCTGTCCGCACAACGATTACACGGTGGAATTGAAACCCACCGCCCATGGCGTGGAACGTACGCTTACCTTTTACCGGGCTGATGGCAACGAGACCAACGGCACCCCCAAGTATGAGGCTTTTCCTACGAACGAACTGGAGGCCATCACGCGCGTTTACCCAGCGGGTGGCGTGAAGCAGGACGGAAAACGGTATGTGGCCAAAGGAGCATTCAATGGTGACATGCCGGCGGACATCGGCGGCGCCGGATCCTATACCAACCTCACCTCCAGTCTTGGCTATGCGGGTTTTTATCTGGAACGGTTCCGGGGCAACGATGATCTGGCCGGCAAAACCGCCCGGCAGTTGCACGCGGCGGATCAACTCACGGATCTCGTCCTTGGCTGGGCCCAGGCCGAGTTAGGCAGCGAGTCAGGCTACCCGTCATTGCGCCGGTTTCTGGATGAGGATTTCCGGCGCGACCTCAAGAACGCCGGCCTTTATTATTGGGTCTTTCAGGTGAGCTCTCTGGCCGACACCAATGCTAACGAAGCCTTCACCGCCCGGTTTGGTCAATATCTGATTGAGCACAGCTACCTGAAACTTTCAGACGTGACCCAACTGGGCGCGATTTTCGGGGAAGGTGGAGATGATTATTCCGTGCTGCTGGGCCTGATCCGCCGTCTGGTGACGGGAAAAATGGGGCTGCCGGCGACGGGATCATTGTCACCAGCCTTCGCCGTCTTGAAGGATTCCAAAGCGCTGGAAAATTCCTGGGAGAAATATCTGTCGGGTAGCGACCTCTATCGCGCTGAGGTAAAGATCTGGGAGCAGGAAAAGAAAACGAATCCACAATTGGAACAGCCCAAGCCGATCAATGCGGTGGACAAGATTGTCGAAGACCTGCTGGGCGGGTCGGATGGCCAAGCGGATCATCTCACCGTCAAACTGAAGCTGGCGCAGGCCCCCGATCACACCAATGGCCGATGGCAGGATGGTCAGGTTGTTTGGGACGCCAGCCTCGAAAAAAATCGCGCCCTGCCTGCGTTTTGCTACGTCAGATGGAGTGAACCGGATGTGGCCTTTCAGAAAAAGCATTTTGGCGAGGTGGTGTTGGAAGGCGACGAACTGGCGCATTATTGCCTGTGGGAAAATCTCTTGAATGGAAAACAGGCCGGTGAATGGAAGAATATTCTGGCCGGCCTTCACACCGGTCAGGAATTCAAGGACAAGCTCGAAGAGTTCAAACTCGGACTTCAATAAAACCGTGATGTTGCGGGAAGAGCCGGCGCGTTGGCGGCAACCTGGCAACGGGGCGCCGGTTTAGCGCGGCGGAAAACCAGAAAAGCCCTTGTCGTGCGGCTTCGGCGGCACCGTTCTGCAGTTGCTCGTGAATGATAAGCATTCGCTTTTGACGCTCCACGATTAGGTTACAGCCGCGCTGTGCAACTTCCACGTTTGGAGTTCCGCGTTCACGCGGCCTCGGAACCGCCTGCAGGCGGGACTCCGCGCGATCCGATGCGAGCGTTGACGCTTCAGGGCCAAAAACCTAGTTTTCGCTCATGACGACGATTCTTTCCGCCAACGGTTTGTTGGAAATTCCCGAGGAATTCCGCAAGGCCGATGACCTCAAACCGGGTCAGCGCTGCGACATCGAAAGGGTGGCGGATAAAGGGACCGGATAAAGGGACAGGTCAGAATGGCACTCAAAATGCCGTGGCCGCCCTTGATTCGGATGGACGAAACGGTGCGGAAGAAGATCGACGCATTGTTCGGACGAAGGCTTTGAAAACAAAATCACTCGTCGCGCCGAAGCCTCAGCGTAGGCGGAAGATGGAAGATGGAAGATGGAAGATGGGGGGAAGGCGAAGGTGTGAAGACTTTTCGGCGACAAGTAAACTGAACTCGTGTGCAATGGGCTAAACCCAAACGCCATATGACACAAGTTGCCTCATCCCCTCCTACTACCGTGTCACGTCCTCGGCTTGGCTCTCTTGATTTGTTGCGCGGGATGGTCGTGATGCTCATGGCGCTGGATCATGTGCGCGAATTCATGACGATGTCCCCGTTTGATCCGCTGGATCCAGCGAAGACGAGCCTGTCGCTGTATCTGACACACGCTGGGTGACACACTTCTGCGCACCGGTTTTCATCTTCCTGGCTGGCACTAGCGCGTTCCTGTATCAGCAGCGTGGCCGCAGCCGCGGCGAGGTATCCCGATTTCTCCTCACGCGAGGAGTCTGGCTCATCTTGCTGAACTTCACCGTAGTCTGGTTTCTGGGCTGGTCGTGGTCGTTCAGCCTGAAATTCATCGAAGCGGCCGTCATCTACGCCATCGGCGTGTGCATGGTGACGTTGGCTGGAATCATCTGGCTGCCGCGCTGGGCCATGGCCGGATTCGCTCTGGGGCAGATCTTTGGGCACAACCTGCTGGACCGGGTGAAACCGGAGCAGTTTGGCCACGGCGACTGGTTCTGGAAGGTGCTCCATGTGAAAGGCGGGTTCGAACTCGGAGCCACTCACATCGATCTCTATTATCCGCTCATCCCGTGGATCGGGGTGATGACCCTTGGCTATCTCTTCGGGTCCATCATGCTGACTCCACCTGAAATCCGGCGGCGCCGTTTGTGGCAAATGGGTCTTAGCGCGCTCGCACTGTTCTTCGTCTTGCGATACACGAACATCTACGGCGACTTGCATACTTGGTCAGCCCAGGCCACGCCGCTGCAGACCACCTTCTCGTTCTTCAACGTGCAAAAATATCCACCGTCGCTGGATTTTCTCCTCGTGACACTGGGCCCGGCCATGATCGTCCTGGCGTTGTTTGATCAATGGACGGAAACCAGCGCGCCTCTGCGCTCGGGACTTCGCAGTGCTTTGGTCACGTTCGGGCGTGTCCCACTTTTCTATTACCTGCTGCATCTGCCGCTCTGTCATGGGCTCGCTCTGCTGGTTTCCTGGATGGCTGGCCGCGACGTCGAGTGGCTCTTTGGCGCATTCTCCGACGACGCGCATTCGCCTTCCGCTGAACCCGGGCGCGGCTTCGGCTTGCCCGTAATTTATGCGACATGGATTGTGGCGCTCTTGATCCTTTACCCGGCATGCCGGTGGTTCGCCGCGTTGAAACAACGCCGGCACGATGCGTGGCTAAGTTACCTTTGAAGAGAAACCCGGCGATTCGTAATCCGAGTCACATGGAAGCCCCAATGCGATTGCGGGCCAATCTCACTCGCAAGCCCAACATCGACCCGCAACGTGACAGCATCTTCATCCCGCAGTCGCGGGACTCGACCGACGCGCTCGACCACGCCACCAGTCCCGCGCCCATGACGAACTTTGTTGCATAGGCAATAAAGTTTGGCACAGGCCTATTCGGGTTTGAACGTGCGCAGTTGCCGGCTGGCGTCCCCGAGCACTTCCACCCGCCGCCGCCACGCCTCGTTGCCCGTAGCAGCGGACGTCAGTCCGCTCAACCTTCTCCTTCCGCGATAAAGTGACAGGTTCAATCTTTCGTCAGCTCAAATGAACCGGTCACGTTTTCTTCCTCCGAAAGCACATTGACAGACCAATTCAGAAAGCGACCGTGCCCCAGAAGTCCATTTTGCCAAAAAACGAAATCTCCCCAGCAGCGGAGCGATAGCAAATGCCTGTGATTAGGAATCAAGATCCTTGAGGTTGAACCTTTCAAGATCACGAAACTATCCGGCGTACGCCGACCGCGGGCTTCGGCACCCTTCAACCGGCAAAACAAAATTCCACCCGATTGTTGCCTGGCCGACGGCTGACCAACAGGAACGAGAAGTTCAGAGCCCAGAACTGGCAAGAGCTGCCGAATGCGCGCGAGAAATACCTCCATGTCTTCGCGATCAGATTCTGGGAGTTTGGAACCACCGGATTGAGCGTTTTCCAATGTGTACCGACCTGCTGCGATCGCCTCCTCTATGAGTCGACCTTCCAGATAGCGAATGTGAGCCTTTGTCAGGTTTTCGTCCTTGCTGACAAACACCATTGCCGCGATCCAAAAATCTCTCGCCTTATGTTACTTCAGCCTATCGCGAATCACTTCTGCTTCGCCAATGTACGCTTGAGGCGACCCGGATAGGGGATCGGTACCTATGAGAAAGTAGACGCCGGAATTGCTGAGTTCTTCTCGCTGCAATAAGTCATCCAACTCAGTTCGTGGCGCGGCGATCGCCTTGCCCGTCCAATTTGATATCTCGGCGGTTCGAAGACTTTTCGCATCGCCACGTGGCAAGAATAGTTTGATGGTTGCTGAAGTCATTTAGTCCCTGAACTAATAGTATTGATGCTCATACTCACTTCGTCGCTCGACCGAGCGGATTCCACACCCGCCGAAATCCAACGCCTTCAAAATCCCTAACGTTTACGGTTGCAAACTCCGTCACTCCCTGCGCAGTCATCGTTAGCGCCGAGCGAGCATCATAGCAGCGCCGGAAAGCAAAGTCTTGGGTTCGGGCAATTTCCCAGAGCGATTCATGGAGTGCACGGCTTTCCGTAGGGAAGCCTCCGTCGCTGTTATTTGCGCCCGCTGCTTGAGTTCTGCATCGCTCAGCCCCTTCCAACCAAGTCTGCGAGGCTTTGGCGGCTGCCAATCGTTTACCGCGCTGGGATCGTTGGAATAAACGCTGAGGATGTATTCAATCCCGCGTCGAGCCAGTTCGGCGAGAGATATCTCGCGGGCCTCGCAGAGCCTCTTGGCACGGGCGAAAACTTCATCAGGCAGTTGGATTTGAGTTCGGGCCATGCCAACATTCTGCCATCACGCTTAGCGGTGTCAATGTGGTGTCACATGGATTGTTGAATAAGGCTGCGAGTGCGGCATTTGACGGACGGGGTAATTCTCCGATCGAAGGATGTTGTGAACGAAATGTTTATTCGACATCGAGATCGAATTGGTGTGGGAAAAGTGACAGGTTCAATATTTCGTAAACTCAAATGAACCTGTCACGTTTTGTGTGTTCGCTGGCGTCAATGGTTGGATTCAGGTTCATGAAGCTTTCTTCACTTTCTTGGGCGGCAATTCCCGGAGGAAAGACCACGAGACTTCGGCGACTTGTCCGTTGTCGTACGTTACTTTGAAATGACTGCCGAGGTCGTCATCGACTTCCACGCTGGTGGGAGCGGCCTTCGTCGCGATGCAGTTCGCCTTGCGGATGGTGGCGTGGGGTTCCAGGAAGCAGAGGCCGTCCTCGAACTCGACGTCAAAAGCGTCCTCCCAGCCGAGGAAGCGGGCGTGGCGGACGCGGGAGAAGGTGGCTTTGCCGTAAGGTTTCTTGAGCTGAATCCATGTTTTCATAAACGGCCCTCGTTCTTCAAATCGGCGATGAGTTTGATTAGTTATCGGTGGGGAATCCAGTCTTCGACACCTACCAGTCGGTCCACGTCCAACCGACCGATGAGACGGCGTTTGGTGTCGTAAACGTGGACATGGCGTGGGGCGTGGGGCGTGGTCACCGATGAACCACTCCAAGATGTAGCCGCTGCGCCGGACTTTGCCCATAGGGTTAAATTGGTGACGTGTTTCTCACTTTCTTCGGCGGCAATTCACGGATGAAGGACCACGAGACCTCCGCCACTTTACCGGTGTCGTAACGAACGTCGAAGCCCAAACGAGTTTCCGTGTCCAAGACCACGGACACGGGCTTAACTGTGGCGGAGATGCGATTGGATTTCTTAATCGTCGCATGAGGTTCGAGAAAGCTCAGGCCATCGTCGAACTCGACGTCGAAGGTATCTTCTCAATCGAGATAGCGAAAGTGGGTGATGTCGAGCATTTTGGCGGTGACTGATAAGCATTCGCCTGACACTCCGCGACTAGGGAGATTTGGTTTGGTTTATTGGCGAAATAGACTTCTCGGGCACGCTCCGCCCCTTGCATTGGCCTGTCAATATGCTTTCGGAGGGAGGGCATGCCCGCCGTGCATCCACGATTTGCCGGTAAACGGCGGAGAGCGAGCGAACTCGCGTTAGAAGTGCAAACTCTTTGAACAGAAGCACACGCGAGAAGCACTACGATAGACCACGCCAGCATTGGAAACTCAATGATAAGGAGGTGAAAATAGACTCACCCCGTCTTTCGACTTCCGGACTGGGCGGGAATGGGCTAGGGTCGGGACATGTAGCCATTTTTTAAATCCAAATTGCTCTCTTTTACAAAGTTATCCGTCGGAGGGGCGCATCAGAAACGACACACGTCTTTGTTCGCAGGTCGCGTCCGGCCCAAACTAAACACAGCCAATGTTCGATTTTCGTCTCGTCAGATTGAAGCAGGCGATCCTGACCGGGATCACCTTTCCGGCCTTGACATTCGGGGTAGCGCGCAGTGCTGCGGAGCCCGTGCGGCCGCTGAGCTTTGTGAATGACGTGGGACCGGTCCTGACGAAGGCGACATGCAACTCGGGTGCCTGTCATGCGAAGGCTGGGATGGGGCAGCGAGGCTTCCGGTTGTCGCTGCTGGGTTTTGAACCGCAGGAGGATTACGAGCATATCGTGAAGGAAGGGAAGGGGCGGCGGGTTTTTCCCGTCGCGCCCGAGCAAAGTTTGCTGCTACTGAAGGCGGCGAACATCGTGCCGCATGGCGGAGGAAAAAGACTGGATCCCAATTCGGAGGGCTACCAGACGCTGGTCCAGTGGATCAGCCAGGGGATGCTGTATGGGAAGGAAACGGACCCGAAACTCCTGTCCATCGAAGTGCAGCCGAAGCACGGCTCGATGAAGATCAAATCGCGGCAGCAGCTCACGGTGAAGGCGCACTACTCCGGGGGTGGGACGCGCGATGTGACGCGGGCTGCGCTTTACGAATCGAATGACAAGAGCATGGCGGAGGCGAGCGAAGAGGGATTGATTGAGATACTCGACATCCCGGGCAACGTCGCCGTGATGGTGCGTTACCAGGGGATGGTTTCGGTTTACAGCGCGTCGATCCCGCTGGGAGCGCCGGTGGGGAACCTGCCGCCGTCGAAGAACTTCATTGACGAACGGATCTTTGCAAACTTGAAGGAGATCGGCGTGCCGCCTTCGCCGATTTGCGATGACTCGACCTTCCTGCGGCGGATCTCGCTCGATATTGCCGGCCGTTTGCCAACCGTGGAGGAGACGAAGGCATTCCTTGCCAGCCGGGCACCGGACAAACGCGACCGCGCAATAGAGTCGCTGCTCAACAGCCCCGACTACGCGGATTACTTCGCCAATAAATGGACCGCGCTGCTTAAGAACAAACGCGATGAAGCGGCGGACATCACCGCGAACTTCGCCTTCCATGCCTGGATGCGCGACAGCCTGCTCGCGAACAAGCCCTACGACGAAATCGTGCGTCAGATCCTCGCCGCGACGGGCGCCATCTCGGTGAATCCTGCCGTGGCCTGGTACAAGCGCGTGAAGGAACCAAACCAGCAGCTCGAAGATGTGGCGCAGCTTTTCCTCGGCGTGCGGATGCAGTGCGCACAGTGCCATCATCATCCGTTTGAAAGCTGGAGCCAGCAGGACTATTACAGCCTCTCCGCCTTCTTCAGCCAGGTGGGCCGCAAGCCCACTACCATCGCCGGGGAAGATCTCATTTTCCACAAGCGCGGCGTCGCGCAGACCGAGAACAAGAAAACGCGGCTGCCGGTGAAACCCGCCGCCCTCGGATCCCCCACGCTGGACATCCCGCCGGATGAGGATCCGCGTCTGCGGCTCGCGGACTGGATGGCCGACAAGTCGAATCCTTTCTTCGCGAAATCCCTCGTGAACCGCTACTGGAAGCACTTTTTCAAGCGCGGCCTCATCGAACCCGAAGACGATATCCGCGACACAAATCCCCCGACGAATCCCGAGCTGCTCGATGCCCTCGCAAAGCACTTCATTGAGAGCGGATTTGATTTGAAAGCGGTGGTCCGCATCATCGCGCAAAGCCACACCTACCAACTCAGCGCGACGCCGAACGAGTACAATGCCGTGGATCGCCAGAATTTCTCCCACTATTATCCAAAACGAATGCAGGCCGAGGTCTTGCTCGACGCCATCGATCAGGTGACGGGAGCCAAGTCCGACTTCGCCGATCTGCCCGCCGGCACTCGCGCGATCTCCCTGCCCGACAATAGCTACACCCGCAGCTCCGCCTTCCTCAAAGTCTTCGGCCGTCCCGAAGGCGCCAGCGTCTGCGAGTGCGAGCGCGTGCAATCCTCCAGCCTCGCTCAGAGCCTGCACCTGATGAACGCCGCCGACGTGAAAGCCAAACTCACCGCGAGCAATGGTCGCGCTGAACAGCTCGCCAAGGCCGAAATTCCCGAGCTCAAACGCATCCGCGAACTCTACCTCGCCGCCTTCTCCCGCGAACCCACCGCCCACGAGGTGCGCATCAGTGAAGGCTACATCGCTAAACCGCGCACCGACGCCCAGGACAAGTTGTTGGATTCGCTACGCTCGCAACGCCAAGCGTACGAAGACCTGCTGTGGGCCATCATCAACACGAAGGAATTTCTCTACAATCACTAGCACCATGATCCCGAAAAACCCACTTCCTCTCGCCCTTGGCATCCTGTGCCTCGGGTTGGCTCGGCCCAGCATCGCACAACAAGTCTGTCTGCCAGCACCCCACTTGCTCACGGTCCTTCCGATGGGCGGACAGGTCGGCGCCCAGGTCGAGGTCAGCATCACGGGCGAGAACATCGAGGATGTAACGGCATTGCTCTTCTCGTCGCCCGCCATCACCGCTAAGCCCGTGATCGATGCGGATGGCAAGGCCGTGGAGAACAAGTTTCTCGTGACGATTGCCGCGGATTCTTCCGTCGGAGTGCACGATGCCCGGGTGCTGTCACGGCTGGGCGTTTCGTCAGCCCGGGCATTCTCGGTGGGCACGCTGCCGGAGGCCACTCGAAGCAAGCCGAACAACGCGGTGGAGACGGCCCTGGCGATGCCGATGAACTCGATCTGCAACGCGGTCATGACCAAGCGTGCGGTGGATTTTTATTCGTTCGAGGGAGTGAAGGGAAAACGCGTTGCGGTGGAGTGTGCCGCGATGGGTATCGATTCGAAGCTGACGCCGGTGTTGATTATCGCGGACGCACAGGGTCGTGATCTTCTCGTGAATCGCACCACCGGCATTCTCGACTTTTCGCCGCCCGCCAATGGTACGTATTTAGTGAAGGTTCACGGCCTCACCTTCCAGGGCGGCCCCGAGCACTTCTACCGCCTGGCGTTGCAGGAGCCGTCTGGCAATGACCCCGCGCCCCGGCAGGCAGCGACGGCGACGGTCAGTTCCTTTTCCTGGCCGCCGGCGGGCTTGGCTGCCACGGCGAAGGCCGACGAGACCGAGCCGAACAATCATCCTGGCCAAGCGCAGAAGATTGCGTTGCCTTGCGACATCGCGGGCAGCTTCTTCCCGGCTGGAGATGTCGACACCTACGAGTTTTCCGGGAAGAAAGGAGAGGTCTGGTGGATCGAGGTGGCTTCTGAGCGGCTCGGTCATGCCACCGATCCGTTTGTGCTCGTGCAGCGGGTCACCCAATCGGGCGACAAGGAAGCCGTCACCGACGTCGCGGAATTGTACGACATTGCCAATCCGATGAAGGTCACCAGCAATGGCTATTCCTACGATGGGCCGCCGTACGAGGCCGGATCACCCGATGTGTTGGGCAAGGCGGAGATAAAAGAAGACGGGTTGTATCGCCTGCAAGTGCGTGATTTATTCGGCGGCACTCGCACCGATGCGAGCAATGTTTATCGCCTCATTGTCCGTCAGGCGGCTCCGGATTTCTCGCTCGTTGCGTGGGCCGTGCATATGACGCTGCGCAACGGCGACCGCGCGGCTCTCTCCAAACCCATCGCTCTGCGCGCCGGTACCACGACGGCGTTTGAGGTGGTTGTCGTGCGGCGCGATGGCTTCGATGGCGAGATCGAACTGGACATGGAAGGCCTGCCTCCCGGTGTGACTTCGAGCGGTTTGAAGATCCCGAAGGGCAAACAGGTGGGCATGATGATCATCAGTGCTGCTGAAAATGCGAAGCGCGCGTTCTCGATCGCGAAAATGTTCGGCCGTGCTCAAATTAACGGCGGCACCGTCACCCACCCCTGCCATCTGGCCTCGATGGAATGGCCCGTCAAGGACGCAAAAAACGAGATTCCCGTCCCGCGTCTGATGGCCGATGTGCCGGTGTCCGTCACGGACTCGGAGCAGGCACCCGTCACAATCGCAGCGAGCGAAAACAAAGTCTGGGAGGCCAAGGTTGGTGAATCCTTGAAGATCCCTTTAAAGGTCACCTGGCGCAACGAGTTCACCGGCCCCTCCGTCAAACTCAAAGCCTACGGCACCGGATTCGAAGACCTGAAGGAGTTCGATCTGTCGGTCAAAGATGCCACCCAGGAAGCCGTGCTCGATCTCGCCGCACTGAAGACACAACCGGGCGACTACACACTCGCCTTCTATGGTAACGCCACCTGCAAATATCGCTACAACCCGGAGGCCGTGGCACTTGCCGAGTCCGCACAAAAGCGCGCCGAGCAGGAAGTCGCCACCGCCGCCGCTACCGCCAAGAAACTCGCAGACGAAGCCGCTAGCGCTCCCACGGACAGGAAGTCCGATGCCGCCAACGCCGCAAAGATCGCCGCCGAGAAACAAAAGCTGGCCGAGGCTTCGATGGCCGCCGCCGCCAAGCGTATGAAAACCATCACCGACGCCGCCGCACCCCAGGACACCGTCGAGATCTTCTTGTCCGAGCCGATCCGAATCTCGGTCAAGGCCGCTCAAGTCGCCACCGCGGCAGCCACCCCGAAGAAATGAGGTTTCCCGTTCGACATCTCACCGGCCGTCGATTGCTGGCTGGCGCCCTCGTCGGCGCGGTCTTCGTCTCGCCGTTGGCGCCGCAAACCGCCGCCGCCGAGATCGACTTCTATCGCGATGTCTATCCGATTCTGAAAGCCAACTGCATCGCGTGTCACAACAAGACAACGACCAAGGCCGAGCTGAGCATGGAGACGCCGGAGTTGATGCAGAAGGGGGGCGAATCTGGCCCAGGAATCATCCCGGGCAAAAGTGCGGACAGCCTTATCGCGAAAGCGGCAGCCCATCTCGACGACCTCCTCATGCCGCCGAAAAAAAACAAGGCGGGAGCGGTGGACCTCACCCCCAGCGAACTCGCCTTGCTGAGAACCTGGATCGACCAGGGCGCGAAGCACTCGGTTCAGCAAACACGTCCGATCGTCTGGCAGCCACTGCCCCCAGGCGTCAATCCGATCTACGCCGTCGCGATGACCCAGGACGGCCGCTTCGCCGCCTGCGGCCGCGCTAACCAGGTTTTCATCTACGATCTTGCGACGCGGCAATTCGTCACCTGCCTGGCCGATCAAGGCGGCCTGGCCCATCGCGCTCTCGTGCAATCGCTTGCCTTCAGTCCCGATGGCGTTCGGCTCGCCACCGGAAGTTTTCGCGAGGTGAAAATCTGGCGACGGGAGAAGGCGAACGTTATCTCCCGGAAGGGCGATCCGGCGCTCGGTGCGGTGGTGTCGACGCTGAGCAACGATGGAACACAAATCCTTTGCGCGGACCCCCTAGGCGCGCTTCATCTGCTAGAGGCTCGCAGCGGAAAGGTCACCAAGACCGTCCCGGCCGTGAACGCGGCGGGTGTCCAGCGGTTGAGTCTCTCGCCGGATGCTACCACAGCGGCAATTTATGGAACCGACGCGACGCTCAGCCTCTGGAGCCTTAAAGACGATAGACGCATCGCGACGCTAACAGGCGTTAGCGGTGTCCGCGCCATGACTTGGACGCACGACGGAAAAACAATCGTCACGGCGGGAGACGACGGGGTCGTGCGCGTTTGGGCGTTGCCTGGGGTCAACAGCGGTAGCAGCACACTGGACGCGCCACGAGAACTCAACGGCGCAACCCGCAACGTAACCGCACTCGAAGTCATTGGAAATTCGGATCACCTGCTCGCCGCGAGCGAAGACGGCCCGGTGAGTTTGTGGAGCCTCGCCGAGGGTAAACGGGTGGGTGAGTTCGGTATCGCGGGTGTGCTAGCGCTCGCCTCGTCGCGGGATGGCAGGCAATTCGCCGCCGGTTGTGCCGATGGCGCGGTGCGGGTGTGGGACTTGGAGACTGCCAAACAAACCATCGAGCTCCGCGGCGGCGTCGAGTTCAGCAAGTCCATGGCTGCCTTGGATTGGGAGGCCGCTGCGCAAGGGCTCGACCTTGCCTTTCAAACCAAGGCGGTGGCGCGCATCGAAGCGGAGAACAAAGCGCTGGACGAACTGCTCAAGAAAGCGAACGAGACCATCACCGATGTGAAGAAGATCCTGCCCGAAAAGCAGAAGGCCGTGCCACCCGCGACGGACGCAAAGCTTGCCGCACAGAAGGCAGCCGATGCGGTGGCCGCCCTGATCGCCAAGGCGCCCGAGGGCAAACCCGAAGCCGGTCTGGAAAAGCAACGGAAGGAAGCTCAGGACAAACTGACGGCCGCCCTCGCGGCGGAGACCTCGGCGATCGCGGCCGTGACCGCCTCCGAGCAACACATCAAAGACGCCGAGGCCGAAGTGGACCACATTACCGCCGCAAAGAGTCAGAACAGTCGCGCCATCACCGCTGCAAATGCCGCCATCACGGCAGCGAAACAAGCCCAAGCCAAAGCCACCGCCGATCTAGCCCTGGCAAAACAAGCGGTCGCGAAAGGGGACGCACGACCCTTCGCCATCGCTTTTTCTGGCGATGCACAGTCTATTACCGCGGTGTTCGGCGACGGCATACAACGCGTTTGGGCGATCGCTTCTGGCAAACCCATCGAGCAGGTGGCCGTCGGCACCGGTGTGACGGCAGCGTCCGTCGTCTCCTCGGTTGACGGGGGTTTTGTCGCGTACAACGGCGATGGTGCTACGACCCGTGTGAGCACGGCAGCGTCCTGGGTTCTGGAGCGAGTGCTGGGCGGGGGCAACGCGGACTCGCCGTTTGTCGATCGCGTGAACGCCGTGCGCTTCAGCCCGGATGGCAGGACGCTCGCCACGGGCGGTGGCGAACCGTCACGCTCCGGCGACATCATCCTCTGGGATGTCGCCAGCGGTAATCGAGTGAAGACGTGGCCCGAGTGCCATTCCGATGCCGTGCTCAGTCTTGATTTTTCTCCGGATGGCAAATTCATCGCCTCCGGGGGTGCCGACAAGATCGTGCGCGTCACCGACTGTGCCAGTGGCAAGCCTGTGAATCTGTTTGAGAGCCACACTCATCATGTCATGGGCGTCGCTTTCCGTGCGGACGGTCGCATACTCGCCAGTGCAGGCGGCGACGGTGTTGTGCTGATTTGGGACATGATCCTGGGCGAACGTAAGAAGAAGATCGAAGGCTGGAGCAAAGAGGTGACGTCACTGCAGTTCATCGGAGCCACACCGCAGCTCATCACGTCTGCCGGCAACAATCTCATCCGCATCGTGAATGACGACGGCAGCCAGGTCCGTTCGATGGAGAAGCTGCCCGACTTTATGCAATCCGCCGCCAGCTCAGCGTCCGCGGATGTCGTCATCGGCGGCGGCGAGGACAGCTTTCTGCGCGTCTGGGACGGTACGAATGGCAAGGAGCTAGCCGTCTTCGGAGTGAAATAGAACGTCACAACACAAAACCCAGCGCTCACCTCGAATTTCCTTACTCGAACCTCAATCGTTTCATCGCCATGTCTTCATTCAACGAGTCTCCCTCCATTATTCCTTGCGCCGGGCCTTTGAATCGCCGCGGCTTCATGCGCATCGGGCTCACGGGTTTCGCGACGCTGAGTTGGCCCGGGTTGCTCCGCCTCCGTGCGGAGAATGCGCTCAAGTCTGCGCACGAAAAGACCGCGATTATCATGGTGTGGCTGCCGGGCGGATTGTCGCATCTCGATTCCTATGACCCGAAGCCGGACATCGGCAGCGAGTACCGCGGGCCGTTCAAGACGATCGGCACCAAGGTGCCAGGCACACGCATCACCGAATGGCTGCCGCTCCACGCGAAGCTCGCGGACAAGTTTACAATCGTACGCTCCATGAATCAAAAGGCCGGAGGACATCCCGCCGGCTCCATGCAACTGCTTTCAGGCGACCCGGACGAACGCGACAAGCCCAAGCCGAAGCTGCCGGACTGGATGTGTGTGGCGAACTATCTGCGATCGAAGGCCGAGAAACGCACCAATCCACTCCCCATCTATCTCGGGATCAATCCGCCACTCGAATACAACGGCCCCGCCTATCTGGGGGATGCGTATTCGCCCTTCGCCGTGATGGACGATCCAAATCGGCCCAACTTTGAAGTGCCCAACATCGGCCTTGCGGATCCCGCCGAGTCGAGACGATTGAGCGATCGTGTGGCCTTGCGGAAGAGTCTCGACACCCTCGAACGCGGCTTCGATACGGAGGGCGAACTCGGTGCATTGGATCAATTCGAAGCGCAAGCTATGACGCTCCTGACCAATCCGCGCACGCGGGATGCCTTCGATCTCAGCAAGGAAGACGCGCATACGCGCGACCGCTACGGCCGCAATTGCTGGGGACAGCAACTCCTGCTGGCGCGGCGACTCGTCGAATCCGGGGTCGAAATCCTCACCACCAGCCTAAGCGGACCGCTCTGCGGCCGGGTGCAGAATTGGGACGATCACGCGGTCAACCATCACGTCTTCGACGGTCTCCGATTCCGCGCCAAGGCGTATGACCAAGCGGTCTCGATGCTGATCGAGGACATCTATGAGCGCGGCCTTGACAAGCGGGTGCTGGTGGTCGTCACCGGCGAGTTTGGCCGCACGCCGAAGATCAGCTTCGACCGCAGCACCGGTGCCGGGGACGCCAGCGCTCCCGCCGGCACGCTACAGCCCGGACGCGACCATTGGCCGCGCGCCTTCTCCAATATTTGGGCCGGGGGCGGCATCCAGACCGGCGGTATCATCGGCGCGACGGATAAGCGCGGCGAAGATGTCATCGAACGCGCCTGCGGCCCCGGTGATTTCCTTGCGACGATCTATCATCATCTCGGCATCGATTCCTCGAAGATCACCATCAATGATTTTAACGGCCGCCCGACAGCTCTCGTTAATGACGGCAAACCCATCGCGGAGTTGATGGGCCGGGCATCGTGAAGTCGGGCCGGGCCAATGGACCTGTCCCTTGGCCGTCGTCCTCGTCCCCGTCCCCGTCCGTCGTCCGTCGTCCTCGTCCTTCGGGCCGGGCTAATGGACCTGTCCGTCGTCCTTCGTCCTCGCGGTTCGTCTTATTGATACACTGAATTCCCTTTTGACGCTTCGCGATTAGCCGCGGGGTAACTGACTTCCGGCTCTTTCCTGACCACCTCCGAAAGCCGCCAAATTCTCCCGTGGACTCTGGAGCACCCCTTGCCGAATGGGTGCCTCCGTAAACAAAAGCAGCGCTCGACGTTGCTTTTTCAGGGATCGCCCACCGCAACCTCCTTGGAATCGTTCACAGCTCAAGCTCGCCGCGATAGATCGGATCGCCCCCGTTTCCGCGACTCGTGAAGGCGAGCGCAACGTGATCCTGTTTTCAGTGCCCGAGGATCCGATCGGTGGAATGGCACGGGACATCCGGACTCGCGAACGCCTCAGCCGCATCCTGAAGTTCTATCACACAGAGGCCGCATGAGTCTATTGACACTGCGAGGCAAACAGATTCGAACATGAATCACATTCACAAATCCGGGCTTGACCCCTTTATAAAACCGGACCTCGGTCCTTCGCTTTTCGAACCGGGGTTTGGGAAGCAATTCCAGTCGGACCATTTGGGAACTGAAGAATTCACGACGATCGTCGGCCATGATGGAACGGGCGGCATCTTTGAGTGTGTCAATCTTCCACGCGGCAATGAGAACGCCGGAATCCAGAAAAGTTTTCAGGCGAACCTCCCCCGTCTTGCTCGCAGCTCGTTTTCGAGCCACTCTTCGGTTTCCATCGTCACTCCCTCGGATTTGCCTTGGGCGATGATGGTGGCCATACGTCTACCGCGTGCCAGGCGGGCGTCGTCCTCCCTAGGCGATGCCGTCGTCGCCCAAGTGAAGGCAAACCCGGAGTGTTTTCCTGAGATTCGGGACAGCGATTTCCACACGCGGTCGTGATAAAAGCGATGGGTCCACTATTTCGTCGACTCAATTGAACCTATTGAACCTATCACTTTTTCTGCGGGCAATGTGGGTCAATCCAGCGGGTCAATGACCGACACGCCGGCTGGCTCAAAATGCCGCTTGTTGTGCGTGGCAACCGTGTGGCCGTGAAAAAGCGCCGTGGCTGCGATGAGCGAATCCTCGCAAGTCATCGTGCAGTTCTTCGCCTTCAATTCGGAGAGCAACTCTTTCCATCGCACCAACACCTGTTCGGTCAACGGCTCTGTGGCGGGCGCGAACCTCCGCCGCGTCTCATCCATCCAGGCGGCCAGACTTGGGCGGTGCGTCTCCGGCGCTTGATTCAGTCCGTGTTGAAGTTCGGCCAAGGAAACCACGCTGACGAAAAGCGCATCGTCGTTTTCTTCCAGCCACGCCGCGAGTTTGGCTGGCACCCGCTTTCGTTCCAGGAGCGAAAGCAGGTCCGTATCGAGCAGCACGCTCATTTGAAGGGCAACTCGTGGCGATCGGGAGCCGGCATGGGGTGAGGACAACGGGAAAACTGCTTGCGCAGTTCTTTGCCGGAGAGGCCACGGCGCTTGGCCGGCTTGGGCGTCAGGACGATGCTGTTGCGGCCATCGCCCACCGGGCGAACTTCGACCACACCGCCTTGCGACAAGCCGGAAGCCTCGCGCCACCACTTGGGTAACGTGCCTTGCCCCACTTTGGTCACGGTCATGGTGTCGAGATCTTTCACGGTTTAAGGATTCATTAAATCAGAGTTTGCGTCAACGGACGAACTGAACTCGCCGAATCCCTTCATCAACGCCCATTAAAGGAGTCAGTTCTTGGTTTTGTTTACTTTGGCTGCCGTATGTATCCCGCCTGGGCCGCCACTCGCGGTGTTCGACGGGATCGTGCAACTCGCCAAGACAAACCGGCCATGGAGCGCGCCACCTTGGGCCGGGCCGCCGTTGCCACCGTTGGCGTTGGATTGAATCGGAGGGTTGTGGGTCGGAGTGCCATTTCCTCCAGACCCGCCCATCGCATGGTTGCCCGCCAAGGTGCAGTTCTCCAGGGTCGCGGCCGCATCAGCAAGCACGCCCCCGCCGAATCCCGGCCCGCCTGTCCCTCCGCTTGCGCCCCGCCATGCAGTCGAAGAGCGACAGCGAACCTTCATTCAAGATTCCGCCACCGCAGGCTGTCTCCCCGGGGAAAAAGTGAAAAAGTGACAGGTTCAATTGAGCTATCGGACATATTGAGCCTGTCACTTTTTGTCACTTTTTGTCACTTTTTGTGATTTTAACGGCCGCCCGACAGCTCTCGTTAATGACGGCAAACCCATCGCGGAGTTGATGGGCCGGGCATCGTGAAGTCGAGCCGGGCCAATGACCTGTCCCTTGGCCGTCGTCTCTCGCGGATCGTTTTCGGAATTGGGACGAGGGACGAGGCGCGAGGACGAGGGACGAGGGCAAGGAGCGGGCGTCGCGCCGGGCGTTCCGTCAGTCGGCGAAGAGAAACTTGAGGTCGTCCAGGGTCAATGCCGAGGCAAACCGTTCCTAAAGGGGTCGGTTCTTGGTATTAACAACTGTTTGCTGAGCCAGCCGCCACGATCCCCTGGGCCGCACAGTACGATTTGAATACCCCGGCCTGATTTATCACATCGTGTGTCGAGGGGATCGGCGAGAGGAGATCATTAAGAATGGTGAAT
>CAMDJH010000130.1 GCA_945900455.1 Akkermansia muciniphila
TTCACCGATCCGATCCTCGGGCGCTGAAAACAGGATCACGTTGCCCTTGCCTTGGTGATTTCGCTCCGCGTGGAAATGATTCACGTAATTTTCAAGGCAGTGGCGCATTGAGAATCCGGTTCTCCGTCACCAGATACTCGTTGCGCAGGAGGAGTTCCTGATCAACCGAACCGGAGATGGTCGCCAGCATTCGCTTCCAATTCATCGACGAGACTTAACCGAGCCAACGGCCTGGGAGCAATCTTCTGATCGCCCTGCAAATCGTTGAATATTGGGAGGTTCGAGTTTTTTGACCCTACGGGAGCGACAGGCGGTTGAACAACTTGTCGCATGTCGAAGTTACCCGGCCTTGTCGTGCTTCGTGGCGAACGAAACCACCTTGTGGCCGGATTGCGCCTGGCGTTTGCGCGCGTCGGTCAGAATCGCCTTGAGGTCGAAATTCCATTTGGCTGCCTGCTCTTGGCGCGCCTTTCGCACTTCTTCCACCAATTCGTCTTTCAGCATGGCGTCATCCTCCCATCAATTCTTCAGGGGTGCAAATCACGGGTGCGGTAAATCCGTACTCCTGGCAGACTCGCGCGATGGCCACGGCCATCTCAGCGTTGGCGATGTGGGTGCAATTCCACGTCAGCAGGAAGTGCATTCCGTGAACTGCGGCGAGGGCGATGTGCGCCGCGTCGGTCGATGCCTTCGCGGGGAGGGCCAGCGATGCCACCAACGCCCCCGCCAGTGTGGCCACGTCGTCCTTGATGTCGAGCTGCGGCAGGTCTTTCAACGCCGCCAATCGCTCACGGGCGGCTGCGGGATCGCCTGCCGCCGCTTCGTCCAGCACCAGTTGAGAGATAAACACCTCGAAGTCCGCCCGGCGGCACTCCCACCATTCGCGTGTGATTTGCTGATGGCTCGCACGGATCAAATCCCGACTCGGCCGGGCCGTGAGGTAGCTGGGCACGGTTGTTTCGAGATAGAGTCGCGCTTTCAACAGCGAATTCTTAACCCGGCCGCCTCCCGGCAGCAACACTCTCTTAAACGAGCCATCTCGTGCCCAGGACGCGCCTTTCGAGTTTCATAGATCCAAGAGCTGAGGGTGTTTGGCGAAAATCATCGCCTGGAGGCGTTCTCGACCGCCCCGGGCCGAGAGTAAGGGCTTACGGAAACTCTTCGTATTATGCTTGGTCTTCGGATTGGTCTTCCGGGACCGGTCCACCGCCGCGTTGGACAGACTCACGATCAGGCGCCGGATCATTCCCATGACGCGAACCGAATTCGGGCCGCGCACCCGGCTCAGGTCTTCCTGCAAAGTGATGTCCAGACAATGGTGCAGGCGACTCTCGATGACCCAGTATTTGCGCTTGAGCCAAAGGACCCCCTGGGCCTGCAACTCGCCGAGGCTCCGACTGCTGATCAGGTACACCGTCTCGCGTTCCCATTTTTTGTTCCTTCGTACCCGGGTCTCCAGGCGTGCGACCATGCGTGCCCCCGGAAAGCCCACCTGGCTGGGCGTCACCTCCAGGCAGTCGAGGAGTCAGATTTTCAACGGTCGGCGGCCCGTCTGTAAGGGCTGCGACAACCCGCATCCCCACCGTTACGGATGCTACCGGTGTTCCGGGTCCGTGAGCTGTAACCGCCTCTTGATCTGGTTCTTGAGAATCCGGTTCTCCGTCACCAGATACTCGTTGCGCAGGAAAAGTTCCTGATCAACCGAACCGGAGAGGGTCGCCAGCCTTCGTTTCCAATTCATCGACGAGACTTAACCGAGCCAACGGCCTGGGAGCAATCTCCTCATCGCCCTGTAAACCGTTGAATATCCCTAGGTTTGAGTTTTTTGACCTTACGCTTTCAACACTCCGGTTTATGAATTCGCCACCCACAGGTTGCACGCTTGAAGGCACGAACGGGGCCCGCTAGCTTTCAACCATGGCAACGCCCACTGACACTCCGCCGGAAACGCAACAGCTTCGCCAGTTGTTGCACGAGAAGATTGACCAGCTTCCGCCAGCTCATCTGGCTTCCTTTGGCCAGACCGTTCAGGAATGGGAGCTGGGGCTGCTGCGACGGCAGCTTGATGCTGATTTCGATGACGACCGGGCGGCCAGGAAGCTGGAGCCGGAGAAAATCCAGGGGGCCGTGGCCCTCCACCGCGCCCGGCGTCCCTACCGGCAATGAGAGTGTGCTTGGACACGAACGTCCTGTTGCAACTCTTCGGCACGCGGCGAAAGTACGCGCCCATCATAGATGCGCTGGTGGACGGACGGGTCGAGCTGGCCCTCTCGAACGAGATCCTGCTCGAATACGAGGAGATCCTCACCGAGCTGTCCGGTTCCGCGCGTTGGCAACAGGTGGACCAGTTCCTTCATCAGCTATCCGCGCTGCGCGGCAATGTGCTGTTCGTGGAGCCGCACTATCGGTTCGCCGTCGTGACCGGCGACCCAGACGACGACAAGTTCGTGGACTGCGCGATCGCGGCCGAGGCTGATCATGTCATCACTTGGGACCGCCATTTCGATGCGTTGGCTTGCGCGGGCTACAAGCCCCGGCCGATCACCCCGGACCAGTTCCTGCTGAAGCTGGCTTGATGTCCCTATGGGTGGCGAATTAGTATTCAAGCAGCGATTGGCAGCTCGAATAGGCCGTGGCAGTAGGCTTGCCAAGCGGACTGATCGAGCGTGAGCGGTTCCGCAGCCGCACGTCCTCCCTTTTCCTCCGGTGTGGTTTTGTCCAGGGATTTGTGTGCTCGAGATTCATTATAGTAGCTCCTAAAATGGCCTATATATATGAATGAGTGGACGATTGACTGCGCGGCTCATCTATTCCGTGTTAACGTGCCAGGCGCGATATTATGATTATATAGTGCAAAGCAGCCAGAAGCTGGGTTATATGTTATTGTTATTAGTTTTTGGTATTATCTACTTATTGTTGGAGTGTCATTCTCGCCGGCATGCCCGGGCAGGTGTCCGAAGATTGTACGGGGATCGAGCCAAGGAGCCGGACAACTTGGCGCAAAAGAGTAGCTGGCGTAAGGTCCTTAACCCGTTGCGGGAACATCTGGAACTTTTCCCGCCTCGGACACGGTGCTGAATTGAGACCAACGGAAGCCGGCATTACCCAAGTGCACGGTGAGGCTGTTCGCCGTCACGAGATTCATGCCCCGTGTCCCTCACACCGCCCGAGGGCGGGGTGAGAGGGGCGATTCATGGGCAAGACTGCCGCACGACGTAACGCTCGCGGAGGAGGGCGATTTTCAGGCCCGCTCCATGTACTTGCCCGAGCGAGTGTCCACCTTGATCCTCTCGCCGGTCTTGATGAACAGCGGGGTGGAAATCTGGATGCCCGTTTCGAGCACAACGAGCTTCTGAACATTATTCGACGAATCGCCCTTGATCCCTTCGGGAGCGTCCTTGACGGTCAGAATCACACTCGCCGGCAACTCAACCGAAACGGCCTTGTCCGCAACGAAGGTAATCGTCACGGTTCCATTCTCCACGAGAAAATTCTTACTCTCGCCCACCAACTCCGCCGTCACCGTCACTTCCTCAAACGTATCGGGATTGGAAAAGACAAAGTCGTCTCCCGTCTTGTAGCTGAATTCCATCTTAGTCGATTGGAGCGGCACGGTCTCCACCTTTTCTGTCGAGCTGAACCGGGTGTCCATGCTCTTGCCGGTGCGGATGCTACGGATGATCGCCTGCACAAATGCCCGGAGATTACCGGGCGTACGATGCTGGACTTCGAGGACAACACACACTTCGGTATTGTGCACGATTGCCATGCCCTTACGGAGATCGTTAGCGGAAACGGACATAAATCGGATAAAGTCTGAACGCCCGGACCACCCGGACGAGTTTGGCAGACTACCGGGGGAGGCGTCCGTTGCAAGCCTGCTTTTTTCTGCTTTTTTATGAATGGGTGCGAGACGAGGGTGGAGCCCGGCTCGACAAAGTTCGCGACAAGGATTCCGACAAAGGAAGGCCAATGCGTGCGCAGAATTCATGATGTCCCTCCGGGACAGTCAGAAAATGGCCAATTTCCAGGGGCGGGCTCGAAGCCCGCCGCCACGCCGTGGATCCTCGAATTGTCGGTAAACGGCGCGGAGCAAGCGAACTCGACTCAGAAATGAAAACTCTTTGAACAGAAGCAAACGAAGGGATCAAAGATTCTTCCAGTCTTTGCCTGCCTTCGTTTCCTTCGTTTCCTTCTGTCGTCATTCCGACAACATCGGGATGCACCGGCCGCCACGTGGCGCTCGAATCTTTCTTTTGAAAACCGCCCGCTTCCCGCCACACTCCGCCCTTCAAATATCCGGTAGCCGGTGTATTACGACCGGCCTCAAATCGCATGAAACGCACGCATCATTGCAACGAACTTCGGCCCAACCACGCTGGGCAGACCGTCACACTCGAAGGCTGGGTCCATTCCCGGCGCGACCTCGGCGGCGTCCTCTTCATCGATCTCCGCGATCGCGAAGGACGCACCCAAACCGTGTTCGATCCTTCCGATCTCGCCCCCGATGTCTTCGAAACTGCCGCCCACCTGCACAGCGAATCCGTCATCCGCGTGGCCGGCCATGTCCGCAACCGGCCGCCCGGCACCGAAAACTCGAAGATTGCCACCGGCCAGATCGAACTGCAGGTGCGGGAACTCACCGTCCTGAATCACGCCGCAGTGCTCCCCTTCTCCATCGACGACCCCGAGATTGCCAACAAGGTGAACGAGGAGCTTCGCCTCCAATACCGGTATCTCGACCTGCGCCGACCCGAAATGCTGCGCAACCTCCGCGTGCGATCCAAAGTCGCCACTGCCACCCGCGTGTTCATGGAGGAACAAGGATTCCTCGAGATCGAAACGCCCACTCTCTTCAAGTCCACTCCCGAGGGTGCCCGCGAATTCCTTGTCCCTAACCGCCGGGACCCCGGCACGTTTTACGCCCTTCCGCAGTCGCCCCAGCAGTTTAAACAAATCCTCATGGTCGCCGGGGTGGAACGTTACTTCCAACTCGCTCGTTGCTACCGCGACGAAGACCTCCGTGCTGATCGACAGCCGGAGTTCACCCAGATCGACATCGAAATGAGCTTCATCGATCGCGAGGACATCTATGCCCTGATCGAAGGCCTTCTCAAGCGGGTCTGGAAAACAGCTCTCGGGATGGACATCCCGACCCCGTTCCGTCGCATGCCGTTCGTCGACGCCCTAAACCTCTATGGCATTGACAAGCCCGACACGCGGTTCGGCATGGAGCTCGTGGATTTTACCGCCGAATTCCGCGCGTCCACCTTCAAGGTCTTCAGTGGGACCATCGCCGCTGGCGGCGTGGTCAAGGCTCTCAACGCCAAGGGCATGGCGAACGCCACCCAGGGCCAACTCGAGACGATGACCGAGTACGCCAAGAGTTTCGGTGCCAAAGGCCTCGCCTTCATCAAGGTCGAAAACGGCGAATGGAAATCGCCCATCGTCAAGTTCTTCACCGATGGCGAAAAAAGCGCCCTGAAGTCCAAGCTCGCGATTGAGGAAGGTGACCTGATCTTGTTCGCCGCCGACCAATGGCTCACGGCCTGCGAAATCCTCGGCAAAATTCGCCTCTATTGCGCCGAAGTTCTCAAGTCGCAGGGTCGCCTCGTGATGGATCCGCATCGGTTCGACTTCCTCTGGGTTGTCGATTTTCCCCTCCTCAGCTTCGATAAGGAAATGAACCGCTGGTACTCGAGCCACCACCCGTTTACCGCGCCCGTGGAAGAGGACATCCCATTGCTCAAAGAGGATCCCAAAAAGGTCCGCGGCCAACACTACGACATCGTCGTTAACGGCGTCGAACTAGGCGGAGGATCCATCCGGATTCATCAACCCGCGGTTCAAAAGGCCATCTTCGAAGAGATGCTCGCCATCCCACCCGACGAAACGAAACTGCGGTTCGGCTACATGCTCGAAGCCTTCAAATTTGGTGCCCCACCCCACGGCGGCATCGCCCTCGGGTTCGATCGCCTCATCGCCACTCTCTGCGGAACACCCAGCATCCGCGATGTGATCGCATTTCCCAAGACCGCCAAGGGAACCTGCCTCATGACCGATTCCCCAAGCTCCGTCTCGACCCGGCAACTCCGCGACTTGCACCTCGAAGTGACGGCCGCAAAAAAGGAAACAACGCCAACCCCCTGACGGAACCAAGCATCACGCCTGCAAGCTCCGGGAATGCAGCCCCGGGCGGCCGTTCGCAAATTTCAGCGCTGCAGGAACCACTCGAGGTGCCCACAACGGTCGCACACCAAGCAGTACGCCGAAGCGTCTGTCCAGGTGGGATTCATCCCCCCAAATAGCGCGGTATCCAGGTGCGACTTCCGTCGATGAAACTTTTCGTTGGCGCAGACGAGGCACTTAAAGGGGTGCCCTTCAATCTCAATCGGAGCGGGATCTGTTTTCAGCACACTCATGGTGGGAAGCGCCCATAAACGGGCTGTTGACTTGCGGGATAACTCAGCCATTGAACCAGACGGTCACGCCGTTGGAAAGCTTTCGATGAGGAAGATTTCCTGCTCCGGCATCGCCGTCTTGGCCACCGCCAAAATCCATCGCCGGAGGACGCCTTTCAATCTTCAAACGGACTCTCGGTCTCGGCCCAACTCCGACCACACCACGCGCCCACCAACCACCGTCAGTACCGCCTTCCCCCGCAAACACCACCCATCAAAAGGATCATTCCGCGACTTGCTCGCCGTATCGTGCCCCTGCCGAAGCCAGGCCTTGTTCGGATCAATGACTGTCACGTCCCCGACGGCACCCACACGCAATTCACCGCGACCATCCGTGAACCGCAGCAAGCGGGCAGGATTCACCGTGTACTTCGCCAGCATCGCCGAAATGGAGAGTCGACCCGACTGCACGAGTTGCATCAGAGATAAGGCCAGCTCGGTCTCGAGCCCGGTAATCCCAAAAGACGCCTGATCAAACTCAACCTCCTTGTCCGGCTCGGTGTGGGGAGCATGGTCGCTCCCCAAGATCTCCAACGTTCCATCCGTCAGCCCCTGCAATATCGCCTCCCGATCCGCCGCCGAACGCAACGGCGGGTTCATTTTGAAATCCGTATGATACGACGGCCACGATGGCAGCGCACGTCCCGCGAACCACCGCTCCGCCAGTTCCGCACCATCTTCTTTCCAGAATTCGACACTGCCCGCAACGCATGCATCCGTGAGGACAAAATGATGCGGACAAGCTTCGCCGGAAATCGGCACACCCCGTTTCTTTGCCTCCCGGATCAGCCGGACGCTCCCCGCCGCACTCAAATGCTGACAATGCACCTGTGTCCCCGTCTGCTCGGCGAGCAGGATATTGCGGGCCACAATCATCTCCTCACCGCTCGAGGGCCAGCCGCGAAGCCCTAGGACCGTACTCCAGTACCCCTCGTGCATCACGCCGTCCGTCACGAGTCCATAGTCCTGACAATGGTCCATCACGGGCAGTTGAAACATCTGGGCATACTCCAACGCTCGGCGCATGAGTTCGTTATTCTGGATGCAATGCCCATCGTCCGTCAGCGCGACCACGCCCGCCCGTGCCAGGGAACCGATCGGTGCCAGTTCTTCGCCCTCAATTCCTTTCGTCAGAGCTCCCGAGATCTCCACCCGAACACACGCAGATCGCGCCTTTTCTTGGATGAACGCCACCGTTCCCGCCGAATCCACGCTGGGAGACGTGTTTGGCATACAAACAATCGTGGTGAATCCCCCGCGAGCCGCCGCCTTCGCCCCCGTCTCAATGGTTTCCTTCGCGGTTTGGCCCGGCTCCCGAAAGTGGACGTGCAGATCAATCAGCCCCGGGCACACGACCCGGCCTGAAACATCGATCCGCTCAACCCCGGCCGGAGCCTGGGCGACGGCCGTGTCACCGACCGCCGCGATCTTGCCATCAACGACGAGCACATCAGTGACCTGATCCAGTTGGGATGCCGGATCGATCACGTGTCCACCGGCGAGCAGGAGGGAGGTCATGCGGGGGAAACCTTACTGGGCGCTGAATTGACAAGGCAAGCATCGCCGGGCATTGTCGGGGCGGTTGCGGGCGGGTGTAGCTTAGTGGTAAAGCTCCAGCCTTCCAAGCTGGTCATGAGGGTTCGATTCCCTTCACCCGCTCCATTCTACTTAACACACTCACGGTAAGTAGGTTACGAAATATTGATTTCCCCGGAAACGTCAAAGTGGGAGTAAAAGTGGGAATGGCGCCTCCGGATTTCGTGTCCATCAGCCCCTTATCGGCGCTCTCTCTCAGCCAGTCGAGACTTTCTGCGCGTAGCGTCTGGCAATGTCGCAGTATCCGAGCCCGCAAAAACCCGACGGAAATCAAAGGATTGCTGTGGACTCGAAACACGGCTGGGGTTCCAGTGGTGAAGGTGGAAAACTCGGGCCTGCCATCCGTAAATCCCTTCGTCTCCGCGTCAAAGAGGGCAAGCAGATCAACAAGTAATCACGGACTCCAGTGCCGCCTCGTTGGCTGCACGGTATTAAAGTCAAAGCGCCCCGTAACGACGCTCCTTTAAGTCCCTGCTACAAACGGGAACGCCTGAGGATCGTCAAGGAGACGTCGCCTTCAGGCGGAAATAGTGCTGATTGTCACCCGCGGGCAACACGATGCGAAACCGGGCACCGGCTTGCACCGGCACCCCAGGACTGAGTGTCCAGACCCCGTCTGATTTCAAAAACGCCGACTGTTCCAACTGACACGTGACACACTCGGCGGGCCATTCAAAAACAACTCGATTGTTCTGAATCTCAATGGACAGGACAATCTTTGAACTTTCCAGTGAGCGCCGAGCGCGGAAGAACTCCGCTGAGGCGTCCATCGAAAGCGGCATCAGCTCAGTCCGGAGTTCAACGGTGTCCACAGGTAAAACAATTTTCCAGTCATCGGTGCCGTCCACGGTACGACGCTGCTCCACGACATAGCGCTTGCCTGCTTGCGCGTAGAGAATGAGGCCCAGACCCTCCGCCCCGTGCCCGCCCACATCGAGAATTGGCTCGTCGCCGATGATGAACACCCGGCCGTTGCCGACCGTGCCATTTACGGGCAATATGGAGGATCCACGCAAACCCGCGAGTTCGTCGCCCGCCAGCGTCGCGACGGATGAACGCTGACCCATCACCGTGTCAAAGGCGAGTTGGGCCAGTGTCAGATCGCCCTGGAGTGTCGTGTCGATGCGACTCCGGAAGCGGGCAACAAAGCGGTTTGATCCGAATGGCACCCAATCCGCCGAAGCCACCTGGGGCGCCAAATTCAACAAGCTAAGGTTGGTTAAACGGCTCCCAGCGAGCGTCAACACGAAGCTTACGTCGCTCAAATCCGTGCCCGAGCGTATCGTCAGCGGCACGCGTGCACTCTCGCCAGAAAGTAGATGCGTTGTGCCAATACCGAGTGAGAAGTCCGGGCGGGTGTCGCGCACAATTACGGTGAAGGCCTGAGTGCTGCTCAATGGCGGCACGCCGTTGTCGCTCACGATCAACCGTAGCGGGTTCGTTGTGCCCCCTTGGGCATCGGTCGGTCGCCACGTCAAGAGGCCGCTGACCGCATCCACGGCGACCCCGGCTGGCGCGCCCTCTCCCAACTGGAAGTTCAGGATCTGAGACGGCAGATCCGAGTCCGTGGCGCGATTCGTGATGCTGAGCAGCCGGCCCTCGCCGATCGTCTGGTCAGCAATCGGCGCCAGCACGGGCGGAGAATTGTCGTCGGTAACCACCACGTTGAAGGTTCGCGTCACACCCAGGCGCGGCTCACCGCTATCGAGCACGCGCACGGTTATTAGGTTCGTGCTCGGGCCGTGACCTTCCCCCGTGGACCACACCAGCTTTCCGGACGATGTGCCGATCAATAAGCCTGCCGGCGACGTCAGGAGACTATAGGTGAGAGGATCTCCGTCCGGGTCGTTGGAAATCAGCTGCAGCGAAAGCGTCTGCCTTTCCTTCAACACCACGTCCGAGGGCGTCGGGAAGACCGGCGTCTGGTTGGTGCGGCTGACGGTTGTAAACGCATCGGCCGTCTCGGGCACAGCCTCTCGATTGCCGGCGTGATCAACCGCAACGCTATAGAATGCGTAGCGGTGGCCAAATACACCGGGATAAACGGCGGATGGTTCCGTAGTGCCGGCGAGCCATCGCTGGAACGGCCCGTGATCCTCGCTCACGTAAAGGTCGAAGTTGGCAATGCCCTGGCCGCCGGAGATGTCATGACCGGACACGGTCACGGCGATTCCTGCTCGACTTTCGGCTGGCAGCGAGGCGACCGCGCTGGAGGGGGGGTCGGTGTCGATCTGCGGCAGCGGCTCATAGGTAAGTGTATAGCTACCGGTGCTGTTGTAATCGAGCAGGTGGAGCGTGTGTTCCCGGACTGGCCGTTTACCGAGCCCCTTGAAAGTGCGGTCGGTGACCCAGGCATTTGTATTCACGCCCACAATTACGTTGTCCGACCGGACGACGCGGATAAGCCGGTAATGTCCGTCCGTCGGATCCGGCACGCGCAGGTAGGCCCATCCGCCGGGCAGTGCCGAGTTCAACTGCACCTGAAGGTTACCTGGCGTAACGGTACCCTGGATCGACGCCTCGGTGACCGCTTCCACGGGTTGGGTGGAGCCATCGCTCAACCACAGGGTGTCCGGGTTGTCGTACAGATCGGGGATGTCGTTGACGAGGAAGTCGGGGCGTCCGTCTTCAAAGATACTGCCGGCCTGCACCATCCGGATCATCTCGTGAATTTCCACCGCGTCGATCAGCGACAGCTTTGGATTCCCGAGACCGTCGATATGGGCAAAGGTCGCCTGATAGTCGTTAAACAATCCCTGGAGCGTGGAGGTCATCAGCCAGCGGGCGATGGCATTGGTACCCGGGGCGATATTTCCGAGGTCGGCCGTGAGCGAGGGCGCGATATTCTGACCGGCCACTTCGGTGGCGATGATTTTGAAATCAATCAACAGGCCTTTCTCGTTTTCGATGATCTTGGGTTGAGCGGATGTGATGCGGAAATTGCGGGCGGAACCGGCGCCGGAGTTTTGCACGAGGACCGCGAGATTGAAGGGTACGCTGGGTTCGATCACCTCGGTGTAGGGATCATCGGCAACAACGTCACGTTCATGGAAATAGCGAACCGTCAGGCGAGGCGACGGGAAGACCGTTATGGAGGAGGCGGCAAGCGGCACGGTGATAACAATGTCGTCCTGACGGTAACTCAGGGTGCCGCCGACCCGGTAGTCGGTCGCCTCGGTCGGAGCCGCGTCGTTGGCGGGTACGAAGGTATAGGAAATTCGGCCGGCGGTGCTGGCGGCGATGATTCCACTTCCGGAAACGGCGGTGACGCCCGACAGCACGGGCGGTTGGATGCCGAAGTAGGCTGCGCTTTCTTGACCGGCCGAGTTAGTGATCCGGAGTTGGACAGAAACGGAGTCGAGCGGCGATCCGGTGCTGTTTTCAATCTCGAGGGTGGCGTTGAAGGCGTCGCGCGTAACCACTGCCTGTTGTTCGAGGCGCAACCGGACTTTAGCGCAAACCCCGCCAGAGCCGCCTTGAACCTCCGTCACGAGATTCTCGATGGCGGCCCGCCAATGCCCGGTGATATCCGTGACACCCTCGTTGATATAGGACTGCAGTTCCGTTGTGGAGGAATCGAGAGCGGCCTGCCATGCATCCATAGCGATGAAATCTGTATTGCCCGCAACCGCCTGATCATGGCGGAAGATTCCCGCCGTGTAATTCGACACGGTGCGATTCCATCGATCGAGAAATGCCGTCAGATCGGAGGGCGTCAGGGGCGCGGGCAGTGGTACGTTTTTCAGAGTGGTACGCTCGGAGAAGCTGACCGATTGAGCTTCGGGCGAGGCAGGGTGAGTGGCGAGGGCGAATTGATCGAGCAGCACCTGCAGGGAATCTCCGTTGGTGACTCGCAGCCATTGTTCGTTACCGAAATAATATAGGTAAGGATCGAGCACGCGCTGCATCCGGTCCGCCGCCAACAGCAGGGGGCCCAGAACGGAATCGCCGACGCCCGAATACTCTGCGGTGCCCGCCTCCGCCCGGACGCCACTCTCCGCCAACAAACGCACGCTGCCACGGCGTGCCAGAGCAAGACCGTCGGTCGGCCGGCTCAGGCCGCAGACGCCGCTGTGGCCGGGCAGACCTTCGCAGGCGTTGCAGAGACTGTCGGCACAACTAATCGCCGTCAGCAACTGGCCCAGGAACGGGATCCTCTTCGCGAGCGATTTGCCCACACTGCTGCAGTCCAACAGAACGCCAGCACAACTCGTCGCGTTACCGACCGTGAGCCCCTCCTTGACATTGCCTCGGACACAATCGAGTGAATTTTTCAGGCACTTTTGGGCGTCCGGCGGCGGCAAGGGCAGGAAGTCAATCGCGCACGAGACAGCCGCGGCGAGTCGTTTCTGAAAACAGGGATCGCACACCGACGGCAGTGACAGCGAGGGCAGATTGGGGACTATCTCGGCGAGATCGGTGATGATATCCAACAGATCCTTGAGGCGGCCATTCCCAGAACCAGATTGTTCGCGATTTCCGCCGCCGCCGCCACCGCCGCCACCTCCCCCGCCGCCGCCCCCTCCACCACCGCCGCCGCCACCACCACCACCCGGACCGAGTGGGGGACCGTCGCACGCGATCGCATTCGGAAAGGTCAGTGGAGTAAGTTGGGTCGTGTCGATCAACCCGCATTTTATCGAGTGCCGACCCCGGCCCGATGCCATGCAAGCGACCGGGACGATGTCCTGAAGGCGAGCGTCACCGGCTAGGCGGGCCTTTTCACGCGGGTGATCAGCAGCGGACCCGATCAAGCTGCCGGACGTTCCAGAAATTCGACGGATCGTGAGCGGCACCGTGAACGTGCTTCGGGCCGGGAGTATTCCGAGTGCGCTGACAAGAGGGGTGAACGTGTAGAGAGGGTGGGAATCGAACTCGAGCCGAAAATCGTCTGCGGCGATCAACCCGTGATTCGCAATCGTCAGATCGACTTGCATTTCGGCGCCCACCATGTCGGCGAGGTCGATGACCGACGGTTCAATGGTTACGACCGGGGCGGGCACGTTCGCCTCAAACTCGGTTTCCACCACGATTCGGTAACGGTCCTCAATCTCGGTCGGCACGACCGTCCAGGTATAACGAACCGTCTGTCGCGAGAGGAATGCCGTCACTTCATTGGTCACACCGGGCCGCACGAAATGCGTGCCCTTATAAGTGGAGTGCCTCTCCGCGGTCAGTTCGATATCGTAGTAGCCTTCCGGGAGTTGAGTGGCGACGAACTGGCCGTTGCGATCGGTTGCTCCTGGGGCCAACACCTCGCCGCTAATTGTATCACGCACGGTCACGGCGGCCTGAGTCAACCGGGGCGACCCTTCCGCATAATAGGTGTACTCGTCTTCGGCGATGATGCGCAGGTCTCCTTTCGACTCGGACACGGCGCGAAAGTCGAATGGTACCTGCAGCGTCGCTTCACCCGCAGCGAGTTGGATGCTGCCTGGGTAGGTCCCCAACGCCAGGTCGGCGGCTGGCACCAACCGCAACAGGAGGGTGTTGGTTGCACCCGGTTCGATGGAAGGCTGGGGATTGATTGAAGCAAGCGTGAGCCAGGGTGCGGAGGGTAGCCGGATGGAGACGGGTCCGCTCGGGGCGCCACCCACATTAACCACTCGGAGTGACACGAGAGTTTGGGCGCCCCGGCGCATTCCCGCCACGAGATCGGACGGCAGCGCCACGAGGTGGGGAAGCAAATCCGGCACCTCCACCCGAACCGGCACCTCCACCACGGCGCCCTCCGTACTCGTTACGCGCAGCGCGAACGTTGCTCCGGACAAGCCGACAGCGGGTGCTTCGATCACAAGCGTCAGCAGAGTGGTCTCCATTCCGGTAAGCGTGTTGGTTCGCAGTGCGACGGAAACGGGCACGGAAGCGGCATTGCTAACGACGATGACGGAAAGGCCATTCAGCGGCAGGTTGCCGAGGTTGCGAAGCGTGATCACGTTCGTTGCAGCGGAGTGCTCCGGCACGCGAAGGGCGAACGAGCCCGGACTGGCTTCCAGGCCATAGAGGTTGAAGCTATCCTGGGGCGCAGGGTTGACATCGCCTGGGTGCGCCGCGGCGATCTGATAGAAGCCCGCCTCGCCCGGCAGGGGCTGCCAAACAATCGAAAAGTTTCCGTTTGCATCCGTCAATGCCGAGAGGACCCGGCGGGTGCCGCGGACTTGTAGGTGAACGTTGACCAGCGCGAACGGCATCGGCGCGTGACCCACCGGGCGGAAAGCGCGACCCGACAGTGGCACCGCGGTGCCGGCGGGCCCATTCTCGAGCGGAGTGGTTACCTCAGCCTGGTATGCAGCCGTGACGTGCAGCGGCGCAACCGCAACGGTCGTGTTGTTGTCTTCTAAGACTTCGGTGACGGCATGGCCGGCATCGGCAGTCACGATCACCCAATAGTCTCCCGCTGCCTGAGGCAACCGCACCGAGAAGGTCTGACCGAACTGACTGCCACTCGGAAGCGCTCCGCTAAACGTGTATTCACCCACCAGCAGGTCATCACCCGGTATCGGATCGCGTGAGAGGTAAATCCGCTGCACGAGGGTGTTCGACGGCATGGCGCCGCGGCCCTGGTTGCGCAGGGTATAGCCGAGATTAACGAATGTCTCCGTATCGGCGAGGCTCGGGGAACTGATCGAGGAAAGCACCAGATCGGGCAAATCGAGGTCGCTGACCACGAGTTGGGCTACGCCGGGGGCGAAGCCCGCGGCACTCGCGGTCACGGTCAGCGCCTGATTGCCGTCTTTGGCAGTGGCATTGATCGACGCAAGTGGGAACGTCGCGAACGCCACCCCGGCGGGCAGGTTGATCGAAGGCGGTACGGTGAGCTTTTCCGGATGGCTCGAAGTCAGTGTGACGACGAGTCCGCTGTGGGTCCCGGTGTTGCGGGTCACCGTCCCGATGGCGGCGGGATTCAACCCCTCGGCCACGAGACTGTGATCTACGGAGAGCCGCAAAGTCGGGCCGTCGTCGTCGTTAACCGTCAGGCTGGCGGAGCCGCCTGAGGCGAGACGGACTCCGGTCCCGGTGGTCAGGACCCACGTACGGATTGGTACGAATCTTGGACCATCCAGCACCGAGTTGTCGCGTGCACCGATGTGAAAGGTCGCCGTGGTGACCCCTCCCGGGATGGTGATTCGGGCCGGCACGGAGACGGAACCAGGATCGCCACTTTCGAGCTCCAACTCCACCGCATGGAGGGTCACTGGATTACGGGTGATCGTGGCCAGGACCGCTTGGGGTCCTGCGCTTTCGCTCGTGACATTCGCGGAAAGCTCCAGCGAAACGACCGGCAGATCGTCGTCGAGAACGGTTACGTCGGCACTCGCGCCGGCATACGTCGGTGACGTGGCGGTGATCGTATAGCGGTTCGTACTTTCGATCCACGTGTCATCGACTGCAATGAGTGCAAAAGTCACGAAAGATTGCCCGGCGGCGAAATTGACCGAAACCGGCGCCATCAATTGTTCCGGGTTCGAACTGACGATCGTCACCGTCGCGGCGTCCTCCGTTCCCGCATCGCGCGTCACCGTCGCACGCAAGGTCAACCCTTCTCGGACACTGTTGGTGGACAACTGCAGTGACAGCCGGGGTTGATCCGAATCGAGCACGGTCGCCGTCAATGTGGCACCAGTGAACCCGACCGCTCCCGCCGTGATATCGGCCAACCGTGACCCCGTCACCACGCCGTCCGCGACGCTCCGCACCGGGAACGTAACCGACGCCTGTCCGCCCGGAATAACCACCTGGTTCGTGACAGCGATGGCCGTCGGTTTGTCCGTCAACAAGGTGACGGTCAACGGTTGGGAGCGGTCCCCGTTTCGCGTGACGCTAATCAATGCAGGTTGCGTCGCATCCTCGTGGAGCACGAGCGTGTCGGGCTGCAGCGTGAGCACGGGTGGAATCGTCGTCGCGGCCGTTGCCACACCCAGGTTGTTCGCCTCGTCTTCCTCGAAGACGTCGTCACGGCTGTCCACCGCCACCGAAAGCCAACGCTGGCCGATCGGGCTGAAAACGGGCAGAGCGATCGACTGCGTGCGAACCAACCCGCTGCCGGCTCCCAAACTATTTGTAACGCGGAAACTGCCCAGCTCGATTCCAGCAGATCCCAGGGCGTTATCGGCCAACCGGATCGTTTCCGTCCAGGAACCCGCAAACGGGAGACCGCCCCGGTTGGTCACGGTCCAAACCAAGGAAAGGAACTGGCCTGGCGACGCGATCGGCGGAGCAATGACCGTTGCCACGACGAGATCGGGGAGCGGAGGTAACGCGAGAGCCACGGGGGCGGCAGCCAGATTGTTGGTCTCCTCGGACTCGCCCACGGCATTGCCGGTATCGGCGGCGACCAGCAGGAAATAATTTCCAGGTATGAATGACGCGGCGAGGGGAAGGACGACCTCGACCTGATTGCTGATGGAGGAACCGTTGGCGAACGGCACCGCGGTCACGCTCTGGTTGGCCAGCAATGTCGCACCGGCCAGACTGTTGGATTGTGCGGCCAGGTAAACGCTGTCCTGCCACGGCGCGAACGCCGGGCCTGAGCCGGTATTGAGAGTGACCCACGACATCGCGATGGGCTGTCCGAACTTCGCTGCGGCAAGAGGACTGCCGGTCAGGGTTCGCAGTGTCACGTCCCGGACGCGTAGATCGGGCGATCGCACATGAATTCTGCCGGCGGAGACGGTGATGTTGTTGCTTTCGTTCGACTCCTCGACCACTTGGTTACCGGTATCGGTTTTGAGGACGACATGAAACAACCCGTCAAGGCCAGCCGGCAGGATGACCGATTGCTTCCGGATCACAGACTGACCAGACCCGAGGCTGGTGGCCGCAGTGAGGGTCGCAATGTCGAAGAATGGCGTGCCGGAGGCATTGGTTGAAAGCGCGATGGTTTCGGTCCACGGTGCCAGTGCAGTCTGGCTGCCTTGGTTGAGTGAACGCCAGGTCAGCGGGACTGGCTCCCCGGCAAGCGCATCCGAAGGATGGACGATATCGGTGATGATCAGGTCGGCGACGGGGCGCACAGTCAACGTGGCGAGGCGGCTGGTGACCGAGCCAGCCGAGTTCGTGACCACGACGTGGTAGCGGCCCGATTGGTTGGTCTGCGCGTTGGGCAACGTGAGGGTGAAGGCGTTTGCGCCCGGGATTCCGTTACTGTTAAAAAACCACTGGTAATGCAGCGGGCGCGTGCCGTTCGCCGTCGTCTGGAAACTCGCGGTCTGGCCGTTGATGATTGTTTGATCGACCGGCTCGACGGCGAGGGTCGGTCGTGTGACCAGGTTGTTGGTGGCGGCTACGGCGACAAGATCCAGGCCCGCGACGACGTAGGTAGCGAGGAGGGAGCGGTTGGTTAAGATCTTCAGCCCTTCGAAGGCCGAGAACTCACCCACTCGTGAGGTCCACGTAACGACTCGGAAGCTGTTGCTCACCGCGGGTTCGTACTCGTCGAAAAGCCGGACTGCGAGGGTGCCGCCCAGGGTAGCCGGACCTTTCACGGCGAGCTGGTTATAGCCCGTGCCGATATCGGGCCCACCGAGTTCGATCTCGAGCCTGCCGGATGGACCTTGACGATAACTGCCGTTGAAATTCAGGACTCCGGAGGACGCTCCAGGCCGCACGGTGCCGAGGTTTTCGAAGGCGTTCCCGCTCACGTCGAGCGTGCCGATGCCGGTGATCCGCCCGTTGGTATCATTAACGAATGCAGCGCTCGACACGTTGACATTGGCCCCATTGATCTCGAAGAGTCCCCGGTTCGTGAAGCTCCCTTGTCCGGCGATGGCGCTTCCTCCACTGGTTCCCGCGTTGGCGCGGAGCACGGCGTTGGAAGCATTGATCAAGACACCCTCGGGACTGAGCTGAAGCTGACTGATGTATCCTTGGGTACCGGTGTTCTCGAGGAGGATCGTGCCGCGGTTGACGGTCGTATTGGTGATGGTGAGAAAGGCATGGCCAGATTCGGAGCC
>CAMDJH010000131.1 GCA_945900455.1 Akkermansia muciniphila
CTCAAATCCGCGGATAAGGAGGCCGCGAAGAAGAACCGCGGATGAACTCGGATTGACGCGGATCGAATGGGCCTGGAATCTGCGTCGATCGGCGTTTATCCGCGGTTCTCACTCCCCTTTCACCATCAATTACCTGTCCCTTTATCGCCTGGTCTGACCCCCCTGATGGACCCGAAAACGAAAACTCCGGTGGCCGGAAAAGTCCAGCCACCGGAGGAGCTTCAACCGATCGACTTAGGGTTCGATCTGGCCGCGAATTTCACCTCCACCAAAATTTTGAGTGTGGATGTTGAAATAGGTGCCACCGGCTTCGACGCTGGTTTTCTGCGCGGCGGACAACGTGAACGTCCCGGTGATCGTTCCGGATTTTGTTCCAACCACAGGAGTGAAGGGGATGAACGGCGAACCGCTCGCGCCCCGTGCGCCCGCATGGATGTGAGCCAAGGTGACCCCGCTCGTCAGGCCTTCATAGCTGACGAAATAGGTGAGATTCAGTCCATCGACCGCCACCATGCCGACGCCCCGGCCGGTCGAGGGCGGTGGAGTGGCTGATTCCTGCTGGGGATCCAACGTCGCCTTCAGCAACTTGACCGTCTTGGTAGTTCCACCGACCACGCGGAAGAATCCGGCCACACCGACCGTCGGTATGGACGCGGTCCGAGTCGCAGTGGTCATCAAATCGACCCAGGCATTCCCGATAGCGTCCTTATACTGGATGAGGAAAGGTCCGGTGCCGCCCGTCCAACTGAATGTGAAGCTGGATTGGACGACGCTCACATTGCTGATGACGATCGGAGTGACGACCGTCTCTACGCCCGCTGCGTAGCTAAGCGTGTTCAACAAGAGCTTCTTGCCATTCGCATTGAGTATACCCAAGTCCGTGGGGAAATTAGCCTCGGGAGTGCGCTTGGGGACAGCCGGATCATAGCCCGGATCCCCCTCGACCAGATCCCTTCCAGTACCGACCTGTCCAAGGAACAGGCAAATACGCTTGTTGGGTGCCGTAGTGCCATCGGACATTTTCTTGCCCTTGTCGTAACCCCACTGCGTCGGGTAGGTGCCGTCCGCATTCACGCTGGCGATGATATACGCCTCTGCTGAGGGCAGACCGAAGTTGAAGCTGTAAGGTTTCGTAAACACCTGAACTTTGCCCGCCGGCAACCCATTGGCGATGGGGTGGCCCGGCATTTTGATATAGAGCGCGTCCAGAGGACCGGGATCCGTTCCCGTGGCGTAAACTTCCGCTCGGGCGGTATTACCCCAACCAATGAAGTCGTTGCCGCCGGTCCAATCCGGAGGGAGCGTCACCCATCCCGCGTTGTCGAAAATGAAAGCCTCGTTCGAAACGATCGGAATGTCCGAATCCTTCAGCGAGAGTGGAGCCCCGCCTGAATTTGCGGGATCGGTCATCGTTGTCGATCCAATCGTCTCGGAAATGAATACCAAGGCTTTACCGGCAATTGCCGCCCGCGCCTGTTCGGGTTGAAGCGCATACCCCGAGGAATGGAACGAGACCGTCTGATACCCATTCGCGTCGAAGAAGTTCATGAGATCCGCATCGGCGTTGGGCAACGTCGCCGCGTTGGCCGTAACGAATAGAATTTTTGGCGTAGTGGCCGGGAAAGGCACCAGCGGCTTCGTTGCGTCGAAGACCAACTGGCCCCAGTTTGCCGTATTGAAGAGGTTGGACGGCGTCGGATCGCCGGTGCATCCGGTCACGGTGGTGCTCTGCGCCCAATCAGCCCACTTGATACTCTTATCATCTTCCGCGTCAGGCACACGACCGTCTACATCACGCCAGAACAAATCGAAGCCCATGGTGGACGGTTGGACAACCTGTTCGGAATCGGCAACCCGGGCCCGTTCGGCATTCAGGTCGGGAATAATCCTGCCCCGCAGTGGCACGCGCATTTCAATCACGTACCCTTTGAAGGTCACACCGGGATTGGCCAGGATTTCCGGGTTCAAGGCACCTGCCGCGCGCAGGTCATCATATTTCATGGCCCCGATGTCGGCAATCCCGTCGGAGGCCGTCGATGCAGTCAAGGCATCACGATAGGTGCCGCCCGGACCGCCCTTGCCGGCACCGTCCAAAACACCGTCCACAACCGGCCCAAGCATGGCCAGGGTGCCGCCCCGTTCGATCGTCTGCCGCGCGCCCAGGACGTTCGGACCGCTGCCCGCCGGCTTGAAATTGACATTCAATCCCACCGTCGCTTGAAAGTCGTCGGTGTTCGGCGATGAGGAATCGGGCCCGTCGACGTTGGGGAAAGCGTCGTCGGAAATGCAGTCTGTGCTGTCCCCCTTGGCATCGAGGAAGAACTCAAAGCCATCGTTTAAAAAGCCGGTGGAGCCAAACGCAGACACGTCCAGATCGTCCCGGAGGGTGTTATCAATCACCACCGAGAGGATATACAGGAATTTATGGTCGAAGGCGAAGTAGGTCGATGCGCCGAAATCATTGATCCCGTCGGCGGTAAAACCGTCTTCCGCCGTACCATTGAAAAGGCCGACCCGCTTGTTGTCGAACACCAAGTGATCCCCGTTGGCCGTGGTCGACGCGGCGTTCTGGCCTTCCGGGAACAGGGGCTGTTGGGCGACCTTCGTGAAGGCTGACAGCGGCCAGTCGGCAAGGTTGCCGTCCATGTTCAGGCTCTTGTTGCCCAGGGCGCGAACATTGACGGTGCCCTTGGGACCGGCTTCCACTGCGGTAGGAAGCAGTGACAATGCGGCGGCGATCATGCCGGCCGTGAGGACCCGTCGAAACGGGTGTGGTAATGAGTTGGGTACTTTCATAAACTGTCGTGATTGTTAGGAAGTTGCGCGACGCTCCACGGTTCAGTTGATTCAACGAACTCGGTGAGTTCGGGTAGCATTCCTCCAGTCAGCGGGCGGGGGCAAGTGAATTTTGAGGCCGGGAAACCAAACAACCAAACTCACAAGAAACTTTACGCAGCCGCCAGTCGTGCGTTCGGGCAAGCCGATCCCCAAAAATTAAAAATTGATAGGTTCAATTGCAATTCAGTATCACTTTTTCAATCCATAGGAGCTGTCATGTGGCCCTTCTTACAAAAAATATTCTACGTGCTGGCCGTGCTGGCCGGGGTTGGGATTCGGATGACGGCGGGGGGACCGGACTTCAATCGGGACATCCGGCCCATCCTTTCCCAAAACTGTTTCCAGTGCCATGGGGTGGATGAAAAATCGCGCAAGGGCGGGCTCCGGCTCGATCGGCGGGAGACTTCGCTGAAACCGGCGAAATCCGGAGAGCCAGCCATCGTTCCTGGCCGGCCGGAAGCGAGCGAACTGTTGAAGCGGATCGCTGGCGTGAATCCCGAAGAGGTGATGCCGCCGCCATCCGCCAACAAAGTGCTGACAGCGGAGGAGAAGGTGAAATTGCGGCAATGGATCGCCGCCGGGGCGAACTATGCACCGCACTGGGCCTTCGTGACACCGCAGCGTCCGGCAGTTCCGGTGGTGGTGGACGCGGTTTTTCCGGTGCGCGGTGCGATCGACGCTTTTGTGCTGGCGGCAATGCAAAAGCAGGGCCTGGCTCCGTCTCCGGAGGCCAGCCGGATGACGTTGTGCCGGCGACTTTTTCTGGATCTGACCGGCCTGCCGCCGAGTCCTGAGGAGGCGGATGCCTTCGCGGGGGACGCGACTCCCGATGCCGTGGAAAAACTGGTGGACCGGCTGATCGCGACGCCCCAGTACGGCGAACGCTGGGCGCGGCGCTGGCTGGACTTGGCGCGCTACGCGGACACCAACGGCTACGAACAGGACTCGAACCGGACGATCTGGCCTTACCGCGATTGGGTGGTGCGGGCCATCAATGCCAACCTGCCGTTCGACCGCTTCACGGCGGTGCAGATTGCCGGGGATTTGTTGCCGGGGGCCGGGCAGGACGACATCGTGGCCACGGGTTTTCATCGCAATTCGATGCTCAATGAAGAGGCCGGCATCGATCCGTTGGAATACCGGTTTCATTCGATGACGGACCGGGTGAGTACCACAGGAACGACCTGGCTGGGGCTGACCCTCGGCTGCGCCCAGTGCCATTCGCACAAATACGATCCCATCGAGCACTCGGAATATTACAAGCTGATGGCGTTCCTCGACAATGCGGACGAACCACGGCATGAGATCGTGAATGACGCGCTCCGGGAAAAGAAACGGCAGGCCACAGAGCGGATCGCCGCTTTGGAGGCTGCGTTGCCAGGCCGGTGGCCGGGATTGGGCAGCGATGCGGAATCCGACCTGAAAGCCAAATTTGCGGCGTGGGAGGCGGCGGAAAGAACGAAGGCGGCACATTGGACGATTGTCCGGCCGTCGGAGATGAAGAGCAGCATGCCGGAGTTGGCGGTGCAGGCAAATGGAGCGGTGCTGGCCGCTGGCGACATCACCAAAAGCGACGCCTATCAAATGAAGTTTCCCGTCCGGCAGAAGGCGGTGACGGCGATCCGGCTGGAAGTGCTGCCGCACGAAAGTCTGCCCGAAGGAGGGCCGGGGATGACCTATTATGAAGACATCGGGAAGCGGGGCGATTTTTTCCTCAGTGAAATCACCGTCACGAACGCGGGCCGGCCGGCGAAGATCGCCGCAGCCAGCCAATCGTTTGCGGCGGGTAACTCCACCGCGGCCACAGCGATCGACGGCGACATGTCCTCCGGGTGGTCAATCCATGGGGGACAGGGAAAGCCCCACGCCGCCGTTTTCCGATTCGAGTTCCCGCAGGACTTGAACGGGGATTTTTCGGTGACGATGATGTTTGAGGCCACCTTCGCCTGCGCGCTGGGACATTTCCGGGTGTCGGTGACTTCCGATGCCGAAGCCGAGGCCCGGGGCCTGACGGCGGATCTGGAAGCCGCCCTGCTCAAGCCCGATCCCGAGCGAACGGAGGAGGAGCGGCGCGGTCTGCGACTGCGATTTTTTGAGAAAGCCCCGGAATTAACCGAGGCGGTGGCTGAATTAAAAATCGCCCGCGACGCCATCCCACGCGGCCACACCACGCTGGTGATGAAAGAGCGACCCGCTTCCATCCCACGGAAAACGTTTGTCCGCCATCGTGGCGAGTGGCTCCAACCGAAAGAACGTGTGGTGGCGGGGGTTCCGGCCTTCCTGCCCGCACTACCGCCGGACGCGCCCGGGAACCGGCTGGGATTTGCCCGGTGGCTCGTTGCGCCCGCCAACCCGTTGACGGCCCGCGTGACCGTCAACCGGCAGTGGCAGGCATTTTTTGGACGGGGTCTGGTGCGAACTACGGAGGACTTCGGCTATCAGGGTGAGTCGCCGACGCACCCCGAATTGCTCGACTGGCTTGCATGCGAATTCATGCAGCCTTCGGCCGCCGGAGTGGCCCCGTGGGACATGAAGGCACTGCATCGCATGATCGTGCTCAGCTCGACCTATCGCCAGTCGGCGCGGGCAGCGCCCGGTGCGCAGGAACGTGATCCGTCGAACGTCTGGCTGTCACGCGGCCCGCAATTCCGGCTGGACGCCGAAATCATCCGCGATTCCGCGCTCAAAGCCGCGGGCCTGCTCTCGTCGAAAATGGGCGGCCCGGGTGTTTATCCGCCGCAACCTGTCGGGGTGACCGAGGTGGCGTATGGCGCCAAAAAATGGCTGGAGAGCACGGGTGAGGACCGTTACCGACGCAGCCTCTACACGTTCATGAAACGCGCGGCCCCATTTGCCATGTTTAGCGCTTTCGATGGCCCGACGGGCTATACCTGCGTGGCCCGTCGGGAGATTTCCAGTTCACCGCAGCAGGCGCTGACGCTGCTGAATGACACGATGCTCATCGAGGCGGCGCAGGCCATGGGAAGAGGGGTCATCCGGGAGGCTCAACAGCCGGAGGACCGTGCGCAGCGGCTCTTCCGGCGTTGCCTGACGCGTCTGCCGGAGCCCGGGGAACTGGCGCTGCTGACGCAATTTGCCCGCGAGCAGCAGCGGCGTTTTGCCGCCGGGGAAATCGACCCCAAAGCCATGGCCGGACCGGCACTCGGAGATCCCGTGGAGTGCGCCACGTGGACAGCCGTGGCCCGGGCTATATTGAACTTCGACGAAACGATCACGAAAAACTGACGCCATGAACTTTGAATCCTCATCGCGGCTCCGAGCTACCCGGCGGGAGTTTTTTTCTGATTGCGGAATCGGACTCGGGAAAATCGCACTGGCGTCGCTCATGACCGACGCTTTTCCGCCGGCCGTGCGTGCCGTCACGGTCGGGCTGGATTCACTGGCACCGAAGCCTCCGCATTTTCCGGCCCGAGCCAAGGCGGTCATTCACCTTTTCATGGCCGGGGGACCGTCGCAGTTGGAGCTTTTCGACAACAAGCCTGCGCTGACGAAGATCGAGGGCCAGCCGGTGCCGCCGTCGGTGATTGGGAGTCAGCGATTCGCCTTCATCCGGCCGGACGCGGCGGTACTCGGGCCTCGGTTCAAATTTTCCCGCCACGGACAAAGCGGGGCGGAACTTTCGGAGGTGTTGCCGCACCTCGCGACGGTGGTGGACGACATCGCCATCATCCGGTCCTGCAAGACCGACCAGTTCAACCACGCACCGGCGCAGATTTTCTTCAACACGGGATTTGCCCAGCCGGGACGGCCGAGCATCGGGTCGTGGGTGACCTACGGACTCGGTGCGGAGGCGAACGACTTGCCGGCTTTCGTCGTCATGAGCAGCGGAGCCGGCGTCAGCGGCGGCGCGGCCTGCTGGTCGAGCGGATTTTTGCCCACCCTCCATGCGGGGACCCTGTTCCGAAACCAGAGTGACCCGATCTTGAATCTCAGCTTGCCACCCGGTACGGATTCAACCCTCCAACGGTCCACGCTTGACTTGGTCGGAGCCATAAACCGGCGGCGGCTTCAGGCCGAGGGGGATCCCGAGATCGAAACCCGGATTGCCAACTACGAAATGGCTTTCCGCCTCCAGACCTCGGCGCCGGAACTGATGAATCTGCGGTCCGAAAGTGAGGAGACGCTGGCGCTGTATGGCTGCGAACGCGACAAACCGTCGTTCGCCCGCTGCTGCCTGCTCGCGCGGCGGATGGTGGAGCGCGGAGTACGCTTCATCAATATTTACCACGAGGGCTGGGACGCCCACAGCGACGTGATGGGAAACGTCCGGAGCAACTGCCAATCCACCGATCAGGGCAGCGCTGCACTGGTGAAAGACCTCAAGCGCCGCGGCCTGCTCGACTCCACACTGGTGGTGTGGGGCGGGGAATTCGGCCGCACTCCCATGGTGGAAAATAACACCGTGCTGAAGCAATCGAAGGGGCGAGACCATCATGCGCAGGCCTTCACCCTCTGGATGGCCGGCGGCGGCATTAGGCCCGGCGTTACTTACGGAGCGACCGATGACCTCGGCTTAAACGCGGTTGAGGATGAAGTCCACGTTCACGACATCCAGGCCACCCTCCTCCATCTGCTGGGCCTAAACCACCAACGCCTCTCCTACCGCTACGCGGGCCGGGATTTCCGCCTGACGGATATCGATGGGAATATCGTCCACAAGATTATTGGATGATTCCCTCTCTGCCCACGTTTCCAATGACATGCCAGCGCTGCTGAAGCGCTGCGGGACGGATTTTCCAGAGCAGCGCTAATCGGGGAATTACGAGGTGCCCACAAAGGACTCACGAAGCTACTCCGTGTATCGTTCAACACACATGAACCTGTCGCCACGTGAACCGGTCGCTTCCTCACGCCTTCCAGACTTGGCCTGGCCGGGTCTCGATGCCGGCCATGGCATTGCGTGTGTCAACAATACACGGCGACCATTTCGCCAAGTCCCGGTAATCGACCGCCTTGTGATTCGTCGCGATCAACACCGCATCAAACCCGCGCAGTACCGGTTCGCTCCACTCCACGGAACGAACGCCGGCCCAATGGGAGTGCTCACGGCTTGGCCGGATGACGGGCACATGAGGATCGTGGTAGGCAACTTCGGTGCCTCGCTTCTTGAGCGAGTCCAGCAGGATATAACTGGGTGATTCCCGATCGTCATCCACGTCCGGTTTGTAAGACAGACCTAAGATCAGAACCTTTGCCCCATTCATGGCCTTTCGTTGAGCATTGAGCGCTTCCGTGAGGCGGAGGATTACATAGTCCGGCATGGAGGTGTTGATTTCACCGGCCAGCTCGATAAAGCGGGTGTTTTGGCCATATTCACGGGCCTTCCAGGTGAGATAAAAAGGATCGATGGGTATGCAATGGCCGCCCAAGCCCGGGCCGGGATAAAATGGCATAAACCCAAAAGGCTTCGTTTTCGCGGCCTGGATCACCTCCCAAATGTCGATACCCATGGCTGAATAGACGACTTTCAACTCATTCACCAGTGCGATATTCACACTGCGGAAAATGTTCTCTAAGAGTTTCGTTGCCTCCGCCACGCGACAGGAGGAAACCGGTACCACATTGTTGATCGCGCGACGGTAAAGCGCTGTCGCCCGCTCCAGGCAGCCGGGAGAATATCCACCCACCACTTTTGGGATCGTAGCCACGTTGCTTTCGGGATTTCCCGGGTCCTCTCGTTCCGGTGAAAAGGCGAGATGAAAATCCACGCCTGCCGTTAAGCCTGACCCAGCCTCGATCACGCCACGCAGATCTTCGTCGGTCGTTCCGGGGTAGGTGGTGGATTCGAGTACGATCAGGGTGCCTTTCACCAAGTGCAGAGCAATGACCCGGGCGGTCTTAAGAATGTAAGAGATGTCCGGCTCGCGATTCTTGTTCAACGGAGTCGGCACGCAAATGATGACTGCCTCCACGGTGGAAATCCTGCTGAAATCGGTGGATGCGGTAAATCGGCCCGCGTCGATCATGGCGCCGATATCGGACGACTGGATGTGTTTGATATAACTGCGCTTTTCGTTGAGTGAATCTACTTTGCTGTCATCAATGTCCAAACCGAGTACCGATACGCCCGAGCGGGCGAACTGGAGCGCGAGAGGAAGACCGACGTAACCGAGGCCGACAATGGCAATGGATGTATTCATCGTTTAGAGCACTAATTCAGAGGAGAGTGAAAGTCCGTTCCAGAGTGTAGAGCAAGAACAACTGCCAGACCCGGACCGGTCGTGAATAGTCAAATGCATTGCATCTCATCTTCGAAAAGCGCTACGAACAGCACAGTAGTCTGCGAACGGTCATTTGAATACTCTCAGATGAAATCAAGCGCACTTCACCCCATTTTAGAACCTGCCATGAATTCTAGAACTCGCGCTCGCCTCACTGTCGTCGCCTGGCTGATCACGCTAGGCGGGTGCATGGGCTTTCTCGTACCGCACGCTATCGGGAACGGCCCCACGGTTCAGAGCGAGACCCTGAGCATCCTCGCTGCCCGGCTGGACTTCACGTCCACTCCGTTTCCGGCAAACTTTTTTTACCCCGGGTGTGAGCCTTTCACGAATTTAATCGCCTTGTCGGATTTTGGCCCCGGAAACCGCAAACCCGGGGGACACCTTCAGATCTCATGGACCAATCAACCATCGTACGAGCGCGCGGCAACATTCCCGGTTCGACTTCGAGAACTGCTGGTTGAGGGATTGGAACAGGTCCGGGTGCCTAACCCGGAGGGTCAGATCGAAACTTGGAATGTGCGCGTTGTGCTCTCGGAGGCGACTCCTCCTCCATTGGGTGATCTTGCTACGTTTCCTCAGCTCTGTCGACCCACCGGCCGGATGTCCCTGAGTTTGGCGTTCGTACCGCGATTGATTTTTACCCGCACCGGCGACGGCGCGGAACGCCAGTGGGATCTCGCCGGTCAGCCCGACGGACGTTTTGAGGTCCTGTGCCACCAGGGTCACTGGATTGCGGAAGCGCTCAACCCGCCCGCATCCGCCCCGCCAGGTGCCCGACTCCAGGCGCTGTTTGAATCCAGTCTCCTTTTCCTCGGACCGCGACTGATCTCGTGTTCGGGTGACTGTGGAGAGGGTGCTGGCCAGCGCATTCAACGAGCCCTCGTTTTCAGAGGGGCTGGAATTACCCTCGTGTTGGCACCGAGCCACTTCGACCCCAGTGGAATTGATTCGGACGGAGATCGCGTACCGGACATGCTCGACAATGCACCCGCGATGCCGAACACATGGCAAGAAGATCGCGATGATGACGGAGTGGGTGATGTCGCGGATCTGTGCCCAGACGAATTCAATTTCTGCCAGGAAGATGCGAACCACAATGGCATCGGTGACTTATGCGAAACGCTGCCGATGGCTCGGGTCGGACTGCGCAACGGGCAATTCGAGATTGCGCCTTCGGCTCAGATGCCACGCCCTGTCGCCATCGTCCAGAAAACGAAATTAACTGACGCCACATGGCGGCCGCTCGCAAAGCTCACACCCGGTGGCCCGCCAGTCTTAGTTCAACCCGACTCACCGAGTGCCTTCTTTACCACCGAAGAGATCCGGTGCAAGTGCAGCAAGGCGGTCATTTTCTCGGCTAAGCAACCCGTCGTCCGCGAGGTATCTTATTACCCGGAATATCCGACCAACCGAATCGAGATCCGGCTGGAATTACGGGCTCAAGTTTTCTGTGACCTCCTCGCGGAGAGCCGCTCTTGCGGAGCATTCCTCAAGGTGAGAGTAGAACGGTTGGAAGATCCCAAGTGGGTGCTTGAGCCAATCTTTCCGCTCAACGGATCGTGTCTAAAAAACCCGACCGTTCTCACGATCCCGTGGTCTTTTTCCGACGTCGAATCGGTCCCGCTGAACGTCTACAAAGGCACGTTTCGAATTACCTACTCGATTGGATGCGACCAGGCGGCGCTGGCACCGTACCTGTCCATCGTCTTGGCCGTGGACAACTTTAAAGCGGATGCAAACCGTGGCAACAATATCGATTTCGACAAGTCGGATTTGGATGGCGACGGTAAGACCGGAGAGGAAGAGGCCAAGGCTGGCACCAAGGACTCTGCCGATGACCTCGACGGCAATGGAGTCCCCGATCTTGATGAAGACCCGGACGGGGATGGATTGACCAACCGGGACGAATACGTCTCCGGAACCGATCCGACAAACCCGGACACGGACGGCGATGGCGTACCGGACGGCAAGGACCAGCATCCCCGGGATCCGAATCAGCGGTAAAACGGCCGGAGAGAAACCTTCAGAACGAACCCGCAAATAGGCTCCAGGACATTTCAGTCCAAGATTCGGTGGATTCTTTCCTCCATCCGACGGAGGAGAGGAAGGAATCGCGGAGCTTGATGCAGCCCTGCCAAACGCCGGTGCTCCTGCCCAAATCCGCGGATAAAGGAGAGGAGAACCGCGGATGAACACGGATTGACGCGGATAGAAAGGGCATGGAATCTGCGTCTATCGGCGTTTATCCGTGGTTCTCATTCCTCAATAGTCGGTGGCGACAAATTCAATTCTCAAGGCAAGCACCGTCTACGCGGAAATAGCGCTGCGTGCCCGTGTTGGGAAATGCCCCGAACGCAGTCTTGGACTGGAGTGGTATGCGCGCGGCGCATTCGTGTTCGATACAGCATATATAACATATGCAAGCGAAAAAAGCACAGTGGAGAGCTTTTTCTCTCATTTTCAGATTCCTATCCGCGGATCAGGGTCCTGGAAGGAGCCTTTACATCCCGATGCTCAGGCATAGAGTCGAGGGAGGAGGAGTGCTCTCGACAGGCCAATCTCCGCTCATCGCGGAGCATTAAAAACCGAACTAACATTGCTGCATCGACCGACGCCAAACCGTCTTCCGGCACGTTCCATCGATTTGCAACAACAATCGAGCACTTCACAACACGCCTTCATGTACAAACTCTTCCCGTTTTCTGTTTCCGTCCCCATTGCTCTGCAAACTCTGATTCTGGCCGGATTCGGATCCTGGCTCTCGTTCGGATCTCAGGCTCAGTCATCCTGGGTTAAGCAGCCCCCTGATTTTAACGCCGTCGGCTTCGGAAACAACCTGTTCGTCGCCGCGGGAGCCGGTGGCGCAATCTCCACTTCGCCCGACGGCATCGCATGGCAGACGCAAAACTCGGGCACCACAAATTCGCTCAAGGGGATCGCTTTCGGCGGGGGCAGGTTCGTTGCCGTCGGCGAGAACGGACGCATCAAGACTTCATCCGACGGAGTGGCGTGGCTCGCCCAGGAATCGCACACCTCAATGAATTTGAGCGGGATCACTTTTGGGAAGGGTCGATTCGTAGCGGTCGGTGACGGTCCGGTTGGCCAGATCCGATCGTCGCTCAACGGCGAAGACTGGGTGGAACAAGTGAATGGTGTCGACACCACGCAGTCGTTGATCGCTGTGACTTTCGGCAAGGTGGATATTTCGGGAACCCCCGTAGACCTCTTTATTGCCGTCGGCAAAAGGGGCACCGTCTATACTTCCGCCGATGCGCAAACCTGGAGCTCCGTAGCCTCCGTGACGAGCGCTACCCTCAATGGTGTGGCGTCTGGGGATGGCATTCTGGTCGCATCAGGGTATGCGAGCAGCGGTCGGATCGTTCGCTCGGACAACGGTTCGGACTGGACGACCGAGACCGGCATCAACGCGCCGAACGCGCTGCGGGGAATCAATTTCGGCAACCACACGTTCGTCGCGGTGGGGGATGCGAGCGAGATCAAAACATCGCCGGATGGGATCACCTGGACTCATCGACAGACGCCGTATGAAGCGTTCGGGGAGCTCTTCTTTACGAGCGTGGCATTCGGAAACAACACCTTTGTTGCAGCCGGCCTGCGCGGGATTATTTTCACTTCGACGGAGGGTCAGGATTGGACGCCGCGGGCTTCCAGCCCTGGCTCGGTGACCGCTGTCGCTTACGGCCGGCTTTTTGTCGCGGTGGGCGAGCCTACCCGGGGAAATTCGGTCCTACAAACTTCGGTCGATGGGGTTTTGTGGACCGATCGTGAATCCGGTACAACGCTTCCTCTCAACGGAGTGGCTTATGGCAAGGCGATGTATGTGGTGGTCGGTAACGGTATCATTTTGAACTCCACCGACGGTGTTCACTGGACCAAGCAAAGTACACTCAAGGACACCTGGCTATACGGGGTGGTATTCGGAAATGGACGTTTCGTCGCGGCAGGGAGTGATCCAGCCGATGCGAAAGTAACCCGCATTCACACGTCGACGGACGGGGTGAATTGGGTCGACCGGAGCCTGGATGTGCAGGATTTCAAAGCGATTACGTATGCGAATAATTTGTTCGTCATGGTTGGTAATCATGGGATCGTTACGTCGCCGAACGGAATTGATTGGACGCTACGATTCACGAGCTCCTCACATCCGCTTTCGAGCGTCGCATACGGCAACCATACGTTCACGGCAGTCGGATTTAATCCCTTTTCGGATGGCAAACACGGGATCATCGTCACTTCCACCGATGGAGTGGCCTGGACGCCCCAGGCTGAGGGGCTGTTTGACAGTCTTGTTTCCGTCGCTTTTGGCAATAACACGCTTGTTGCGGTGGGCTCCAAAGGGACTGATGTGGTCATTACCTCCTCCAATGGAGTCGATTGGAGTTCGGCGGCGGTACCGTTCCGCACGGATCCGACCGCAGTGACGTTCGGTCGGGGGCGATTTGTCTCCGTTGGTCAACTTGGGGTCCTGACCTCGGGTGCATTTCAGCCCATCTCTCAATTGCCTGCCTTCGGTCAATTCGGGTATTCGATCACGGGACCCGTTCGATCGAGCAGTGGTTGGCACTTTCTGGCGTTGCTGACCTCGGACGCTCCGGATGTGGCGGTACGAGTGCAATCGACGTTGGCACCGCAGGATGAAGGAACCTGGACTGACTTGCCGGGAGGAAGTTTCATGGCACGGATCGACTCGAAGTGGACACTGGATACGACGGATGTTCCCACGGGGAAGCGCTATTTTCGCGCAATTGCTTCCGCCACGGATTTCCTGGATCGGACCTCGGTTGTCACCGAGCCGGCTACGGTTCTCGAAGGCATCGCACCCTTCGGAGACTTCAGTTACTCGACGACCAGTCCGTTGCGCACCGGAACCGGTTGGACGTTCACGATCGATGAGACTTCGTTGGTTTCCGATCTCCGCTTGCGAGTGCAATCCAGCACAACCTGGGAGGTGGAAAGCTCCTGGAGTGATCTGCCGGGCGGCGGGAAAATGAGTCACCTGGGCTCCCATTGGACTTACGTCACCTCCGAGGTGCCGTTGGGAAAAGTGTACTTCCGGATCGTTGCGTCGGCCCCTACGTACGCCGATAGAGTTTCAGCCGTTCTTGGGCCGCTGACCATTGGAACATCATTGCCAGTTGAGCACTTCACCATTACGGGTCCGGCCAGATATTCTATAGCGAGCCTTCCAACGTTCCAGGATCCGCATTTCATTCTAGCCAAGTATTGGGGCGAAGAAGCGGTCGAGTACATCATGGAATCCTCTGATAGAGACAACATCATTAAGGATACGCTCGCCTTCGAAGCGGTGCAGAATGCTGCCGTCCGCCTGACTGTAAAGGCAGGGGAAATTCTGACCATTCCCGCGGTTAACATCGGTGACAACGCGTCGCTCATTGTCAAGGGGACCATCAATGGTTCCGTGAGTCTCCTCTTGAATCAGGTCGTTCCCGTCGTCAGTAATGATGGCAACAGTCTGATTGCTCAGGATGGTGGAACGTTGCAGGCAATCCGAAACTCAGGCGCTCTTCAATCGACCTTGGACGCACCTCTTATTTCCCAGGATGGCGGCACGCTTATATCTCAGGATGGTGGCACGCTTCATGTCCCCATTGGCAGTGGTTTTAGCGGTACTGGAAGTGCCGCTTTGCAGCTTCCTAACTCCACGGCCAGCGCGAAAGCGGTTCTTCAAGGAACCCAGGCAGCCGCCAGCTCTGCTTTCACCGGCCTCATGACCATCAACGGGGATTTTCGCCAGGAATCCGGCACCGGTATCGCCATTGCGATTGCTGGAAAGAATACCATCAGCACGGGGTCCCAGGAGTACGATCAGCTGGTAGTCAGTGGCCGAGCCGAGCTTGGGGGTGTGATCGGGTTCGGATTCTTTAACCCGAGCGATCCAACGCGAGTAACGGGTATTTTCCAACCTGTGGTGGGAGATACATTTGATGTCGTTGTCGCGGGTAATATCGTTCGCCACAGCCTCATTGTGCGCGGTCCGATTTGGGGTGATGGACTTCACTTCAACTGGAGTGTGGTGAACCGCTCGGACGGCAAACAGGCCTTGCGTCTGGTGGCGACCCGGATAGCACCTTTCCTGGTCATTCAGCCTAAAAAATCGGGATGGGAAGTGGCCTACTCAACGAATTTTACGGGATATAGCATACAAAGATCTTCATCGCTCGGAACACCCAACTGGACGGGAATCACCAGCTCAACCAACCGTGTTGAGATTAACCCCGCGAATGCCTCCGGTTTCTATCGGCTAATGAAACAGTTTTAATGCGTCGGTTGGCTCGCCTTAGCGCGTTGAAATTCGCGCCATGTGTCGTAGCGCAGCCGCAGGGTTTTCACGGGATTGCCATTCTCGGTGGAGAGGGTGTTTTGGTCGGTGACGCTGAGTTCGAGAGCATAGGTGCCATCCTTAAGACCTTTGCTGGCGATGTCGGTCGGATTGCAGACGATGATGTAAGCGACCAAGGCCGTGCGAGTCTCGCAGGGGGCGACCGCTTTTGGAAGCACATCACAATTGCACCGGCTGTCACCTCCGTTGGCGTCGGCGGCATCCATTGCTGCCATCACGCGGTCAGCGAGCGTGCCTTTCGTGTCGGTGAACGATCGAACGGCGCTTTCGATGACTTCCTTTGTCGCGAGGATGTTGCCTTGAATCGAAAAATAGATCTGGGTGCCTGCAACGCGCCCTTGTTGGTCGAGCGAGACGTGGCCGTTCTGCAAACCGGAAAAGCCCGCGGTGCGTCCCTGCAAGTCGACGATGCCGTATTGACGTTGGTCGTGCATGGAGGCGTCCGTCTCCTTAAGTTTCCGGATGATTTCATCGGGCGGTGTGCCTTTCTTAATTTCTTGAGCAACGAGATTTTGGGCGCGCCGGCTCACATCAATGCGCGCCTGAGCCGCCGCGGCGCCGACGCCGGGAATGATGATGGCTTGGACGTCTTTAAGTCCCGTTGCACCGAGTTGGGGAAAAACGGCTTGCGGCAAACAGGTCGCGGACGCGACGACGATTTGCCCCGTGTCCCGATCCACCGCGACGACAGACCATGTGGCGAAGGTCGGGGATGCCAGGGCCAGAGTTGCGGCGAGGGAAAGAATGAATCGTTTCATGAACAAACGAAATTCTCGCCACCCTTTAAGCCAGCGCTGCTAGATCGTCCAGCCGGTGCGGAAGGTCGGTCGGATAAACGGATCCGCTTCGGGCACGCCCTGCGCGCGCATCCGGGCCTTGTCCCATTCGATCTTCCGCCCCGTGCGCAACGCCAGTTGTCCGACCAGCAACGCTTCGGTCAAGACGGCCGCATAGCTGAACGAGGATTCGGTGCGGGGTCCGCCTTTGCAGGCCTGGAGGAACTCATAATGATGTTCCTTCGTCCGCGGCAGGCTCGGTGTGGGCGGAACGTAGCCGACAAATTCCCGCCGCGGCAACAGCATGAACATGTCACCGGCGGTTTCGCCACCGCCATGCCACGTGCGGGTGAAGAGCGTTCCCTTGCTTCCCACCACCAGGGAACCGTTACTGGGAATTTCCTCACCATGGAACAGCTCCGCGGGAGGATGTTTCGCGCCGTCATAAAATTTCAGCCACACCGGGCCTCGATTCTTCCGCGCCGGAAATTCCAGACGCAGGATGCTCCACAACGGCGGACAATCGGAAGTCTGCCTGTCCGATGCCACCAATTCGGCGGTCGAAGGAACACCGAGGTCCAGCCCCCAGAAGGCGGTGTCGAGATTGTGCACCGCCATGTCTCCGATGGCGCCGGTCCCAAAGTCCCATCGTCCCCGCCATTTAAACGGCAGATAGACCGGATGGTACGGTCGCGACGCCGCGGGCCCCAGCCAAAGATCCCAGTCGAGATGATCCGGCACCGGCGGTGTGTCGGTTGGCCGTTCTTCACCCTGAGGCCACCAACCGGCCGGCCGATCGGTCCAGACGTGTAACTCGCGCACGATACCAAGGATTCCCGAGCGAATGACCTCGACCGCTTGGCGGGAGCCCTCCATCGCGTGGCCCTGTTGGCCCATCTGCGTGACCAAACCGGTTCGTTCGGCCACCTCGCGCATGCGGCGCACTTCATAGATCGAATGGCCGAGCGGCTTCTCGCAATAAACATGCCGGCCGTGTTCCAGCGCGGTGATGGCCGCGATGGCATGCGTATGATCGGGAGTGCTCACCACGACCGCATCCAGGGTCTTCTCCATTTCCAGCATTTTCCGGAAGTCCCGGTACCGTTTTGCGCCGGGGTATTTCGCGAATGTCTTCGCCGCGGATTTGTCATCCACATCGCACAACGCCACGATGTTTTCGTTCGGGATCTCCCGCAGGTTTTCCGCCCCACGCCCCCCGGCCCCAATGATGCCGAGGTTGAGTTTTTCCCCCGCTCCTTTCCGAACCACCGCGGGAGCGGATTGATGATGGAGGCAGCCGACGAGGGAGACGGCCGCGGTGATCGTGCCAGCGTCGCGGAGAAATTCCCGGCGAGTTTGTTGAGGTGGATTCATCATGTGGACTATTCCGATCTCTCGTTGTTGGCGCCCCGCCGGCGGAAGGGGATGCCTCGCGCAACCGAAGGAAACTTACGGACGATCGGGCGCGGGCCCGAGCCATCGCAGTTCTCATTGAGAGTGCTTCTTGCATAGCCTGTCCGTTCGTCACCCGTCAATGGGCAAGGAGTTGCCCAAATCCGCGGATAAAGGAGAGGAGAACCGCGGATGAACACGGATTGACGCGGATAGAAAGGGCATGAAATCTGCGTCTATCGGCGTTTATCCGTGGTTCTCATTCCTCAATAGTCGGTGGCGACAAATTCAATTCTCAAGGCAAGC
>CAMDJH010000132.1 GCA_945900455.1 Akkermansia muciniphila
GAAACACCATGCGCGGCGGCTGGCTCTTCAACAACTCCCCGGCTAAGCAGGCCAACAACACACCCAAATTCACGCCGGTCTGCAGAACAGCCGCAATCCATGGCCGCCACTTTTTTGGCCAGGTTTCGGAGAGCAACGAGGCACCGACGGCCCACTCGCCGCCAATGCCGAGGGCGGCCAGAAAGCGGAAGATGAACAAATGCCACCATTCATGGGCGAAATAGGACAACCCAGTGAAACAGGCGTACGTCAAAATTGTCAGACTGAGTGCCCGACTTCGACCCAAGATATCCCCAAGGCGCCCAAAAAACGCACCTCCCAAGGCCCATCCCACTAAGAATCCAGCCTGAATGATTGATGCGTACCGACTGGCAAGCCGGGCTCCGTCGGGTTCGGAAACGGAAACAGCCAGCAAGGAGGCCACGAACGGAAGCGCCACCAGAGTATACAGGTGCATGTCCAGTCCGTCGAACATCCACCCAAGCCAAGCGGCAAGGCCTGATTTCTTCTGCTGTGATGTCAGTTCAGAAAAGGACTCGGGAGATCGAACCTCGGTACTCATTCAGGCGTTTAGCGAAGGTGGCTCAGGTCCTTGATTGACGCCCTTATTATGGCAGTTCCAGGCCCTTCTTAACGGCCTTCGGTCAAAGCCGAGGGCAAACCGCTCTCCCAGCCCTTCGGTGTATTCCAGGGGCGAGTATTCGTCACCTCATCGTCCGTAGCACAACCCGCCACGAACCAGAGCGAGGTTGCCGCAAGAAGAATTCCGAACCAGCCGGAGCGAAATATATTCATACGATCCCTTCGAACCTGCAGGACGACGAGTGACTCAGTACATCACGCGGTCACCCACCTGAACGGTTAAGTCACCCTGGCTCCAATCCTTCATGATATTGGCCACCGATCGGTTGGTATCAACACTCACAATCATCACCTTGGTTACCAACTTGCCCCCGCGGTGCACCATCATCTTGCCCCGTTCAAGAACTCCCTGGTTGGATCCAATATCAAGGAAAACGAAATCACTGGCGGGACTCACTGCCGTCACCGCACCACGTAACCCTTTGGGCAACACCACATCGGTGGTATCTCCCTCATACTTCTTCAACTTGTTGCGCAGAAGGTTCACGTCAAACAGCAACACCTTGTTCTCCGCCACGACAATGCCCCGCTCTTCTTCAGATTTTCGCGCAGCCTCCTTGATTTTGATGATTCCTTCGGGCGGCAAACCTAGAGCTTCCCATCGGGCCAGCTTCTCTTGCGATTCGTTCTTGGCCTTGGTGACCACATCGCGCTCGGCGGACGCCTTGTCCGCCCGTGCCTTCTGCGTGGCAGCATCGGCGGTGGCGCCCTCCAACTCAGCCTTCATCGCGACGGCTTCCTTCACCGCCTTCTCAGCCAGGGCGGTCGCCTCCTTGGCCTTCTTATCAGCGGTCTGTTTGTCACCTTGCGCCTTATCGCGCTCTCCGGTCACGGTTGTGACAGTGGCATTCAATTCATCCACTTTAGGTTTAACCATGAACTGCCCGATACCCAAGGCGGCAAGGGCAGCGAGAAACGCTAGAACGAGAAGCAGGCGTAACATGTCGGTAAAATGCTTTGTTGCGGACAGAAGGTACGAAGCACTGGGAACACTTGTCAACGGACCTTCTGCTCCAAGTTTTGATGGCGGTCCCAAACTAAATCCAACCCACCACACCCCGAAGCTTGCAGTGACCCCGCCCGACCGGCAAGAAGACGGCGTGTCTTTGGCCGTTGTCACCGCAACATTTGCCCTCACCAGCCTCGGAATTCACCTTTGGCAAGTGGTCGTGGCTCTTCGGTTCCAGTGGCATCAACCAAGATTGAGACCGGTTGCTTCACAGAATGTCACGGTTCTCAAACCGCTCAAGGGTGCCGATGCTCACACCGCCGAATGCCTTCGGAGCTGGATGCGGGAAGCCCACACCGGGGCGACCGAGGGGGTACCCGCGCCGGGGCGCTGGCACGTTCAACTCCTCTTCGGAGTGCATTCCCAAGAGGATTCCGCCGTCCCCGTCGTGGACCGTGTTATCGCCGAGTTTCCAAATGTCGATGCCCGATGGGTGGTTTGTTCCGAAGAACTCGGAGTGAATCGGAAGGTCTCGACACTCATCCAACTGGCCCGACTCGCCCGTCATCCATTTCTCGTGATCAGCGACTCCGATGTCTGGATTCCGGCCGGGCACCTGATGGAAGTCGCAACACGCCTCGCCGACCCGCACGTTGGAATGGCAAACAGTTTCTACCGTCTCGCCAACCCCGCGAATCCCGGAATGCAATGGGAAGCGGTGGCGACTAACGCCGATTTCTGGAGCCAGGTTCTGCAGTCCCGCAGCCTGAGATCGCAGAACTTCGCCCTGGGCGCATCCATGGGTATCTCCCGGGCCTGGCTCGATCGGATTGGCGGCTTCGAATCGGTCGCCGACTATTTGGCCGACGACTATCAATTGGGTCACCGCGTGGCAAATGCCGGAGGCCGGATCGACCTATGCGGCTCGGTCGTTGAATGCCGCGATGCGGCATGCAGTTGGGCCGTGGCGTGGGCGCATCAACTGCGCTGGGCCCGCACGATCCGGGTGTGTCAACCGTTGCCGTTCGCCGCAAGCCTCATCGCCAATGTCACCGTATTTGCCATCGCTTGGGCATTCGCCGCTCAGTCCCCGGAGGTCATCGGGCTAGTCGTCGCGATCGTCCATCTCCGCATGTTCACGGCGACGTGCCTGCGTCGACGGCTCGGAGATCCCGCCTCGGTTTGGAAGTGGTGCTGGCTGGCGCCGGTCAAGGATCTCGTCATGGTTCCTTTGTGGGCAGCGGCATTTTTGGGCAACACGGTCACTTGGCGGGGTCTTCAGTTTTCCGTTCGACCGGACGGCCGATTGGTGCGGCGAGATCGGTGACGATCGGCAGTGCGGGTTCCTCCCGGCATCACGGGCCCACCGGCAGCACGAGAGTGAATACCGTGCCTCGGCCCGGATGGGAATGCACCCGGATAACGCCCCGGTGCAGATCAATGACGCGTCCGACAATCGCCAGTCCGAGTCCGGTTCCCCTGGCTTTCGTTGTATTGAGGATCGTCTTAAAGGCCCGTGCCAGCTGCTCCGCGCTCATGCCCACTCCGGTATCGCAGAAGCGCACCGCGACATGGGTAGGGGCACCGCCTTGGGTGCCAATCGGAAGAGCCCGCGAAGAAATCCGCAGCGTGCCACCGCCAGGCATCGCCTCCACGGCGTTCAACGTCAGATTTAAGAACGCCTGTTCGAGTTGCGTGGCATCGGCCAACACCCGGGGCACACGAGTGTCGAACCGGCGGACCAGCGAAACTCCCTGCGCCTTGAGCTTGTGGCGCGTCAGAATATGGAGGTCATCGAGAAGCTGATTAACATCGGTCGCCGCCAACTTCGGTTCGGTGCTTCGGGCGAAATCCAACACGCGATCCACGATGTGGTTCAGCTGATCCATTTTTTCACCCATGATCCGAAAGTCATTCCCCCAGTCGTCCATCCGGGCAGTTTCGGGACGGAGCGCGTGATGCAACATCTTCATTACTGTCAGCGGGTTGCGGATTTCGTGGGCAATCTCGGCCGCGAGCAGCCCGAGGGCACTCAAGCGTTCGCTCTGGCGCAACTCCTCCTCCACGACGACGATTCGCTCGTACAAACGTGCCTTCTCAAGTGCGAGTGCTGACAGTTCGGCATAGGCCAGCAGCGCCCGCACTTCCTCATCAGAAAAAACATGCGGGGACCCCGTGTAGACGTTAAGGGTGCCAATCGCTCGATCTCGGTACACCAACGGCACCGACAGGAGCGAGACCAGTCCTTCCTCCCGCGCGATCCGTACATTCTCGTACCGACCCGACTCTTGGACATTTTCCACCTGCATCGGCTTGCGGCGGCGGACCACAATGCCCAGCAGGCTTTCTTCCACCGCCATTCTTGGCTTGCCGACGTACGCTTCTCCCGCCCCGTGGTGCGCCTGCAACTCAAGCCAGTCACGGCCTTCATCCAACAACAGAAGCGAACACATCTTGGCACCGATGAGCGATCGGGCCTCCCGGGTCACCGTCGCCAATGCCTCGTCGCGACTGAGCGTCGAATTGATCAGCTGCCCGATTCGCACCAGGGACTCGAGTAACCGCGCGCGGTGCCGGGCGGATTCATAAACCCACGCACGCCGGATCACCGGTGTCATCCAGGCCGCCACGTCCCGAAGAAATTCCTCGTCGGCATCGTCGAACGCGTTCACACGGTCCGCGTCGAGATTCAATACGCCGACAATCTCTTCGCCGGTAATCAACGGCACCGCCACCTCAGACCGTACCCCGTGGCGCAGCGCAACGTAGCGGGGCTCTGCAGCCACATCTCCTGTCCGCACCGAGCGCCCGGATCGCGCCACCCAACCAGTCATCCCTTCGCCCAATCGCAATCGGGTTTGATCCGCTCCCATCGGCAGGCCAACGGTGGCCTCGATCTCCAGAAATCCAGTCGTCGGATTGATCAGGCACACCGAACCACTGTCGGCACCGAGCAATCGGGCGGCTTCAATGATCGCGGCCGTTAAGGCCGTTCGTAAATCGGCCGAGGATGCCAGCGAACGCCCTATGACGAGCAACGATTCAAGCCGCGCAATCCGGTTTTGCATCAACTGGGTCTCCGTCATAACGTTCGTGAAGTTCTCCAAATCCGAAAAAAACAGCGGCCGAAACAAGCCCCCGGGTTGAGGGAGTGGTGAAGCGGGAACAAATACCTAGCGCTCGCGCACGCTGAGGAACAGACCAAGTAGGGAAAAGGCAGCGTTGGGTAACCAAGCGCCGGCCCAACTCGGAACAACCCCACTTTGGCCGAGGGCGTACCCCACGCGCTGCAGAACAAAATAGAAAAATGCGATCCCGATACTTCCCGCCACGCCATAGAAAATGTTGCGTCGGCCGACCGGAACCCCAAACGGGATGGCGATGAACACGACCACGAGACAGGTCCAAGGCGTCGCCAGTCGGGCGTGGAATTGGGTTTCGATGTAGTTCTGTTCCGAAGTGGGCAGGTCGGGGTGCAACCGGAGATAATGGATCACCTCCCGGACCGACAGCCGTGGTTTTCTCATCACCTTGAGAGCATTTCGGGCACCGACCTTGATTTCACTTCGGATCAGGTCGGGCGATTCGTCGAGGCCCGGAAAGACCGCCACCGGGTGGGTCCGCGTCACCGGGTTGTCATCCCCGGTGAACCGATAAAGGTATTCGCGAACACCGCGAAATTCCCAGCCGCCCTGGATCCACACAGCGCCGTCCGCCTGCACATACCGTTCGAGACGATTGGTGGCTGGCAGCAAGAAGGTCAGTCCGCGAAGCTCATTGGACGCCGTCGAGAACGACACGGCCTGCCAGCTTGCCACGGCACCGGACGGGCCTCCGCTGAGATTGGTATGGAGGAGTCCATTGGTCAGGGCGATGGCACCTTCTGAACGAGCGGACAAGACATCGGTAGTCGATACCGTAAATTCCGCCAGTCGCAGAAAGCCTGTCTCGCGGATCCCCGGATTCGAATCCTGCTGATCGCGGAAAACGGATTCCCGGACCGTTTCTCCACGCCAGGAACCATCGGTCCACCGAGCGACCTCCGCCTCCACCGAGCGATGCGCCGCGGCGGGGAGCCACTCGCGGAAACTCGGTGAGCGCATTTCACCCGAGGCCAAATTGAAGGCACCCAGATGCCAGTTGCGGCCGGCGCTTCGGTTTTGAAACACGAGCCGTTCTCTCCAGGCTCGCCTCGCACGGTCCGCCGAATGCCGTTGCTTGATGCGCTCCACGCGGTCCAACGCGTCCGGAAACCAGACTTCGTTGAGCAGCAGCAGGAAAACGGAGGCGAGCAATCCCACGACGAAATACGGCACACAGATGCGGCCGAGCGAAATCCCGGCGGACCGCATGGCCGTTATTTCCTGATGACGCGAGTGAGTCGTCAGGGCATAGAGTAATGCCAGTAACAACGCGACGGGTAGCACGGTGATCAGCAACTCCGGCAGCTGGCACAGGTATAGTTCCGCGACATCTCCGATCGTCAGGTGGAGGGACCCGAATTCACTCAGATTTCCGAGGAGATCAAACCCGACCCAAAAGATGAGGAAGCCGCCGAGACAAACTCCCAGCGGCATCATCAACTCCCCGATCAGGTACCGGTCTAAAAGACGCACGGAGCTCACGATAGAGTAGAATCGTCGCTGAGAAAATCTTGTAATCGCGACTTGAGATGAACGCCTCGTCGGGCTAAGTGGACAGTATGTCGCACTCCGGGCCCTCTTCGATGGAATCGCTGGCGCTCAGCCGCCGGGAGTTTTTGTGCCGCACCGGCATGGGAATGGGAGCGATCGGACTCACCGGCATGATGGGATCCCTGGGGATGATTGCCCCCCAGGCCCGGGCCGACGCGGGCTTTATCAATCCGCTGACTCCGCGTCAGCCCCAATACTTCGGCCGGGTGAAGCGGGTCATTCATCTGTTCATGAACGGAGGCCCGTCTCACGTGGATACATTTGATCCAAAACCCGCCCTCGATCGGGAGCATGGCAAGGCCATCCCGATCCATTTTGCGACCGAACGGAAGACGGGTTCGGCGTGGAAATCGCCGTTCAAATTTCAGAAATATGGCCAGAGCGGGATCGAGGTCAGCGAGTTGTTCCATCACACCGCCCAGAGCATCGACGACATCTGCGTGATCCGGTCGATGAAGGCGGACGTTCCGAACCACGAACCGTCGCTCTTGCTGATGAACTGCGGCGAAGCGCGTCAGGTGCGGCCGAGCTTCGGCTCCTGGGTGACCTACGGACTGGGCAGCGAGAATCAAAACCTGCCCGGATTCATGGTGATGTGCCCCGGGGGCTACCCCATCCAGGAATCCCAGAACTGGCAGAGCGGCTTTCTCCCGGGCGTGTATCAGGGAACTTACATCGACACCCAGCATACTCAGATCGAGAAACTGATCGAGAACGTCCGCAACAACTACCAGTCGCTCCCCGAACAACGCCAGCAGCTGGACCTGTTGCAAGCCCTCAACGAGCGGCATCGCAAGGCCCGGACGGAAGACCCGCAGTTGGAAGCCCGCATCCAAAGCTTCGAGCTCGCGTTTCGGATGCAACTGGATGCCGCGGACGCCTTCGATGTTACTCGCGAACCCGAACACATTCGGCAGATGTACGGCACCTCGACGCAGGCCCGGCAGATCTTGATCGCCCGTCGACTCGTCGAGCGCGGGGTTCGATTTGTGCAAGTGTGGCATGGAGCCGGCCAACCGTGGGACAATCACGACGACATCGAAGTAGGGCATCGCCGACTGGCACTCGAATGCGACCAGGCGATTGGCGCTCTGCTCAAGGACCTCAAACAGCGCGGCATGTTAGAAGACACTCTCGTGATCTGGGGAGGCGAATTCGGTCGCACTCCCACCGTCGAACTACCCACACCGGGCGCGAACGCCGGAAAACAAAACGGGCGCGATCATAACAATCACGGGTTTTCCATGTGGCTGGCCGGCGGGGGGGTCCGCGGGGGATCCGTCTACGGCGCGACCGATGAATTTGGATTTGCTGCCGCGGAAAAAGTTGTCCACGTCCACGATCTCCATGCCACCCTGCTACACCTCCTCGGATTCAATCACGAGACGTTCACCTATCGCCACGCGGGACGAGATTTCCGGTTGACCGATATCCACGGAAAAGTAGTACCCGGCCTCCTTGGCTGAAGCGACCGCCCGTGCCGGAACGTTCCATTTCGTTCAGGGACTTCGCTCCTCGCCGGAGGTCTCATCCTGGTTCGTCGAGCCAATGCCGAGCCAGCACAACGCGCCCAACAGGCAGATCACCCCGCCGAGCCCGATGCCAGCCTCCCAGTGAATTGTACGACTAATCCACGGTGTCAGAATCGGTGCCAGAAATCCTCCCGCATTGCCGCCCGTGTTCACGATGGCGGCCGCCGTCCCCCCCTGCCCTCTGCCCAAATCGATCGCCGTTGACCAGAATGTTCCCTCGCACGTCCCCACCACTCCGAGAGCAAGGCTAAACCAGGTGACACTCCAAACGGGGTCACGCGTCATCACCCCACCCAACACCAGCAACCCTCCAGCAATCATCCCCACTAAAGGGACCCACCCTCTCCCGAGGCCCGTCTTGGTCCGGCGGTCCAGCAAATCAGACAACCATCCCCCGGCGGGCATTCCGATCGCCATCGCCAGCGGCGGAATCGCTGCGTAAAACTCACTGGTGGCCTTTCCGAGTTTAAGAACATCGCTGAAATAATAGTGCATCCAATAAAAGAACAGGTATTGGAAATAGCTCACCGCCGCGTAACTCAACGTCAGCAATAACAGGCGGCGATTCCGGAGCAGCACCGACCAATCCACCCGAGCCGCCCGAGCCGCCCGCGAACTCTCGAGCGCCGCCGCCCTCGGATTAACCTGTGCCTGCCGTGACACGACCCCCCAAGCCAGCGCGATTAACATCGTCACGGCAGCCGTCGTCGCAAATGCCCCAGGCCAGTCGAACGCGTCAATCAATCTCCCAAAAATCCAGTACGTGGACGCAATCCCCAACAGTGCCGCACCCGTCACCCATCCATTGGTCAGCGACTGTGCGGATACCGGCATCCAGAGGCCAACGGCCCGGGCGCAACCGGGATGGAGCGGCGTCGTGAAGAATCCCATGGTGCCTCGAACCAACATCAAGGCCACCAGAACGAATCCCGAGGGTACGAGCCATCCAACCACCCCGGTTAGGAATCCAAAGAATGCCGAACCAACCCCGACCACAATCAAGGCCGTCCTGGCTCCAAATCGGTCGATGAAAAGGCCGCCGGGCACCATGCAGATCGTGTAGACAAGAAGGAACGACGAATATATCCAGCCCATCTGTTCCGGCGACAGGCCGTACTGCTTCATAATCCGAGAATCCCCGGCCATGGCCATGCTGATACGGTTCAAATGGCTGATGAAACAAAGGGCCATCAGCAGCAGCAAGATCTTCCAGCGACTGCCGACAGCAGGCGCGGCATCGCCCGTTTGGCTCGGCGAGGTGGCGTTATTCATGAAGGGATGAAGGAGTGTCTGAGCCTGCCGGCCAGCACGATCATTTAGGCCAACGGATCTATTGCGACTCCGAAACGAGAAAGCGCTTCACAAAGTCTTCGTTCAGAGTGATGCCCAGCCCCGGCCCATCCGGGACCGAGATCCAACCATCCCGCGCCTGAACCTTCTCGATCGTCAACTCGTGCCGCATCGGGGAATCATCCACGCAATCCTCGAATATAAACGCGTCACGGCAGGTGCTCAACCAATGGAGGCTCGCCGCCACTGTCACCGGACTCGTGTAGCAGTGGTTGCAAAGACGCGCGCCAATCTCCTGAACTCGAAGCTTGATGTAGTCCGCATCCGTAAATCCGCACCGGGAAAGATCCACCTGGTAAATGTCGAGCGCATGCCGGTCGATCAACGGGCGGAAAGATTCCCGCCCGCATTCGGCTTCTCCGGCCGCGATCGGGACCGGTGACCGGTCCCGCAACCACGCATACCCATCCACATCATCGGGACGCAACGGCTCCTCCAGCCAGCCAATGTTAAACTTCTCGAACTGTTGCGCCCGTCGTAACGCCGTTCTCGCATCCCAAACACACCCCGCATCAATCAACAACGTCGCATCGCCACAGCCCTCACGGGCTCCCCGGACCAGTTCGATATCGAGCGCCTCATCCTGGCCCATCGGTTCCCAGCCAAACTTGATCGCCCGGTAGCCCGCGGCGATCCACTTGCGCGCAATATCCCGCGTGGTCGCCCCATCCTTGCCAAAGAGGATTGATGCGTACGCCTTGATCCGCGAGTGCTGCTTCCCTCCCAGTAACGTGTGAATCGGAACTCCGAACTTCTTGCCCTTCAGATCCCACAGCGCCATATCCACCGCGCTCATCGCCGCAATTGTCACTGAACTGCGACCGAAATATTGGGTCCTGCGGTACATCTTTTGCCAGAGCCGCTCATGCTCGAGCGGGTTCTCTCCAACCAGGATCTTCCGCAGTCCACACGCAATATTGTGACTGAACGGCGCGTCCACGATCGCCTTTACCACCTCCGGCGAAGCGTCCGCTTCTCCGAAACCCTCGATCCCCTCATCGGTTTGCACCCGAATCAGCACGACATCCTGGGAACTGGCTGTTTTTGCCTCCACCGACGGCACACGAAGGACCTGACATACAATACGTTCGATTCTCATGGATCGCCGAGCATGTGACCGGAACCACGGCGTCGTCAAGCAGCTCGACCTTCCCATCCCCGCGTCGGGAATTTGGCGGTAACGGTGACAGGTCGGTGATGGGGTTGCCGGGAGGTGGGGATCCCCGGGAGCTGAGGCTGTCTGAGCCCCGTCCTCGTCCCTCGAATCCCCCTGCTCCATTTCGAGAACGACCCGTTGTACCACGCCGTGCTATCAATTCGGTTCTCGCGCCGGCATCTTTTCGATTCCCTATGATACCTTACGATCCAGCGGTCATTAAAAAATGTGCGGCCCGTCTCTATCTTCGGGCGGCGTTGTCCCCCGTCACATCGGCCGCCCTGGGTGCCCTCATTGGTTTGGTGGCCGCCCCCTACATCCTGCAGGCGCTACCACCGGCGGTGTCATTGAAGAGTTCCGATTGGATGTGCGCCGTGGTGCTGGGCTTGATCGGTCTGGGCCAGGGCCTTGAGCGTGCCTCCCAGTTGAAGCTCCAGGCCCAGACGGCCCTATGCCAACTCCAGATCGAGCAGAATAGCAGAAAAGTGTGAGATAAATGGACGCTCACCCGGAACAAACTCAACGTTTATGAAAAATCGCTCATCTCGGCCTGGACGACGAATCGATGCTCGCCGGGTCGTGCCGTGTTTGCCGCGTGGCTCCTTCGTTTTCCTGCGCGTGTTGCAGCGCGGTTCTTAAAGCCTCCGACAGCACCGGCAGGGAGTTGGGTGTGAGAAGTTGCAAGTGGGTCCCGGGCACGGGGTGGTACGAGACGCCGCCGCCCACCAGTTGTTTCCAGGATGACATGAGGTACGACTTGGTGTCGTCACTCACGAATACGTCAGCCGAACCAGGATAGCGATGGAGTCGGTAGGCCGACGCGAGGGCGAGGTAGTAATCGGCAAATCCAGGCACCTGCGCAACCTGACAGCCTGCCGTCGCCGTCACCACCGGCGACCTCGACCGGTTAGGGAAAATCCAATGCTGGAGCGCAGCCCAACGCCCGCGGAAGTAATGCCCCCGGTCCCGGTTCGGCATTTTCCACCACCGTCGCAGATGCAACATAAGACGTCGGCATAGATAGAGAGGAATGACTCGCCCATAAATTGTCCAGGGAATCGCGCAGATCGGAACCGTGTCGAACAGCGCGAGCAGGGCGACCCGTTGGCCTTGGCGATGCAGCTGTTTAGCCATCTCGAAGGCGATTAATCCGCCCATCGAGTATCCCCCCAAATAATACGGTCCCTCGGGTTGGAACGAGCGGATTTCCTGTACGTAATACGCCGCCATATCCTCGACGGAGGTGTGCCGCGGCGATTTGCCGTCCAAGCCAACCGCCTGCAGGCCGTATGCCGGTTGATCGGGCGCCAGCTGCTGAGCCAATCCCAGAAAAACAAACACATCGCCGCCCCAGCCATGGACGAGAAAGAACGGCGGTTTGGCACCCAGCGGTTGCAGCGGTACCAGCGATCGCCAGGGGGGCGCCCAGTTTTCCCCGGTAATCCGACGAGTCAACGATTCGACCGTGGGCGACTGGAACAACGCGGCGATCGGCAGTTTGCATCCAAGAAGTTTATCAATTTCGGCCGTCAATCGGGCCGCGAACAGCGAGTGACCCCCGAGGTCGAAAAAATTGTCGTGTCGTCCAATGTCCTCCCGATGGAAGAGCCGCCGCCAGAGCCGGAGTAATTCCAGTTCCAAAATATTCGTGGGCTGATCTGTTTCGCCGGATTTGCCTCCGACGCCCATTTCCGGCGCCGGCAGGCTTTCGCGGTCCACCTTGCCGTTAGGCGTCAGCGGCAACGTCGTCAGGACCACGAAAGCAGCCGGCACCATGTAGTCCGGCAGCGACCGCTGCAAAAACGCACGAAGATCTGGCGCCGTCAGCACCGGGTCCGATTCCCGAGGCACCACATACGCCACCAACCGCTTCTCCCCCGAGGCGTCTTCACGTGCCAGTACGAGGGCCTCGCCAACGGCAGGGTGCCGGACCAGGGCCAACTCAACCTCGCCCGGTTCAATGCGAAATCCCCGGATTTTCACCTGATGATCCCGGCGGCCCACGAACTCGAGGTTCCCATCCGGCCGGTGGCGCACTCGATCGCCCGTCTTGTAAAGCCTGCCGCCCGGCGTCGGACGGAAGGGGTCGGGAAAGAAATGCTCGGCAGTGAGGTCCGGGCGATGCAAATACCCACGAGCCACGCCACTCCCGCCCGTATATAATTCACCGACCACCCCAATGGGCATCGGCGCCAAATTGCGATCCAGCACGTAGGCGGTTGTCTGGGCAATGGGTTTACCAATGAGCACGCAGTCCCCAATTGCGGCTACACAGGGCACCTCATAGCAGGTCGTGAAGGTCGTATTTTCCGTGGGACCATAGCCATTGATCACCCGGTTCGGCCCCAGCGCGGCCACCGCCTTCTTGACATGGGGTACGGACAGGACGTCGCCCCCTGCAAAGAGACGGCGCAAGCCGACCAAATCCTCCAACCGCTCGTCCACCATCAGATGGAAGAGCCCGGCCGTAAGCCACAAGGTGGTCACCGCATGGGCGCGCAGTGCAGTTCCAATCGCTTCCAAACTGGGCTGGCCCGGCGGCATCAACACGAGGCGTCCCCCATTGAGCAACGGTGCCCAGATCTCGAGCGTCGACGCATCGAAACTCAACGGAGCCAACTGCAGGAAAACCTCGTCGCGGCCAAATTGCAGGCACCCTTCCGAGCGGACCAAGCGCACCACGTTACGATGCTCGATCATCACGCCTTTGGGCACGCCGGTCGACCCCGAGGTAAAGAGGACGTAGGCCAGCTGCTCTGGTTCAACAACCGTCCGGGGATCGGTCAACGACTGCCGGCTCAAACAGGTCTGCTCGGCGTCCAAACAAAAGATCTGGGCCGAAGAATTTGCAAATCGCCCGCGCAGAGACTGCCGGGTGATGAGGATGCGCGCTCCGCTATCCTCCAGCATGAGGGTGAGTCGTTCCGCGGGATAACCCGGATCCAGCGGAACATAAGCCCCCCCCGCCTTGAGGATGCCCAGCAGGGCGACAATCATATCCGGTGATCGTTCCAGGGCCAGCGCAACCAATCCTTCCCGCTCCAATCCCAACGACCGCAGCGCATGGGCGAGCTGATTGGCCCGGGCATTCAATTCCCCATAGCGGAGCACCTCATGCCCAAGCAGCACCGCCGGGGCATCGGGGCATTGTGCGACCTGCTCGGCGAACAGCGCGGGGATGCTGGCCTGCAGACGGGGTTCGTCCGCCCGATTCCAGGTGTACAGTAGTTGATGACGGTCGTCCGCTGGCAAGAGAACTAATCGGGCGATGGATTGCTCGGGATCGGTGAGCGCCGACTCGAACAGGCTGGCCAGATGGCGCTGCATCCGCTCGATCTCCCCCAGCTCGAAATAAGCCTGACTGTAGGTGAAATCGACCTGGAGATCTTGATCCCCGGAATAATTCCGCACGAAGATAGCCAGGGGAGTCTGTTCGTGGCGATGCGTGAGCATGAACGGTTCGCACGGACCCCCGGAACCAAAGGTAGCCGCATAGTCCATGTTTTCGTACGACAAAGAGATCTCAAAAAGTCGCTTCCCGTCCGTCTTGAAAACCCGGGCGAGGTGATTGATCTCGCTGATGGGAAACTGCTGATTGCGGTAGAGTTCGCGCAGATTCTTAGCCACCCCTTGCATCAGAGAAACAAAGCTCTGATCGGGATCAAAAGCGAACCGCGCCGGAATCACACTCGCAAAAAGGCCGGCCGTCCATTTGAAGCCCGGACCGGAGCGATTCAGGACCGGCAACCGGATAACGCACTCCTCTCGTTCCCGAGTCCGCGTGAAATATACATAGAGGAGCGCAATCCAGGCATGAAAAGCCGAGGCGGCGTGCGCCTGGGCCATCGCCTCCAATCGTCGATGGAGTTCTTGGGGCAGCCACCACGTATGAATACCACCGGGGATTATTTCATCACCCGAAGGGATGTGGCGCGGCCGGAATAGCGGTTCCGGCAAAGTCGCAAATTTCTGCTGCCAGTATTGGCGGTGGCGGCCGAAATGCAGTGAGGACAAATAGGCCGCATCCGCTTGAATAAATTCCCGATAAGAAGTGCCGGGTCGTTCGGGCGGTGGCTCCCCTCGCAAGAAGGCGTTGTAGAGCGCGGCCTGACGCTGGACTAGCAGTGAACATCCCCAACCGTCGACAACCAGATGATGGTAGGTCTGCGACCACAGGTAGCAATCGTCGGATAACTGGTAGAGAGCAAACCGGAACAGCGGTTCGGCCGTCAGGTGGAACGGGCGACACACAGACCGCTGCATGGCGGACAATGCCGACTGATACGGGTCCGCTTCCCGCGAGCAGTCGCAGAAGTCCATCTCGACCCCTTTCATTTCCGGAAAAGATTGGAACGGAACGTTGTTTCGCTCCGCGAGCTTTAGTCGCAGGACATCCGTTTCCTGAACGAGCTGGGTGAGGGCGCGCGCAAAAATATTCCGATCGAGGGGACCTCGAATTCGTTGGTAGGGCGCGATATTATAGACGGGCGTTCCCGGGTAGAGCATTTGCTCGAACCAAATGTCGCGCTGCGCCGAGGTTAGAGGGAAGAATCCGGACTCCGGCGACTCCGGGGGGATGGACAAGGGGTGGATTGCGACCGGAGCCCGCGGATTCTCCAGCAGGGATTTGAGCAGTGCCTGGAGGTCGTTTGCCAACCGTTGCATTCCTTCCTCCGAGAAGAGATCCGTGCGATAGGCAAGCCCGGCGTGCAGAGTGTCGCCACGCAGCCGAAATTGAAAATTAAGATCCAGGATCCCCCCGCTCCAACCCTGAGCCAAGCGCTCCGTCTGAAGGCCTTCGAAGCCGAGTTGGTCTTCGGGTATGTCGATATATTGCAGCAGAACTCGGAAAAGCGGGTTTCGCCGCGAGTCGCGCTCGGGTTGCAGGGATTCCTCCAGACGTTCAAAGGGCAGGTCCTGATGATCATACGCTGCAAGCGATACCGTGCGAACCTGTTCGAGCAAGGCCAGGAAAGAAGGCGTCTCCCGGAACGACGTGCGAATGACGAGAGAATTGATAAAAACTCCCATCAGCGATTCCAAGTCTGGATGAATCCGACCCCAGTTGAGCACGCCGATCGCAAAATCGTCCTGCCCCGAGTTGCGGTTCAGCAGCGTCGCAACCAACGCCAGCAGGCCCATATGGAGAGTTACTTCCTGCTGCCGGCAAAGTTTCTGGAGACCGGCGGTGAGACCCGGATCAACGGTGAAGCGCAGATGGTCGCCCTGATGAGTCGGAGTGGCTGGTCGTGGGTGATCCGTCCGCAATTCCAGGGTCGGGAGTTGGTGAAGTTGCGAACGCCAATAAGCGGTGAGTTCCTGAAACCGAGGTTGGGCCAGATGCCGATGCTGCCACGTCGCGAAATCCGCAAACTGCAGCGGAAGTGGAGGCAGCGAAGCGCTCTCTCCGCGACACGCGGCATTGTAAAATACGGAGAGTTCCCGGTGTAGGACGCCTTGCGACCAACCATCGCTGACGCTGTGATGCAAGGTGATGATCAGGATGTGATCCTGCGGTTGGCGCTGAATCAAAGCCGCGCGCAGCAACGGAGGCTGAGCAAGGTCGAAGGGCCGAAAGATTTCGGCCCGGATCAGGGCATCGACGTCCGTCGGACCGGAATTGGCTGGCAGCAGGAGACGCGCAAGCTCCACGCCCGCGGTAGCATGGACCACTTGCAGAAGTTCCGTACCATGAAAATGCAACGACGTGCGCAAGACGTCATGACGCAGTAAGAGCTGGCTCAAGGCCGCCTGGAGTGCTTCCACGTGAAGATCGCCGCACAAGCGCCAAATGGCAGGCAGGTTGTAGGCGCTTCGATTGGTCTCCGTCTGATCCAGCAGCCAGAAGCGGAGTTGGGAGAAGGATGCGATGTAGGCGCAAGGAAATTCCGGCGCCAGCACGTCCAGTGGCTGGGCCCTGGGAATTGCCTGGGATTGGATCGGAACCTCCGCCCGGGATAGCGCTATCTCCTTGGCGAGATCGGCGATCGTCCGGGCCTGGAACAAGTCGGCAATGCGCACAGACAAATCGAACTGTTGCTTGAGGCGCGAGACCAGCCGAGCCGCCGCCAGGGAATGGCCGCCCAACGCGAAGAAACTGTCGTGAATTCCAACTCGCTCTACCCCCAGCACTTCCGACCAGATCTTAGCCAGTCGCACCTCCACGGGAGTCCGCGGGGTACCATTCGCCTCAGGCAATAGGGGGTTGCCATCCACCGGCGGGGGTAAGGCCCGCCGATCGAGCTTGCCGTTGGAGGTCAGCGGTAATTCATGAAGGGATACGAACACCGCGGGGATCATATATGCGGGAAGGCTCCGCTTCAGGAACTCGCGCAGTTGGCCGGCGGACGGCGCGCCCGGCAGGTCGGCGGGCACCCAGTAGGCGGCCAATCTCTTTTCCCCAGGATTCACTTCCGTTGCCACCACGACGCACTCGCGAACGCCGGGCACCTTTTGGAGCACGGATTCAATCTCGCCCAGCTCGACCCGATAACCGCGGATCTTAATTTGATAGTCTCCGCGGCCGAGGAACTCAATTTGTCCGTCTTCTCGCCATCGCGCCCGATCGCCAGTCTTGAAGAGTCGTCCTCCCGACCCGCCGCTGAAACGGAGGGGTAAAAAACGTTCCGCTGTAAGCTCCGGCCTTCGCCAGTAGCCTCGGGCGACACCCGCACCCCCAATATACAGTTCGCCGGGAATCCCCGCGGGAAGAGGCTGACCGTGGTCGTCGAGGATGTAAATCTGCGTGCGTGCAATCGGTCGCCCGATGGTCTCATCGCCGCCGAGCGTTCGGCGCGCCCAAGTCGAATAGGTCGTCGTCTCCGATGGCCCGTAGAGATCGTTCACGTGTTGGGCCGAGGTGTTCTTGAAAACCGCATCGACCAGCGTCTGTCGCAGGGGCTCCCCCGCCAGGTTCAACGTGCGGACTGAGGGCGGCAACCGGCCTCCCCGAAGCAATTCCGCCAGCACGGATGGCACGGTGTTGATCAACGTCGGGTTCAGCGGCCCCGACACCGACCACAAATCCAACACGCTGTTCACCAGGAGCACCCGTCCGCCCCAACTGAGTGGACCGAAAATCTCAAAAACCGACAAGTCGAAGCAGATCGAGGTGGATGCCAGCACACCCGACAGTTCCGCATCGCTGAATGAATCATGCACCCAGTGCAGAAACGACACGGGGCTGTGATGCTCGATGGCGACGCCCTTGGGTTTTCCCGTGGAACCGGACGTATAGATCACGTAGGCCAAGGTGCTGGGTGTCGGTGGAACGTCGGCGGGACTGGCGTTGCATTGCGGGATCGCTTCCCCCAGATAGACCCGGCGCGCGCCGCCGTAGCCAAGATCGAGGGATCGCTGAGTCACCAAGACCGGTGCCTCGGTATCTTGCAAGATAAACTCAATCCTTTCTTTCGGGTACTTCGGATCGATCGGCACATTGCGGAGGACGGTCTGAAAACCGTGTGAAAGTGCCGATTTGAAAACCGCACAGTGATTGAGGGGTATTTCCGAGATGGGCGAGGGCGACGCTGGGTTCGCCGCCCCCGCCGAGGTGCGGCCTTCTTTATTCGGGATTCTCGATCTGG
>CAMDJH010000133.1 GCA_945900455.1 Akkermansia muciniphila
CTGGTTGCTGTGCGTCATGACATGATAAATCACGCCGGGAAACTCGACGTGGAGTGGACGAGCCATGCATGCAATCGTCCGCTCATTCCCATCCATGAGTCAATAACTCGTTCTGACCCCCTAAATGAACCCAACGACGTCAGATCTTCTCGGGTAGGCATTTGATCCCGACTTTTTTGGCTGCCGAACGGAGTTCCTTGTCGAGCGTCGCCAGCGGCAAACTACGGCGAATCGCCAGTTCCAGATAGGCGCCGTCGTAGAGCGTCAGGCCATGGCTGCGCGCCAATGCGAGTGTCGCCGAGTTCGCATTAGCGCCGGTCTCTTTGTCGGTCTCGATCGCCAGCGCACTCAAAATGCCGATGAATTGAGCAGAGTCGGCCGGTGACGTTCGCTTGCGACGCTCGCCCATGAGCAATGTGTTGCCGACCTCCAGGGGCCAATGCTGCGCGACCACGGCTTGCCCACCTTGGTTGACCCGATCAAGCAGGGCGTCCGTCGCGGGCGTGGCCTCGCCTTCGAAGAACCAAGCCATGGCAACCGAACAGTCCAGCACGAACTCGTTACTCATCGGCGGCCTTCATTCTTCCACGCGAGAAGCTCTGCCGACGAGGCGCTCCTCCCCTTTCGGCTGGCGCGCATCTTGGCGATGGCCTCGCTAACGTCCTCCCGCCTTGGACGTTTAGCCGGAATGAGCCGGGCGATCGCTGCGTCATGCCGGGTGATGACGAACTCCTCACCGCGGCTCACTCGGTCGACGAGTTCGGACAGCTTGTTCTTGGCCTCCGCCAGGGGGACTGAAATCGATAGTGTACTCATAAGGCTCCGGTTGAGTGTGACTAGACTGAATCTAGGCTATCACACTTCCGGTCGTTGGACAAGGGGCAATGAAGGCGAGGCGGGGGACTCCTTGCAACTGCATTCAGGTTGTTTCGCGCCGGTCTCTTTGCCGCCATCTCGCCCAGCGTTGACAGAAATGGTTCCCGCTGGCTCGCAGAGCGGAAGAGAAGCGCCCCTGGTTGCTGTGCGTCATGACATGATAAATCACGCCGGGAAACTCGACGCGGAGTGGACGAGCCATGCATGCAATCGTCCGTTCATTCCCTAATCGCGGAGCGTCAAAAAGCGAATGCTTATCATTATCTCTCTCAGCATGCAGGTCAGGGGAGCAACTTCACCGCGACCGTGCGGTCCAGGCTGATTTGGGAGGGGCAATGGGGTCAGATCTACACTATTGATTCTGCTGAAAAACGATTGGGTTAGTTTTTGGGTGTTTTGCGGGTGGGCGACAGAGGTTCCAGTCGCTTGAGTCGCAGATCGGATCGATCCAGGAGCTGCCACTGGACTTGCTCTCCGGCCGCCAAGTCGAGAGCTGCGGCCAGGGGCAACGGGATGTTGACATAGAATCGGGGATCCCGGCTCTTGGAGCGGATAACCTGCACACGCATGCGATATTCAGCTTGCATGCGATTAGGCTATCTCATAGCCTAGACAGATGGCAAGGATAATTTTCCCCACCCCACGATGAGCCTGCCGAGTTTTTCCGCCCAAGGTTCGCCCTTCTCCACCGCCGCACTCGGGCAGAGCCTGTTCCCAACGGATGATCGTTACCGGCTCTTTGCCAAATTGGTTTTCCCGCAATTGATGAAAGTGCGTCCCCAGCTGGAGAAGGCGTACAGCGCAACGATAGGACGGATGGCAATCGAGCCGGTGTTGCTCCTGGGCGTGAGCATCCTTCAATTTTTGGACGGAGTCCCGGACCGTGGGGCGGTGGAGTTGCTGCGGTATCATGCCGGGTGGAACTTCGCCCTCAACCGCCAGTTGGGCGACGGGTTGTTCCATCACCCGACGCTGTCCAAGTTTCGGGATCGACTTCTCGATCATGATCTCCTGGCAGTGGGATTCACCGCTATTCTCGAGGGTTTGGTGGAAGCAGGCTTGGTTTCGCGCAGCAGTCGTCAACGACTCGAATTCGTCCCAGGTGCAAAACCCACACGATCCGGACGCGACCTACGCACTCAAAGGCCAGGGTTCCCAACAAAAATCCCACGTGGGTTACAAGGCGCAGGTGGCCGAGACGGTGGTGGAAGCCCAGCTGGAGCCGGGGGAACCCACCCGCAATTTCATCACCGGCATCGCGATTCAAAAGGCCCACCAAAGCGACGAGGCCGGCCAGCAACAGATGGCGCGGGAACAGGCGGCGATGGGTTTGCAAGCGCCCCCGGTCCAATACGTCGACGGGGCCTATATCTCCGCGGCCGTACTCGTGGAAGCGGCGGCCCAAGGGGTGGAGCTGGTGGGGCCAGCACAACCGGCGCCCAAGCGCGGGGAGGACGCGCTGAGCGCGGAAGATTTTCAAGTAAATGTGGAGCAAAAGCAGGCCACCTGTCCGGTGGGTAAACTCAGCGATCAATGCAGTCGACTGGCGGGGGACAAAGCCCCGCAGGTCCAGTTCCGTTTTGAGTGGAATTCCACGACTTGCCGGGACTGCCCTCTACGAGCGCGATGCCTTGGCGAGCAGCAAACCCACAAGACCCTCGTGGTGGGAGAACATCACACGGCCTTGCAAGCCCGCCGTCAGGAACAGAAGACGGAGGCCTTTAAAGCACGGATGCGCCATCGCAACGCCATTGAGGGGACTCAAAGTGAGTTGGTCCGAGCGCACGGACTGCGACGAGCCCGGTATCGCGGTTTGCCGAAAGTACGGCTCCAGAATTACCTAGCCGGAGCGGCCTGCAATCTCAAGCGATGGATCCGGCGCCACGTGTGGAAACTTGCGCAGGCCACCGTGCCGGGCGTGGCCCAGAGCGCCATTACGGCGGTGGTTTGAATGATCGGCCGAGCCGAAGTCCCGCTTTTCTCCTCAGCAAGCCCCAGGTTCCATGTCACCTGCCTATACCCACTGATCCATTTCGAGATCGCCCACCCCCTCGTCGGGTATCCAACGCCTTATCATCTATAGGCACCATGGCTATATTTTAGCATTCTCAACAATGAGAAACATTTCCCTCAAAAAACCCTGCTAAAAAACACCCCATTTACGCCCCAGAATCTCCATTTGACATACGGGCGAAACCAGGCGTCACCTCACTTGCGAAGTCGGAAGAACCGTGTGGGTCCGTCCGGGCTAAACGAGATTCCATTGGTCGTCACGGTCAGTGATTGCCAGTGCGGGGAAACAAGGGATGTTGTTGTTTCCAACTGGTAGCCCAGCGACGACGACGGCCAGTTGAGCACGAGCGAAGGTCCGTTCCATTCAACGTCAATCCTGGGGGAGGTGGGGGGGACGCCATCGTTTAGCGCGGTTAGAGCCATGCCACCGGCAGACGCGGGGCTGAATTGATACTGAAACCCTGGACTGAGGCCGGTGACGGTCACGTTGGCGAATTGTCCAGTTAGGTTCGACGCTGGCAGGATGAATCCAAAAGTGTCGCCTTTCTTCGGGGCGTAGCCGCCCGTGAAATTGAGGGCCACGTCGCCACCCGAGTTTGGGTCCAGTTCCCCGCCTTTGTGCACTACAATTCGGGCTCTCCGAAGCTGCGAACCTACCACCGATCCCCGACCCGCCAGTTTTCCGCCCGCGCGGATGTGGATCGTGTTCAATTCGCCGGCGGGATCTGTGTTGGGACCGATCTCAACGGCACCGGCGTCCAGCAGCAGGATGGGCAGGATGCCACTGACCTGGGGACTGAGTCTTCCCGTTCGTGGGTCAAGGCTCCCTGTCACGGTGGGACGACCGGCGAAGATTACTTGCTGCCGGGATGTCACGAGGCCTCCTTGTCGAACAATCATTTGGAATGCAGTCGGGCTGGAGTTGCGGGTTGTGATCACGATGCAGGCCCGTCCAGGGCACGGGTCCGCGAGTTCACCCACGGAAAACATCCCGGAATTCACCGTAACGATGCCGCTATTGACTTCCACCTTGCCCGACAGTTCAGCAAAGGCGCCGGAATCGAGTGTCACGGTCGATGCCCCTTCGACCACCATCGGCCCGCCGCGCATCATACCCTGTTCCGACAGCTGGATCTCGCTGCGACTCGTGCGGCTTCCCACTAGAATTGTGGAGTCCCTGGCGAGCAACTCAGCTCCAGAACCCTTGATCTCGAGAGTGCCGGATTCGGACCCGCCAACCGCGACATTGCCACGGCCGGCCCCTGCGATGGTGACTTTGGAGAACTCGCTGATCGACAGCCGTCCAGGGCGCAGCCCACCGATCACCAGTGCGTTGGTTGTTTCCGAGTCGCCGTGGATATTCAGGAGTGAGTTCTGTGATTCGGTTCCGGTGAGGCTCGCCTCCGCAACTCCACCGGACTGACCAAGAATCGCCGTGGCCAGATCCATGGTTCCGCCTGCCTCAATCTGAAGGACGGCGCCCAGGCCTTCCGCGGATGGGCCCGACAATTCCAAAGCCCGCGCCGGCGCCTTGAACCAGGAATTCGCACCGCGCACGGTTATCGCGCTGGGCTTGGACGGACTACTGATCACCCGGATCGGGCCAGGGAACTTTGGCTGACCCACTCTCACCAACCCGCCCGATTCCACCGCAAGGGATCCGGTGCCGGACTTTGAACCACCCAACGCGTTCCCGTCGACGAAGCCGAGCGACAAATCATCGATGTCGAGTGACGCTTGTCGCCCCCGAACATTGACGGAGCCTTCACCCTCAGGGCCAAATCCAATGCGGAGTGCGCCGGCTTTGAATTCGGTGGATCCGCCCGCCCCGCCACCGTCGTCGATGGTAAGTCCCCCGCCGCCACGTTCGCCGACAGTGACCGAGGTTGGCCAGGTCACCGTCGCATTGGGTCCGATGACTTCGAATTGGCCATAGGCGCTGTTGGTTTCACCGATAACGAGATCTGCAAAGTTTGGGTCCACGGGTTGATTGAGCGTCTGCGATCCTCGGGACTTCACCCGCACGAAGCCCTGTCCCTTCTCCCCAATAACTACTCGATCCCGAACGATCAGAGTGGACTCCGGCCCCCTCGTGGCTCCACCGATGACGACGCTGCCCAAACCGTTCGGCGTGTCATTCTCGCCGACTACCATCGAACCTACGGTCAGTTTCGCGCCGTCAAGAATGGTAAGACTGCCCGAACCGGATTCACCGACCACGAGGTTCCCGGGTGCGGATTGTCCCTTGTCCGAAAGATGGGTCCACTCGGAAGCGGCACCCTGGAGAGTGACGGTGCCGTCGGACTTTGGGCCGCGTCCGATCACCGCGCGTCCGTGGCTGTTGACGATTCCACCTTGGGTAATGCGGAGCACACCGGTTGATTCCCCTCCGATCGTAATGGACCCATCGGAATCAAAGAGGGCGTCACTGCCAACCTCGACCGTGCCGCTGGAGCCCTCGAAGACGCCGAGGATGGTTGATGGCTGGTTCAGCAAAGCGCCATTGGTGAGGACGAGCGTTCCGTGGCCATGCCGCCCGACCTCGAGTACAGCGCCCCCATTGTTGTTCCGAGTCTGAATTCCGCCGAGGGTAGCGTCGGGACCGTCCAGGATCAGGGTGCCAAAGCTGAATTCCTCCTTCCCAAGGGTGATATACTCCGCCCGCGCCTGCAGCGAACCGCCGTCGGAGAGTGTCAGTCGCCCCACAGCAGGCCGGTTGGACGATACACCATGATTTCCAATCACCAGCGGACCAATCTCCAGGACGGCTCGGGAGCGAATAGTCATTTCGCCTGACCCGGCGTCGCCGATGATCAGTTCGCCAGGTGTCGTCGCCCCGGCTTGGCTTGCGTGATTCCAGCGGCTATTGGGCCCCCGGATCGATACTTTTCCGGAAGAATCCGGGAACCGCCCGAGAATCACTCGACGGAAACTTTCAATGATACCGCCGTTCGAAATCTCGACCGTGCCCCGAGTGCGGCTTCCGACGGTAAAGTAACCTCGCGAGGTATAAGTCGATGGGCGATTGTCGGCGGATTTTCCAGTAACGATCAGGGTTCCTGAAGACCCGGGAAGGCAGCCGAGAATCGTCGACGGCGAATTGTTCGATGCACCGCCCAGGATGGAAAGTGTTCCATCACCGTGACTCCCAATCTCCAGCGCGGCAGGACCCGCGAGCCGGGAACCGGGACCCTCCAATGTCAACGAGCCACTGCTTCGAAATTGTCCGAGCCGCACATACTTCCCGAACACCTGGACACGGCCGCCGTTGAATATGTTCATGGTGCCAACCGTGTCGGAACCCGCACTCCCATCTCCTCCGATGATCAGGTCTCCATGGATATCGAGCAATGTGCCCGATCCGGACACGGTGACGGATCCTCGGGACTTTGGATCCTGGGCAAGGACGACCCTGGACCGCGACGAGGCGCCGGCGCCCGGATCTTCCACGCAGTCTGGATCGTCATCGCCGCCGCCGGTCCCGGCGCCGGAGTCCGTGGTGGGCGAGGGATCGGATGAAGCGTCGCCTACTTTGACGATCGCGCCACCGGACAGATTGAGATCAGCCCGGCCTTTCACGCCGAGGACAAGATCCTTGGAAATCTCGTCTGACTCTTCGTGTCGACGCTGAGGTGACCCTGGCCCGTCAATTCAATTCCAGCCTTCAGACTCTGTGATGTCACCGTGGCTCCGTTTTTCGCGAGAATCGTCGCCTCACCCCCGTTTCCCGCCAGGATCTCGCCTGCAATGAAGGTCTCGGACGAGGAATCCTGGATTGATAAAAGGCCCGATCGCCCTGGCGTCGTTCCGATGGTAAGCCGGCGTGCTGTCATGGAACCACCGTTGAACACGGAAAGTCCGTAGTCGGATGAAAGGTCGCCATCGACATCGAAGGAACCATTCGCATCCGCGGTCACCGCCCCGACACGAAGGTCTGCGCGTCCAGCGCTCAATACCCCGCCCGACTTGACCCGGATATTGCCCACATGGTCGAGGAGTCCGTTGGCACGCATGCGACTGCCGGATCCATCGATCCGAGTAAACGAAGAAAGCTCCCCAGGGAGGATGTCCGTGGCGGTGAGGCTGCCTCCATTGCGGATGGTGAGGTCCGAGTTCTCATTGATGAACGTTCCAACAATGCTCCACTTGCCGGCATCCAGGGTCATTTGACCGTTTAGTTGCCCTTCGGCGGATTCGATGACGGCACCGCCGCTCACCTGTCCGGACCCTCGAAATCGACCTGATATCGACAGAACGGCTCCCGCCCCATTCGCATTCAGGATAGTGGAATCCGTTGAAGGAGCTTCGACACGTCCGCCGGGACCAATGACGATTTCGATCCGTGGAATGACGGATCGATGAGTCCAGACGGAGCCCGTGCCTTCCGAAGCAATTCTCAGGGTGCCTCGAGAGAGATCGATTTTTTTGGTTTCGAGTGTCGATCCACTGCGCAGTGTGATCTGGCTGTCGAACGGCCGAGAGGCGGGGTCAACCCATAGATTGGTTTGTTCTTGCTTGAGTTCGCACGCGCGCGGCTACAACTTGCGGGTATGCCACGTCAGATTCGGGTTCAGTATCCGGGAGCGATTTACCATGTCATCAGCCCTGGGCGATCGGCGCGAGGACATCTATCTCGATGATGTGGATCGCCAGGATTTCCTCAAGACGCTGGCCGAAGCATGTCTGAAGACCGCTTGGGAGGTGCATGCCTACTGTCTCATGCGCAACCATTTTCATCGGGTGGTGGAGACACCGGAAGCCAATCTGGTTGACGGTATGAGCTGGCTCTTGAGCACCTATACCAATTGCCTGAACCGCCGCCACACGCTCGTTGGCCACCTTTTCAGAGGGCGCTACAAATCCCCGCTGGTCGATGTCAGCGGCAACGGCTACTTCAGGACTGTGTGCGACTAAGTGCATCTGAATCCCGTTCGCGCTGGACTGCTCAAAGCCGAAGACAGCCTGAGTGCTTATCCCTGGAGCAGTTTGGCCTGGTATGCCGCCGCGCGCGAGCACCGCTCGTCGTGGATTCGGGTGGATCGGTTGTTGGGCGAGCACGGCATTCCGCGCGACACCGCCTCAGGTCGGGCGGAATTCCAACTTCGCATGGAGATCCGCCGCCGGGAGGAGACCGACGACCCAACTCTCCAGGCCCTGCGTGAAAGCGGGTGCTTTGGCAGCGAGACTTTTCGGCAGGAACTGCTCCAGCGAGTCGAAGGTCAATTGGGCGAACATCATGCCGGAGCTTTGCATCGCGAAGGTTCCCGGACCCGCGCCGAACGGATCATCGCCGAAGAACTGACCCGCCTTGGCTGGAGCCATGAAGGCCTGGCCAACTCCCGGAAGAGCGATCCCAAAAAACTCGGCATTGCCGCGCGTTTGCGAAAGGAAACGAGGCTTCCGATCAAGGAAATCGCCGTGCGCGTTCACCTCGGCACATCCAAAAAGTCTTCTGCTTGCGCGCCATCTCAGCCGTATTCTCAACTCTCTTTTATTCTTGTCCTGCCGTTTTACCACAGTCCGTGACCGGTTCCAGAAAGGGATTTCACACGTGCCGCATTCGTTCCAATTCGGATTTCAGCGGTGCCCAGTAGGCTCGGTCCGCGGCACGCTCCGCCTGTTCTTCCCCGGCCAGGGCCGTTTCGACTCCGGCTTCGTCCCCTAGGAGGGCCGCCTTCAGCAGCGGACGAAGCCCCGAGGCCAACACCTCGGTTTCGTCGCGAAACTCGCACGCCAAATTGATGAGGAGCGCGGTCGTCCGGGCTTCCCGCAGCCAAAACCGCGCTTGATTTAGCGAAGGTGTGCCCGGGCACGCGGCGCGGTCCGCCTCGATCAATCGCCGAATCATCGGCCAGTCCTTGTCACGCTGCGTCTTCTTGGCCTGCACAAGATCCGGCAATGACAGCAATTCATAAATCGTCCCATCCCCACCCTCCAACGTGGTGCGGCGCTCCCAAAGCTCCGAAAACTCTGCCACTCCGCGCATCTTTGACATCACGTCCACCCGCAGCCCGGCGGCGTCCGCATGCCGACAGCGGAAATGGACGGCATGCCCGCGTCGCAGATTTTCCAGGGAGAGCGGCGGCACGGCGATCACGACCGCCTGCAACTCGCGTATCGCCGCCTGCAACCGTTCCAGGTTGGCGGCGTCCGCGTGAAGCGCGAAGTCCGTGTCCCGACTAAACTCCGCCGCGCCGTAGAACACGCAGGCCTGACCGCCCATCAACAGGGCGCGTACCTCGCAGTTCTGGAAAGTCGAAAGGACTTTGTGAATCGGGTTCGGGATCAAGGCTGCCTCCTTGGGCGAGATACTGTGGCCATAGTTTCATGCTCTCGCGCCAACGATCCAACGGCGCAAGCCGGAACCATTCCTGCCATTCGTCGGCCGGATCGCGTTGCATGGCACCAACGTTGCCACGCCTTCCACCGGATGCCAACCATTCCAATCGGAGATTTAATAGGGAAACAGTGAGAGACAGGGAGCGCATGGATCGACGTGATCATTTGCGACGCACTGCTGCGCGAAGCCAAAACGCGGATTCAAGGCGACTCGGAATCCACCACGGAGACGAAATGAACGAGCACAGCGCGTCTTCCAGAGGGATGACAGCGTTGGTGACTGGTGAAAGGGACTGTCGCCGCCCCGTGTGTGGCTAGCCATCGCAACGCGCCCGAGGCTAGGCGCATCCAACCCCAGGCGGACCACCAAACGCTTTTGGCGACAGCGGCAGCGTCATATGGCGCAGCAAGCCCAGCCGTTTTACCACAGTCCGTGACCGGTTCCAGGTGAAGATTCTTGGCCCTTTTTCCTTCCGAATCTCGCTTAGTCTGGTAGACGCAAATACGTCATCTCATGGACCCATCGCACCAACGGGAAGCCGCCATCTTTGATGCGGCACTGGAACTGCCGCCGGAGCAACGCACAGCACACCTCGATCAAGCCTGTGGCGGCGATGAGGCGTTGCGCCGGCGCATCGAGTCTCTGCTGAAAGCGGGCGAAAGCGCGTGTGAATTCTTGGACTCGCCCACTGCTCCCTCGGCGGCGGCACTCACTGACGTTTTACCGCCGACGTTCGAAAAAGCGGGCGATCGGATCGGCCGCTACAAACTGCTTCAGCAAATCGGCGAAGGTGGCTGCGGCGTGGTCTACATGGCCGAGCAGGAAGAGCCGGTGAGCCGTCGTGTCGCGCTCAAAGTCATAAAACTGGGCCTGGACACCAAATCCGTCATCGCCCGCTTCGAGGCCGAGCGGCAGGCCCTCGCGTTGATGGACCATCCGAACATCGCCAGGGTGCTGGACGCGGGCGCCACCGAAACGGGCCGGCCCTACTTCGTTATGGAACTCGTGCGCGGCCTCAAGATCACCGAGTATTGCGACGAAGCCCGGCTCTCGACCCATGCACGACTCGATTTGTTCATCCAGGTTTGCCACGCCATTCAACATGCGCACCAAAAGGGCATCATTCACCGCGACATCAAACCCTCGAACATCCTCGTCACGATCAACGACGGCATGCCCGTGCCCAAGGTGATTGACTTCGGCATCGCCAAGGCCACCGGCGGCCTGAAGCTCACGAACAAAACGCTCTTCACCGCCTTCGAGCAATTCATCGGCACACCAGCCTACATGAGCCCCGAGCAAGCGGTTTTGACCAGTCTGGACATTGACACGCGCAGCGACATTTACGCGCTGGGCGTTCTGCTCTACGAAATGCTCACCGGCAAAACTCCGTTCGATGCGAAGGAACTGCTTGCAATTGGTTTGGACGAAATGCGCCGCACGATTCGCGAACAGGAACCTCCGAAGCCCTCCACTCGTCTCAGCACGCTGCCCGGCCAGGAGTTGAGCACCACGGCGCAACGGCGGGGGATTGAGGCGCCGAAACTCGTCAGTGAACTGCGCGGTGATCTCGACTGGATCGTGATGAAGGCGCTGGAGAAGGACCGCGCCCGGCGTTACGAGACAGCCAACGGGCTAGCTTCTGACATTCAACGGCACTTGAACAACGAGGCAGTGATGGCGTGTCCACCCAGCAGAGTTTACCGGTTTCAGAAATTGGTCCGGCGCAACAAACTCGCTTTTTCCGCTTCTACGGCGGTGGCGGCTGCCTTGGTCGTTGGAGTAATCGTGAGCGTCTGGCAGGCACAGCGGGCAAGAGCCGAACGAGATTCTGCGGAGGCGGTCCTGAAATTCTTCCGGGAAAAGATACTGGCTGCGGGACGTCCTGAAGGGCAGGAAGGTGGCTTGGGCAAAGACGTCACTTTGCGCAAAGCCATTGATGCGGCTGAACCGCAGATCAGGGCGGCTTTCGAGGATCGTCCCGTGGTGGAGGCAGCCATCCGCGAGACGCTCGGAGAAAGCTACCTCTATTTGGGTGAGCCATCGCTGGCAGTTCAAGAACTGCAACGCGCATTGGCTCTGCGCCGCGAGCACCTCGGACTTGAACACCCCAACACGTTGGAGGCAATGCATCATCTCGGAACAGTCTTCGCTCAGCACGGCAACGCTGAGCTGGCCTTGCCGCTCTTGGAGGATGCGCTCAAGCGGCGAAAAAGACGGTTGGGGTCCGCACACGCGGACACGCTCGAAAGCATGAAGCACCTTGCCCTCGCGTATTCTCGCGCTCAAAAGCTGGAGCAAGCTGTGGCCCTGGGGGAAGACGCGCTGGAGTTGAGTAAAGCCAAGCTGGGGCTCGAACACCGGACCACGCTGGCCCTCCTGAACGATCTCTCTGTAGTGTACATGGTCGCCGGCAAGTCGGACAAAGCCATTCCACTTCTAAAAGAGGTGCTCAAGTTAAGGAGAGCCAAGCTCGGGCCAGAGCACCCGGAGACGCTCGAAGCCATGTACAACCTCGCTTGCGCTTTTTTGTTCACACACGAGCCGGACCGCGCGGTGCCGCTTTACGAAGAAGTGCTTAAGCTGGGCAAAGCGAAACTCGGCCCGGAACACCCGCACATGCGTCGCGCCATGCACTTTCTGGTAAGAGCATATCGGGATACGGGGCAGATAGACAAGGCTCTGCCACTGCTTCAGGAAACGCTCAAGTTGCAAACGGCCACTCTGGGACCAAACCATTTAGATACACTCCGTACGGCGGAACAGCTTGCTAAGATGTCGGCAACCAAGGATGGAACGAAGTGAACGATGTCACGCGCATCCTGAATGCTGCCGCCCAGAGCGACGCGCGTGCGGCGTATGTACCGGTTGTGACCGCTTGCGATTTCGACTGCGTCAGGAAAAGCGAGAGCAAGATCCACGCACTCCGAACGCTGGCGCGCAATTTGACTGCGACCGCAAGAAGAGCGCGAAGCGTTTGGAGTGCGTCCGGCTTGCCGGCGCTTTTGCTTTGTTGGTCTTGCGCAGAAAAGCGGGAGCAAGATCCCCGCACTCCAAACGCTGGCGCGCCATAGCAACCAAAGCCCATGAGCGAGGTTACCCAAACTCTTGAAGCCGTCAGTCGCGGTGAAGCAAAAGCCGCCGATGAATTGTTGTCCCTCGTATACGAGGAATTGCGCCGGCTCGCGACGGCGAAGATGGCGTCGGAAGCGCCGGGCCAGACGCTCCAGCCGACCGCGCTGGTTCACGAAGCCTGGCTGCGGCTCACCGGCGACAAAAATCGGCAATGGAATGACCGAACACATTTCTTCGCTGCGGCGGCCGAAGCCATGCGCCGGATTCTCGTGGACAACGCGCGCCGCAAACGCGCCGCACGACACGGCGGCGGTCAGCAGCGGGTGGAAATGCCGGAGTTCGCCTCGGCGGTCCTGGAAACCGACGACAAGGTGCTGGCGGTGAACGAGGCGTTGGGAAAATTTGCCGTGCTCGACCCGCAAAAAGCTGAACTGGTGAAGCTGCGCTATTTCGTGGGCATGACCCTCGAGCAAGCGGCCGAAGCGCTCGGTATTTCCGAGCGGACGGGCAAGCGCTATTGGGCCTTTGCGCGCGCCTGGCTGCACGAAGAAATCAAAGCGCAACAAGCATGAACCGCGAAATACGCGAAATACGCGGAAGGATTTCTTCCCAGCTTTGTTTCCGCGTGTTTGGCGGTTAGAAACTGATCCGCACGAAGAAATCAAAGCGCAGCAAGCATGAACCGCGGAACACGCAAAATACGCAGAAGAATTTCTTCCCAGCTCTGTTTCCGCGTCTTCCGCGTGTTTGGCGGTTCAATTCTTGGCGTAACGTCCGCGGGTGTTCACGATTCGCTCAATCTCGACCTTGGGATAATGGCCGAGGTTGGCCAGCAAACCTAACTGAAAGCCAGTAGCCCGCAGATAATTCTGCACTTGGGCGCGGTGCTCATCGGCCAGTTCCTTCACCGCCTTCAATTCGACGACGATCTTTTCGTAGCAGACGAAATCCGGCTCATATTTGCATCGCAGTGGTGTGCCCTTGTATTCCAGCGGCAAAGGCCTTTGCGCGATGAACGGAATTCCCTGGAGTCGCAGTTCAATTTCCATGCACTCCTGATAAACGGGCTCCAAGAACCCGCACCCCTTCTCCCGGTACACCTCAAAACATGCTCCGATGATTTAGTAGCTCTCTTCCTTGAAAATGAGTTCAGAATTCATGGTGGCAACCTAAGGGAGGATCAACCGCGAAACACCCCAAATACGCGAACCGGATTTTCACATCGGCTTCCGCGTATTCCGCGTATTCCGCGGTTGGACCGCCTCCAAAAAATCTTCCGTTTCCTGGCCCGCTTTTTCCCGAAATCCCGCTTATGAGAGTGAATGACATCACAACTTGTAAAACCAATTGAACCATGAAAACCACAAGCAAAATCAACAAAACCTTGCTCGGCGGAGTTCGTTCCGTGCTCGTTACCTTTGGATTGACCCAGAACCCCGCCGCACTCGCGCGGCTTCTAATCATCGGCTTGGCGCCGCTCGTCGCCGCGCCAAGTGAGGCTGCCCCAAACAGCGGCGGGGGCACCGGCGGCGGAACCATCTACTACACCGGCCCCATTCCGGGTGCGACTACCGGGGGCACGGCCGTTATGACCACGATGGGCTCCGACGGCAGCGGCAAAGCTACGCTCGGGATCGGAATGTTTGGAAATCCGAGCACCGTCCGGTACAACAACCACCGCTGGTTTATTTACACCTATGTCTTCCCCGGCCAGTACTATCCGGACGGGATCACCCGGCGAAGTGAGGTCTTCGCCTTGCGCGACGACTTCGACCCCAACCTCAACAACAACGTGAATACGAGGGTCCAGCTCACCGACGAAATCACGCTGCAACCCAGAGTGGGCAGCACGGACTGGGTTCCCGGCGGTGCGCAGATTTCCTTCAAGGGGCGGCGTTGGTCGTCCGCCGAGCCAGGAGCCACCGTGGTCGAGGGCGGCATCTACACGGCGTCGCTGGTGTTCGGCGCCGACGGCAACATTATCGGACTGGCCGCGCAGCCGGCCACGCCAGCCATTCCATTCCCGCTCGTCGAGACGACCCCCGGCGACCCGTGGCCTGCCTTGGCTGATTATTTCTGCTGGGACCCGACCGGCAACCTGGTGGCCTATCAGAACGCCACGCTAAACGAGTTGTGGCTGGCCGACTTGCTCAACACGCACATACGAATCTACGCGGGAGGGGGCGACATGCCTCAGTGGTCTCCGGACGGCTCCACCATTGCATTTCGTAACGGCTACGGCATCGCCACAATCAAGCCCAATGGAACGGGCTTTAAGGTGATCATTCCGCACACCTCCACATGGGTTTACTCCGGGCCGCACTACTCGCCCACCGGGAGCCACATCGTCTATGACGGATGCGGTCAGACGACCTCGAATCCAGGCTTCTGTGTGTTTCGTGCCACCGCGAAGGGTGGCAGCCAAGTCAATCTTACGAGCGGTACTTTGCGTCCAGGGTCAGGGGCAGGGTGGCGATAGAAGGCCTCTGGCGTGAACACTTCAACCAAAAAACAAAACCTATGAAAAAAAACATCCTATTACTCGCAACCATCGCGGTCCTCGCGCCGTGTTTACCCGTCACCACGCACGCAGCCACTCAGGTCTATGACCTCAACGCTGATTGGAGCGATACGCAGAATCCGAATGGAGCATGGTCGTACCGTGAGGGCACGAGTTTATTGAACAGAGGCATAGTGCTAAGCTACTCCTACGAGCCCGTTCCGGGTTGGGTGGGCTTGGACAATAGCGCGCCCGGGATTTATAAATCACGTGGCGATATAGGCGTCCTCCCCGCGCTCGCTAGAGTGGGTGAAGGCGTTGCGAACATTCTCTGGACAGCGCCGAGCACTGGAACGATCGATATTTCGGGAGCCGTCTGGGATCAAGGAGCTTTTTGCACCTTCTTCGGTTCAGAAGAGCCAAGTTCCTTGTGGGCACTGTCGCATAATGGCAATTCCTTGAGCGCCGGCGAATTGCCTTGCGCTGGTGGGTACTACTCATCGTCTCCGTTGTATTTTTCGTTGGGTTCTGGAGGGTCCGGTGCGTTGCAGAACATTCAGGTCACGGCGGGCGATCAAATGGTGCTGGAGCTCGGGTTCGGTCCTTTCGGTGGCCTCGACGGCATAGGCATCAATTTTACAATAACCCTCACACCGGACTCCGGCGGTTGCCCGAATGCCTCGTTCGCGGAGGACGCGATCCTCTGGCACCAGCCGCTGGCGCGCAACGGCGCGAGCGAGGATACCGATCCGAGCGCCAGCAGAACCGTGAAGTATCGGTTCAAACGCGGCAGCACTATTCCGATTCAGATCCACGCGCTGGGCTGCACCGCGGATGTGACCTCCAACTCCAATGTGATTGGCAAGGTGACCGTGTTCGGTGATTCGAATTGCGACGGCGCCATGGACGACAATGCCGTGCCGATTGACCTCAACGGAGTCGGCGGCGGTGGCGGAGTGATGGACAAGATCGACGGCCATTTGAAATACAACCTGGACACGAAGACGTTCCCCACAACCACGCAGTGCTACATCATCAGGGTGACAGTCACGGACACCAGCACCGGCGAAGAAAAGTTCGAAGAGGTCCTGCTCCAGGCGAAGTAAGCAAAGCACCTTAACCTAAAAGCAGGAATGAAGGACCACGGATTTCACGGATTTCACGGATCATGAGAAAGTTGCGGGCATGATGTCGCGCATCTGGGAAGTGAACCAAGCCCTTTATCCAAACTTTCAAAAATCCGTGTCATCCGTGCTATCCGTGGTTCTCATTTTCCTTCCCAGGCTTAAATAAAAGAAGAGGCAACAATGAAAACTTTGAAATGGAGCTCGTGGGTGATGCTCGTCACCGGCGTGGGCGTCTCAACGACCATGCTTCTCACCCGTTCGACCCGTCCGCTGGCCCCGGCTGCAAATGATGCCACGGATGCGAACGAGCAAAATCAAGCGGTCGAGCGAGATCAACCAGAAGTTTATCAGTCCGCGTCGTTCGCAACAGTTCCTAATCGCAAGCTGGCTCCCGCGATTCCGCTGACGCCAGACAAAACTGACGTGCCTGTGGCCGACATTACGTCGGAGCCCGCCAACGTGGTAAAGGTCCGTGCGGACCAGGTGCTGGCGGAGGTCAACGGCAAACCCATTCAACTAAACGACCTGGTTCCGCTCGAAGCGCAGGAAACCGAGAAGACCATGACGCCGGAGGAGTACGAATCGCGGTTGAGCCGCGCCATCGAGATGGAGTTGACCTTCCAGGCCGCCGCGGCCGGCGGGGTGGACTTGACGCCCGAACAAAAGCGGCGAGTGGATGGCGTTGCGCAAAGGCATGAAGCAACTTTGCAGGAATACCGGAAGCAAGGCTTCACCTGGAGCTCGGTCACCCCGGCGCAAGTGGAGTTCGAGAAACGGTTGATCTCCGCGCTGATGTTGCAGCAAAACCTTGTGGCGAAAGTGGCCCACGTCGCACCGGCTGCGGACGCCAATGTTCAACTGCAATACGAGCAAGCACGAAGCGAAGTTCTCAGTCGGCTCAGAGCTTTGGGTAACATCACTGTTTCAATCGCGGAATTATAAAGGGCCGTGAACGTTTCTCGAAACGAGTGGGCGCAAATCCTCTTTGCGTCCGCCTTGCTTTGCGCGAAATGCCGGGCGATGCCCGTGACGGATCAAGTCAAAGACAAGCTCTCGCAGTTTCCGCACCGAAGCATAAGACGGCTTCGTGCCTTGAGGACGCGGGGCTTTTACGCAAGAGCCACCGGCCGGGCGTGGGCAATTTCGTCCTTCGCGATTGGACGTACCTGAGTACCGAGCAGGGTGACGACGGCGATGGTGTTTCCCGTGAGGGTCATGAACTCCACCGTGCAGCCCTTGCCACCGTCGTGGACGAGGACAACGGTTCCGATGTCGCCCGCGGCCAGGCCTTCCTTCGGCAAGTCGGCCGCCAACACCACGCTGTCGAGTTCTTTGATCATCGTATCAGGCATCCAACGGATACGCCGTGGCCAAAATAGCGGTTCCTTCGCGGTTGGCAATAAACCAAACGGTCCGCACACGAGGCGCACGGCCGTCGGGCGCGGGCAGCGGACCTTCCACTAGGTAGTTCCGCCCGAACGGCGTGGGCACGATTTCCGTTACGTCATGAGTTCTGGCGTGGTTCAGCAAAGCGGAGGCAAGCGCGTCCCAGGCTTCGAGCGTGAATCCGAAGCGCCGAAAGAACGCGGCCTTGTGCTGCCCATCACGATGCGTGGTCGAAAGGAGGTAGTGGGTGATCTTCCGGCTCGGCGTGATGGCCCGCTCCGCATTGGGCAGTTTCATCCGGCCACTAGAGGCTGGATATCTTTGTGAGTCAGCATTCTCTTGTAAGGTCTTTCCCGCCGGCATGGTTTAATCTCTAATCGCGGAGCGTCAAAAAGCGAATGCTTATCATTACTTCGGCGGTGAAGAAATCCACGGCAGCCAAGACCTCGGTGTGTGATCGGATAAATTCTCGCCAAGAAGTCTTCCGCTCCCGATCCGGAGCTGGAAGCAGGCCGTGGCGTTCGAGAACATTGCCAACGGTCTGATGACTGACCTCGTA
>CAMDJH010000134.1 GCA_945900455.1 Akkermansia muciniphila
GGCTTCAATTCGGGCACCGGCACGTCGTCCAGTCGCATGTCACCAAATCCGTAAAAACGCCAAGCTCTCATAGATTACTGACTTCACCTTCTCGCGGTTCACTTCGAAAGCACGAATTTTTGCAGCGTGTGGCAATCCGGCGACACCAGGCCGCGGTTGCCTCCCGCGGACATGACAACCTCGGCCACGTAAACGTCGCCGCGCGTGTCAATGCAGATGTCGTGCGGAGCGAAAAAGTCGCCGGGAGCCGTCGGGTCGTCGCCGCCGCCCCATCGGGCCAGCAGTGCCCCGCCCGGGTCGAAGACGCTTACTCGTCCACCGGTGGCATTGGGGGTCGGCGGAAAGGTCCCGGGCCACATGCCGGCACGATAACCGAGTTCCGCGATGAACAGATTGCCGCGGGCGTCGAACGCGACCTGACATGGACGGGCAATATCCGTCCATTCGCGGAGGAACTCACCGGTTGGCGAGAAAATCTGGATGCGGCTATTCTCCCGATCGGCAACAAAAACGGTACCGTGCCGATCCACCGCGATCCCATGCGGCACCTTGAATTGTCCCGGTCCATTGCCGGGTGCGCCCCAAGAAAAAAGCAGCTTGCCCGTCGGAGAGAACTTATGGACGCGCGCGTTGCCGTAACCGTCCGTAACATAAATTTCGCCCTCGGGCGAGACCGCCACGTTGGTCGGAAAATAGAACGGGAGTCCGGCGTGCTGGATGGTGCGATAATCGATGCTGGTCGCCCCTGTTTCGGAGGGTTTTCCGCTCGTTCCCAACGTCCACAACAGCCGGCCCTCGGGCGTGAACTTCCGCACCGTATGGTCGAGGTCGTCCGTGCAGTAGACGGAATCATCCGGGCCGATCGTGATGCCATGCGCCCGGGCAAAGACCCCCTCACCCCACGCGCTCAGGAACGTTCCGTCCGGGTCGAATACCATCACGGGATGGTCGCCGCGGTTGAATACAAACACGCGATCGCGCGAGTCGGTGGCGACGGCTGAAACCTCCGACCACGTGAACCTCGCGGGCCGACGAGCCCACTGGGCGATCGCCGTGTAGGTGAAGGGCCCCTGTCCGACGTGGATCACCTGGAAGCGCGATAAGGGTTAATCCCGCGCGTCTTCACATGAATTCGGTAAAGCGCCTTGTCGATCGAGACGTAGAGCGAATGGGCATCATCCCCAATCCCGAACTCGACGTTGCTGGGAATTCCTTTCCATTCTTCGAACAGCCCCTTCTGGTTCCGCGGTCCCGTCTCGAAAAAGGCCAGTTCTCTGCCTTGCGGGTCGACGACCATGACACCGGGCCGAGCCAAGCTTCGGCAAGCCAGGTAGATGTTCCCCTTCTTATCCACTGTCATGCCGTCGCAGCCGTTTTCGGCGCCGAAGTCCACGAGCGTCCGGCGCGGACCGCTGACGAGACCCTGTTTATTGAGCGGAAACGCGTATACTTTCATGGCACCACGCTTCGGTTCTGGGTCGGACGCCTTCAGCCGGTTGCCTCCGTTGTTATGATCTCCGATGTACAGCGTCCTCTGGTCCGGGCTTAGAACAATGCCATTCGGTTTCTCGACCTCTTTTGTAATCTCGATGACCGTGCCGTCCGTGTTGAGCCGGTAAACCGATTCCCGGGCCAGTTCGCGCAGTTCCGTCCCGCCGTAGCGAGGGTCTGTGAAATAGAAGCGGCCCTTGAGATCGACGAACACGTCGTTCGGCGAGTTGAACCGCTTTCCCTGGAAACGATCGACGAGTGTTTTGCCCGCACCCGTCTTCAGATCCCACCGGACCAACTGTCGCCCGCCGCCGTCCGCGCCGTCACACGCGATCAACGATCCGTCCACTGTGCAGGTGAGGCCGTTTGCCTTGCCGGAGTTCGCCGTAAACACCGTCGTCTTTCCCGTCTTTGGGTCGTATCGAAGGATCATCCCATTCTCCGGACCGAATGGAAGGTCGGTGAAATAGATGCTGCCATCCCGGGCGACCGTGGGCCCCTCGGTCAGGCCGCTGTTCAATTGCACTTGCCGGGTGTGCAGCAATTCAAGGGAGGCACCTTTGGGGAAGATCGAGTTCTCTCTGTCCCCGGCGACAAGGCTGCCTGCCAGGAAGGTCGCGGCCCAGAAGCCACGGACGATGGTAGATATTCGCATGCGTTATTCTTTCTTGGAAGTTTGCTCTAGGAACACGTGGCCGTGCCAGCCGGTCAAGTATAAATTGGCCTGGGGCGCATCCTGAAGTTGTTGGAATGCCGACAGAAGCAAACGATAGGTGGGCAAAGGCAGGAAGATTCTTTGTTCACTTTATGAACGTGCGATTCCTCAGGCCCAAAGGGCCGTCATTCCTTAGCCCACGCCATCGCCCTGGGCCTGGAGTTAGGGCATTCGTGGCGACATTCACGGCCCAACGGGCCGCTCGGTTTCAGAATGGCCAATCTCCAGGGCCGGGTGCCCTCCCCGGGCAATGACACGGGTGAACTGGAACGGTTGTGGCGCGAAATGAATATTGAACCTGTCACTTTTTCCAACAAGTTGAGTTGATCAATCCTCAGGGCGGTCCTCAACCGGCTGACCACCGTGATCCTCAGCGTGTTGTCTGTCCCGTTATTGACCGGCATTGGGCTTTTGCCGCTCAGCGCCAAGCAGCGCGATCGCGCGGGCGTTCGCTTGGATCGCACCCCAGTCCCCCTTTCGGATCAATTCGCGCGGGGCGATCCACGATCCACCTAGCGCGGCGACGGACGGGAGATCCAGGAGAGTTTTCGCCAGGCTCAGGGTTACACCGCCGAGGGGGATGTACTGCAAACCCAGATGGGCGTAGGGCGCCGTTACGGTCTGAAAATACTTCAATTGACCATCGCTGGCAGCCGGGAAGAACTTCAGTACCCGGCAGCCCAGATCCAGCGCCTGCTCGATCTCACTCGGCGTAAAGACCCCGGGGGCGAACGGCAGGCCAGCTGCCTGAGCCGCCGCCACCACCCGCGGATTCAGCCCTGGGGCCACCCCAAAGTCTGCGCCCGCATCCCGCACTTCCGCCACCTGCTCGGGTCGCAGAACGGTGCCCGCTCCCAACGCGATTCCAGGAAACGCTCGACGTATCCGCCGCATCGACTCCAGCGCCGCCGGGGTTCGCAAGGTCAATTCCAGCAGATCAATCCCGCCAGCGAGCAGTGCTTCAACCAGACGTTCGGAGTGCGCGGGATCATCGATGACAACCACGGCGACGGCACCGGTCCGACGCAGGCGATCGATCCAAGTTTGGTACGGATCAGAAATCATATGAAATCAGGGTCATCTCGCGCGCTCCGAAGGAAGGGACCGAGTTTGCGGCGACCTGTACGGAATTGAACTTCAGCGGGTGGGGTATGTCGAGGGCGGAAAGATCCAGTATACTGTGCCTGCGCGATCCCAGCGATCGAAGAACCGGCCCGGGCTAGTTTTCCTCCAGTGTTATCCATGTACTCCCGGGGTCCGCACTGCCCTCCCTACGGGTTACGCGCACACCGTGAGATTCGCTTTTTCAAATCTTGAACAGAGCCTTTTGTTGGATATCGTTTGACGCCTGAATTCATCCACTTCGCTATCGCTAGTCGTTCCGGTTTACAACGAGGAGAAATCCTTGCCGGCGTTATTTGCAGCGTTAGAGGATGCCTGTGCCAAGATGCGGGATAGCTGCGGACAGATCGAGGTGGTGATCGTGAATGACGGAAGCACCGACCATAGCTGGAGGATGATTTCGGAACACTGCAGGCGCGCCCGCGGTTGGGTCGGGTTGAATCTGTCACGAAATTTCGGCCATCAACTCGCGCTAGCCGCGGGCCTCGAAGCCTCGCGAGGAATGGCGGTCGTCTCTCTGGACGCCGATTTGCAGGATCCGCCCGAGGTCATTCTGGAAATGCTTGAGCAGCACCGGCGCGGTTATGATGTGGTTTACGCCACGCGGCGGAATCGGGGGCAGGAAACCCTATTGAAGCAAATTACGGCGAAGGCGTTCTACATCCTCATGGAAAACATTTGCCGAGTGGCAATTCCGCGGAACACGGGGGACTTCCGTTTGATCAGTCGTCGGGCGCTGACGGAGCTTTGTCGAATGCGCGAGACGCACCGGTTTCTTCGCGGGATGATTCCATGGATTGGTTTCCCCCAAACGCAGGTGTTCTACGACCGTGCCGACCGCACCCACGGCAGTACGCACTACCCGTTCCGTAAGATGCTGGTGCTTGCGCTGGATGGCATCGCCTCGATGTCGGCAGTGCCGCTGCGCATGGCTTACGTCTTCTCCCTCATGCTGTTCTCCGTTTTCGTCGTCTACGTGCTGTATGTGCTCTTCGAACATTTCGTCCGGGGAACCGAAGTGATGCCGGGTTGGACCTCGATTATGGCGGCCATCACGATCTTTGGGACCATCCAACTGCTGCAGTTGGGAATTTTCGGCGAATATCTTGGGCGCATTTATGAGCAGTCCAAAAATCGCCCGCTTTTCATTGTCCAGGAGGTCGTCAGCGAGGAATCAATCCAGCAACCCCCATGTTCCGAGAATTGCTGACCCGATGGGGTGCCGTCTCTCCAACGCGGCTCGCCGTGGCACTGTTGACATGTGTCACCCTTTTTCGGTTCTGGTTTTCCACGCGAATGCAACTGGTCGGTGACGAAGCGTATTACTGGCTGTGGTCAAAACATCTCGCGGCATCGTATCGGGACAAGGGACCCGCCATCGCCTGGACGATTGCGTTGGGGACAAAGATTTTTGGCGACACTGTTTTCGGCATCCGCTTTTTCGCCGTCCTGTGTGGCGCCGCCGTCGGATTCTTGCTCTTCGCGTTGGCGCGGCGGATGTACGACGAGCGCACGGCTTTATGGTGTCTATTGATGGCTCTGCTCATGCCGATGATGGCGGTTGGTTCGATCCTGATGACGATTGACTCGCTGAGTTTATTATCCTGGGCGCTCGCGTCGTTACTGTTTTGGAATGCGCTTCAACGGGACAGGCTTCTGGACTGGGTATGGATTGGTCTCGTCATTGGATTGGGTTTCCTCGCCAAGTTTACCAATGGAGTGCAGCTTGCCTGTATCGGCTTATTTCTTCTTTTGTCGCGAGAACACCGCCGCTTGCTGGTAAGTAGAAAGTTCGCGGCTCTGATCGGGGCGTTCCTCCTGAGCATTTTGCCGCTAATCTGGTGGAATATAAGTACAGGCTGGGTCCATGCCACCGCGTTGCGTTCCCGAAGCGGAGTGGAAAAGAGCTTCGGAATACACCCGTTTGAACTGGTTCATTTTGTTGGCGAGGTGTTTGGAGTGGTTTCGCCCCTCTTCATGGCCGCGATGGGGGTCGCGGCCGTAGTGCTATTCTGGACGCGCGCCACGGAACGGCGAACGCTCTTTCTGTTGAGCCAGTCGCTACCCGTTTTCGCGATCTTCCTTTTCTTCAGTCTGAACAAGAGCGGAAAGTCCAATTGGATCGCGCCAGCGCTGATCACCGGCATCATCTTCACCGTGGCTTACTGGCGCGAACGCATCACCAATTGCCCCGTCTGGCGCTGGCCGGCGCGCGCGGCGTTTGCTATGGCGGGAGTCATGACCCTGGCTGTCCACAATACCGATTACCTGCATTTCCCGCGGAAACTGGATCCATTGCGGCGCGCGCAGGGCTGGGATGATTTTGCCCGGCACGTTCAGGCTGCTCGCGTCAAGCACCAGGCCAATCTTTTGATCGGTTCGCATTACATGGAAGCCAGTCTCATGGCCTTTTACCTGCCGGACCAGCCGGAGACATTTATGCTTCCCGAAGAATACGGGGCGTCACAATTCAGTCTGTGGCCGGGATACAAGCGAGACCGCCAGACGCGTGCGATCTATGTCTGCAAAGCAGGCCGAAGTCTGCCGCCCGCCTTGGCATCCGAATTCCACAGCGTCACCCTGCTGGATCAGTTTTGGTCAACCCATAAGGGCCGTCCCATGAGTGAATTCCGGATTTATCTTTGTTTACCAGACTAATCAAACCACACGCTCTCCAAGGCAAGAGGGCCGAGATTCCATCAGCGCGGCGCGGGTTGCATTGGGCCCGCTTTAAACAGTCGGAGAAGAGAACTGTCGGTGGTCAGAACAAGGGTGGTGTCGCGCTCGAAGACGGACCGGTAGGTTTCGAGCGTCCGGTTGAAGGTGTAAAATTCGCGGGCCGCGGGCGTCTGGCCATAGGCGGCGGCGTAGATGGCAGTGGCCTCGGCGTCAGCGCGCCCTTGGATCTCCTGTACCTGCCGGTAGGCCCCCGACTCGATCTGCTGCATGTCGCGCTCCCGTTTCCCAAGGATTTCCGCCGCCTGGCCCTCGCCCTCGGAACGGAATCGCGCCGCGATCTGCTGCCGCTCGCTCACCATGCGTGAATAGATTTTCGCCGCGACGCCCGGATTGTAATTGATCCGTTTGAAGCGCACATCGAGCAGTTCGATGCCGTATTCCGCGAGTTTGGGCTTGGCGGCCTCGAGGATCTCCTGCTCCAGCGACGCCCGGCCAAATCGGATGGGAGGAAGGGTGCTACTGACGCCCGCTTCACCGAGGCTGGAGTCGACGACGGGTTTGCGGTCGCGTTGCGTGCGGATGAGTTCGACGAGCTGATGCCGGGCGACGGAGTTTCGGGTTTCGCTACCGAGGATGTCGGTGAGGCGGGACTGCGCGCGGCGCTCATCTCCGAGGCGGACGTAGTATTGCGGGGCATTCGAGATCCGCCAGCGCGCGAATGTATCCACGTCAATATAGAGCTTGTCCTCCGTGGGCATATCGGCGGACGGACCGTCCCATTCGAGGATGCGTTTTTCGATGCGATGCACGGTCTGGATGAACGGCGTCTTCCAATGCAACCCCGCGTTGGTCACGGGCTGGCCGACCTGGCGCCCGAACTGGGTGATAATGATCTGCTCCGTCTCGAGCACGGTGTACGACGAGGCGATGAGCAGGAAGAAGCCCGCGATGACCAGTGGGATCAGGAGAACGCTTTTCATTTGGTTTTCGGGTCGAGTTGAAGGAGCGGGAATATCTGCCCCGCCTTTTCGTCGAGGATGATTTTGCGGGAAAGCTGCGGCAGCACCGCTTGCATTGTTTCGAGATAAAGTCGCTGGCGGGTGACCTCGGGTGATTTTATATATTCCGCCAGCGTCGCGCTGAAACGGCCGGCATCCCCTTTGGCTTCATTCACACGCTTGGCCGCGTACCCCTCGGCCGCGCTGACCTTGCGCAGCGCTTCGCCGCGGGCGCGCGGCACGACCTTGTTGTATTCGCCATTGGCCAGATTGATGGCCTGCTGCTTTTCCTGCTGAGCCTGGTTCACTTCGCTGAAGGAAGCCTGTACGGCCTTGGGCGGGTGCACATTCTGGAGCTGCACTTGCATGATCGAAAGGCCGAGCCCATAACGCTTCACGATGGCCTGCAAGCGGCTGAGCGTTTCGGTTTCAATCTCCTGCCGACCAATGGTCAGCACTTCGTCGATGGTGCGGTCCCCAACGACCTCCCGCATCACCGATTCGCCCACATCGCGCAGTGTCCGCTCGGGCTGGAAGACGTTGAAGCGAAACTCTTTTGGGTCTTCAATCCGGTACTGCACGATCCACTCGATGAGCGCCATGTTGAGGTCGCCGGTGACGACGGTGCGCTCCGCTTCCGGTTCTTCGGGATATTGGTTCGGGTTCGAGCCCCCGGGAGTGCTGGTGCCCAATTCCAACTTGAGCTGACGCTGGATCGGAACCAGGTCGATGACATCGATGCCGAGCGGCAGCTTGAAGCGCAGCCCTGGCGACACGATATCGACAAAGCGGCCAAAGCGCGTCAGGACACCGACGGAATCCGCTGGCACGCTGGTGAAGCCGGACAACACAGCCCACAAGGCGATGAGTACGACAAGGACGGGCACCCCGAGCCGTTGGAGATTGTTCGGCCAATGCATCGGCTCCGGCGTGACGTTTCTCATAGTGATTTTGTCGATCCAGTTTTTTTGAAAGTTTCTCACTCACCGACGAGGCGCTCGATGTCTTCGCGCGAGACCGTGAATACGTCCATGTCCTTCGTTACCGCACCCAGGCTCACGAGGCACTCCGTGAATAGCTCACGCGTGCGAAGCTCGAGGGCTTTCGATTCAAGATCGGTCATCACTCCAATGATTCTTCCCCCTTTACGGACGTGCGTCCGCTCGTCCGAGCGGATGTAGTCGGCGACGTGGCGCAGGACCTCGTCATTGCGGTCGGCCGCGGCGTCGATGAGTTGGTTGATCGTCTTGAGGACACCGACCTCGCCGAACAGATTGATCTCGGCCATCGCGAACGCGGGGTCCATCGGGCCGCGGCAGGTCGAGCCGATGAGACGATTGCGCAACTCGAAGGGATCGTAGCCGGCGATCAGCATGGCGCGGTGGCCGATCTCGGTGTGACGAGCCTCGTCCCAGGTGATTCGTGCGAGGTCGTATTCCGCGTCGAAATCTTTGAAGCGAATGTCCCAGATAAACGTGCCGAAGGCCTCAATGGCGTCGATTTCGTCACGTTGAGTACGGATGAAGCGAAGGCGCAGCGATTCGTAGGAATCCTTCGGGAAGCGGTTGGCGCCATCGGCGGTGTCGTAATCGCCCGTGTTCTTGAACGTGTCGAATCGTACGTCGCGCATGGGCACCGTGCCGCGTTCAAACGGTTTGGTGTCGATGCGCAACGGCGTCGGAGACCGGCCACGCTCGTCGGCACCGGTCACCCCACCAATCGAACGGAGCACACGGTCCAGGTGCCAGCGCCAGGCGACGAGACCCGCTTCGGCCACGCCTCCCTCGATATACGCGCTGATCGAGGCTTCAGCCCACGCCAGCATCGGCTCATGGTCCGAGAGGATGCGGCGCAGGCAGCGAATGGTCGGAACATCCGCCACCGGGTCGGTGACGTCGATGTGGTGTCGGTAGGCGATCGCCAAAGCGTGTCCGACCACTTGATGCACGCCGACCAACAGTTCGGCGGCTGAGTTCGCACTGAGCAGTTCCTCGATAAATCGATCGATCTCTGCGTCCCGGAAGGAATCGATCGCCGCCGGCCGCATTTCCTGTTCGGTCAGACGCTCGCGCAGGAAGCGCGCGGCGTCGGCGTGATAAAAGATGTGGCGGCCGGTTTCCAGCTTCACCTCGAACTCCGGGATCGTCAGCGTCCAGGCTCCCAAGGCCTGCATGAGCCGGCGCTCAAAATAGAAAAAGCGGAGGAGCCGTCGGGCGTTTTCCTTGACCGTGAACGTGCCGCCGAGCGGGCGAGTATCACGGGGGAATTTGAATGGGTAGCGCGCCTTGCGCTCGATCGCGGCTTCGCGCTGACCGACAACACCAATGGGTGGAATGATGGCTTGGTTCGCTTGGGAAGCAAAAGTGTCAGGGAGATTCATGAGGACGATTGATTCGTGCAGGACAATGACTCAAAACTGGGAAGGTTAGCAACCCAATGCCACGGGGATTTTGCGGGGAGAATGCCGTCAAGCCACTGCAGTGGGTCCCTGTCCCGGAGGGACCCTGGAGATTGGCCATTCCAAAGGCGTAAACTGTACGGGCATTGCAGCCCGTTGGGCCGCAGAATTAGCGCCAACGGCGCGTAATCCCTCAGCCCAGGCCAACGGCCTGGGTAACCGGCAACCGACACATTTATGCGCCCCAACGGCGGCGCGATAATCGTGAACGTCTAAGAACACACCCGACTATCGCGGCCCTTCAGGTCGCCCGATTTATTGGCACGAATTCCCAGCCCGTTGGGCTGGGCTAAGGAATTGCAGCCCGTTGGGCCGCAGAATAAAAATGACTCCAGATCCAAATGGCCAATCTCCAGTGTCCCGGAGGGACCAACGAAAATAGCCCGGCGTTTCAACGCCGGGTTTGGCGTCATTCACGTCGGAGTCCCGGAGGAACGGCTGACGAGGCGCGAACCATGCTTCCGGCGTGACGGAGCGCTTTATGGGTGTTAAAAGAGCTTCGAAATGAGTAATCAACCGCGCACCGGCAGCCTCCGGCCGGAAGTGGAGCGAGGCGAGGAAAGCACCGGAGTAGTCCCCGCTACCGAGTTATCGGCCAGCGGTGCCGCCGGGGTTTCCATAACCGGCGAGCCCGCTGAACCGATAACACTGACTGCAGAGGAGCAGATGGCGCTCTACGAAAAATCGCTTAAGGAAGAAGATTGGGGTCATCAACCCTGTTGACGCCCCGGGTTCACCTTCCGTCGGTCGATTCAGGCCGACGGATCAGTGGCCAAACTCCAGCAAGTTAAGGACGGCGAATAACGCGGTAGTAGCGGTGCTCGGATTCGTCGGCATCGGCGTCAAGCGCAGTTTCACAGGCGCTTCCGCCGGTCATGTGATGCACGGCCCTCCACGTAATGAGATCGTCTGATACTTCGAGATCGCACCCGACCGATTGACCGTCGGCGTCGTCGTCGATCACGACGAGTTGCATCACGCCGTCATCGCGCCGTTCGAGGTGGGCAATGTGTGGGCCTTTGCCTTTTCCGAGGGTTCCACCGTTTTCCTCGGAACCGGGGGGCTTGGACGGGTCGTTCAAACCGAGGCGGAAGCCGAGGTAAGCCGGGTGAACGATGCGGCGGGACTGTCCATCGAAGGATGCGATGCCGTGAGCGTGTGCCGGATCGATGCCGGCAACATCGGCGGACAACGTGCGGGGGAGACTGGCGAAGAACGGCCCCCAGCGAATGACGCCACGAGCGGCATCAAACGTCCCCTCATCGCTCACGTTTGAAACACTGGCTCCAATACCCACCGCTTCTTCGACAGCCCAGGCGGTGGTATCCGTCGATGGAATGACACGAATGGACAACCGGGCGGCTTGGCCGGCGACGCTCGACAGTTCGGCGATGGCCATGCTGACTGCGGCCGCCGGGATGCCTTCGGCACGTCCGTTCCCGTTCGAATCTGTGCTGTCGTCCGAGGCGTCGATCGCGTCCTTTGAGTCGGCACTCGGCAGGTCGTCACTTCCGCTATTGGCAAGGCGCGCCACGGCTTTGGGCGGATTGACCCACCAGAGCGGGGCGGGGCCGACCCGGGCATCAAAGATATAGGCTTCACCGCCTCTCCAGAGAGCCCCCGCCCGCGTGACGTAATCCGCGGGGATCGGGTTGGGATCCTTCGACCAGCCCTGGCCATTCTTCCAGGCCGTGGCATAGGCGGTGAGTTCGCTGAGCGTAATAGCGCTGTTTTCCGGGAATACGTCGGCGGGATGCAGGAGTTGAGCGCCGATAACGCGGTCACCCGAGGTGGTTGCGACACTGCCGTCCGCGGACCCGCTACCCTTGAATTCGGCACGGGCGGTGGCGTCGATCGGTGGACTGACGATATAGGCAAATTTTCGCGCGATGTGGTCGAAGAACGGGCCGAACTTGACCTTCCCGGTGACGGCATCCCACGCACCGCCCTCGGTGATCTTGGTCACAGTCCATCCCCTCGGTGGAATTTCTTCGAGGGCGTAGGACGTGACGCTCATTTCCGGAGTGGCACTGAGCCCGACTTCGAAGGCTTTGCCCGGGATGTAATTGTTCGGCAACTCACGGACCGTGAACGACTTGATCGCTGGATATTGGACCGTGATCCTAACCGGTGCTGACTCGAGGTTGTTTCCAACGGAATCTTTCGCCCGAGCAATCAGGACGAACTCGCCGCCGGGCGCGTTCTTCCAGGTGAATGGAATAGTCAGGACATCGCCGGGCTTGGGTCCGCAGCCGACGCACTCGTTCCACCCGAGACCGGTCTCGCCGATTTTTTGGCCATTGGCGAAGAATTCAGCGAACCCGATATAGAGCTTCGGATCGTACGTGAGCGCTTCGATCGCGATATCGGCCGATGCCTTGAACCCGGCCCAATTCGCGGGCTTGCGAAGGACGATCACGGGGCCCGACGGCAAATTGGCGTCGGTGATATGAATCTCGGCGGATGTCTTCAACCCGAGTTTATAAAGCGGATTGTTGACGAGGGTGATGACCACGGACTCGGTGCCTTCGAGAAGGCCATCCGCGAAGGCGCGCACTTCGATTTCGCGGCGGGCCTGTCCGGCGGGGATCGTGGCATCGCCGTCGAGCCGGAGATAGTCCCGGCCATTGATCGCTGTCCCGGTTACCTTGTAATAGACAATCAGTGGACGCTGGGTGTCTCCGGTGCGTGAGAGGACAAACGTGGCCGGTTTGGGCGCGGGGGTCACGTCTTCGGCCTTGCCATGGCTCCACGGCCGGTTGACGTGCGGGAGATTGACGGGCTCGGCGGTTGTGGCGACTCCGGCTTCGATCGAGACAACCATCGGTTCAGGCGGCGATTTGACGAGGATGTGAACCGCATTCGAATCAATCGCTTGGCCGTTTAAGCCCTCCGCTCGTGCGACGATGGCGTACTTGCCGGCTTTGACATTTTTCCAGCTGAAATGGTGGGTGATCGGCGTGCCCGGATCGGGAGCGCGGATGAAGGCGATTTCTGAAACGCCGATTCGTTCGCCGTTGGCTAGGAAGACAAGCCTTGAGATGTAACCCGCCGGATCCACCGCGACCGCGGTGATGTCCACGGCGGCCGGTTCGTGAAACTCGGCCAAGTCCTTGGGCGAAGTGATGACAATGGTGGGTTTGTTGGGCGCGGGCTTCTCAGTAATGATGCCTTTCGCCTCGGAAGGTTGCCCGACGGTGTAGGTTTGGCGCAGGCGAGCGGTCGGCGATGGAATCGGCTGGACGAGCCGGACCACGACGCTTTCGTCCCCTTCGAGAATTTTGTCAGGAATGGGCTTGAAAACCAGGAAGGCCGACGTTTCACCGGGTTTCAATTGGACAACGCCGCGCCAATGGGAGCGCCCCTCAACCGATGAATCTGGAACGGTAATGGTGCCTCCGCCCTGACCCTCGGGGACCAACGGTTCCGGCACACGATGATAGTCGGTGGGCCAGTCGGCGGTGCCATCGAGTTCGAAATGAACGAAGATTTCCTCGGACACGGGCGCGCTGCGCACGATTTTGAATACAAGTGTATCATCGCCTCCGAGTTCATTCGCCACCCCATCGCTGGCGAAGATCATGACGACAGGCAGGCTTGGGTCCGGTGCCAGGACAACCACCTTGAGCGGACTCGACTTCACTTCTACCCCCGAGGCGGCCGTGGCGGTTGCCACAACTTCGTAACGGCCGGCCGGGACATTTTCCCAATCGAACGGGTGCACGCGCGGCCGGCCCGGAACGTCCACGTCCTTGGTCAGTATGTCGGATTTACCGATGAGTTTGCCATTGGCATAGAATACGACGTGCCGAATCGAGCCGAATGGATCTACCGCGCTGCACTCGAAATGTATCCGAGCGGGTGCGACAAACGATTCGCCGTCCTTGGGTTGGAGGAAGGTGAGCGTAGCGGCCCCGGGACCGCCAACGGAAAAGGTGTCAACCTTGGATTCAGCGGTTCCGCCGGACGCATTCTTTGCGGTCGCCAGGATCTTATGATCGCCCGCTGGGGCATTGGACCAATAGGCGAAAAAAGTGACCTCCTCGCCGAGCAGCGGCAATCGGCAAGGAAAGAGAGGACAGGGCGGCTTGAAGCAAGGTGGACAGAGCTCGCTGTACGCATCGCCAAGGGACTTGCCATCAATGACAAATTGGAGCGACGCAATGGCGGAACTGGGATCGCGAGCCTTCGCGACCAGCTTGATTGTAGAGCCAGTCGCGAATCTTTCGCCGGTTTTCGGCTCGACCATGGTGACAACAAAGCCCCCCGACCCAGTAACCCCGCTGCTCAACTCGAGGTCGAAGCTGATATCACTCGATGTGGAACTGACCTGGTGAATCTCGGCGGCAACCACGTTCGCGCCGTTCAGGAGCAGGCCTGCCGGAAGAGTCACTTCATAGAAGTGGGTCGATTCATCCTCGGTTGGCGCACTACCCAGCGCCTTGGTCTCGGCGGTAATCACCCCGTCCGGCATGTTGCTTCGGAACACTTCCTTGCCATTTAAATACACAACCACACCGTCATCCCGCAGGACCCGCAGGCGCAGCTCCGGCGAGGATTCTCCGAGGGATAGCCCTGAAAACGCGCGACGAAACCAAGTGGTGATGTGCTTGTCGGCGGCGTTGGTTCCGAAACTGACGACCGTCGACTCGTCGCCGTCACCGTAACCCAGTTGCGCGTGGCCCGATTTCCATTGCGAATCGTCGAAGAGAATCTCCCGCCATTTTGCGTCCGGGGCCTTGCCGGTATCCAGATAGAGCCAGTTGTCGTGCTTGCTGATATAGTACTTGCGCTGTGCGTCGCCCTCGGCGCCCGGAACCGTGAGCGTCACAAAATCAGACTTGCCGATATTTCCGGTGCCATCGATGCCCGTGGCGTACAGGCGATGATCGCCGGCGGGTGGATTTGTCCAGGTCCAAATCAACCGATTGGCGGGCCCCGCGTAACGCGGGTCTTCGACGCGGACTCCCAAGCTCAAATGGAGGTCGTCAACCAACAGTTCCACCTTGATCGGCCCGCCGCTGTCGTCTTCGGCCGTGGCTGTGATCTGCGCGGTTACCCCTTTGGAATCGCCCAGCGGAGGCAGAATCGCCGCTTGGGTAATCTTCACTCGTGGAGCGGTGACGTCGCGGGCCAGACCTGTCCCTCCCTCCTGAGCGGACAGTGCAGTGCCGGTCAAGACCGCGAAGGCCATCGCGGTAAGCAGGAATTGGACAGGTGATGTGTTCATGGTTTGTCGAGAGAATCGAATGTTGAGGGGGTTCTAGCAATTCGCATTCCATGATGAGGGGAAAATCGGAAAAAGAGACACGCATCGAGATCACGAACGTGTGGTAGGGGCATGCGGCCGAGCGCCCAGCCGACTTCGGGCCAACGGCCGTGATTCCTAACCCCAGCCCATCGGGCTGGGTCGTGGGTCGTTAAGAGGTTCATGCGCCCCAAACGAGATGCGATGGATGGGCTCACCGTTGGAGCGTCAACAATTGGTTCGCCGGCACCGAATTGGGAAATAGCCCCCACAATCTGACGACTGTCCCCCGGCTTGCTCATCTAGGCCATGCCAGCGAACATGGCCCATCCGCATGCGCCGCGTCTCTATTTTCCCGCTCTTGATGGGCCTCGGGTCCGCTCTGCTCGGTGCTGAGATTTCCCCGGTTGCCCCGGAACCGCCCCCGTTGACCCGCGAGTTTCGTGGAGTCTGGGTTGCGTCGGTTGTTAACGTTAACTGGCCCTCGAAAGCGGGACTGCCGATCGCCCAGCAACAAAGTGAGCTTCGCGCCATTTTACAGCGGGCGCATGATCTCCATTTCAATGCGGTTCTTCTCCAGGTCCGGCCTGCCTGCGATGCGCTCTACCCATCTACCCTCGAACCGTGGTCGGAGTACCTCACCGGTCGGATGGGAAAAGCCCCGGAACCTTTTTGGGATCCACTGAAGATGGCCGTCACCGAAGCCCATGCCCTGGGCCTCGAATTACACGCGTGGTTCAATCCGTTCCGCGCCCGCTTCAAATCCGGCCTCGGCCCCGCCGCCCCCAATCACATCTCCGTCAAAAAACCGCACCTCGTCCGAAAAGCCGGCCTGCACCTCTGGCTCGATCCCGGTGAATCGGACGTCCGCGACCATGTTTCCCGCGTCATTCTCGACGTCGTCCGCCGCTACGATATTGATGGAGTTCACCTCGATGACTACTTCTATCCCTACCCCGAGTCCGGACGCGAGGTGCCGTTCCCTGACGAACGGAGTTGGAACCGGTATCAACGGTCCGGTGGACGCTTGGATCGGGACAACTGGCGCCGATTTAGCATCGATACGTTTGTGCAATCACTGAGCCGGTCCATTCATAACGAGAAACCCTGGGTGCGCTTCGGCATCAGTCCGTTCGGCATCTGGCGTCCCGGAAATCCAGCTCTGATCAAGGGAATGGACTCCTACCAGGTTTTGTACGCCGATTCCCGGAAATGGATCCGGGAAGGTTGGCTCGACTACATCGCCCCCCAGCTCTACTGGCCCATCCAATCCCGGGAACAGAGTTTCCCCAGCTTGCTCCGCTGGTGGGCCGATCAAAATCCCGCCCGACATCGAGTCTTCGCCGGAATGGACGCAACTCGAATCGGTCAGGACCGAAATGCCGCCGAGATTCTCGCGCAGATCGCCCTGACGCGAAAACTGGCTGGCGTCGATGGGCTCATCCTCTGGAATTGCCGCACCCTCACAGAGAATCGGGGAGGCTTGGGTGATTTGCTGACCCGCCATCCGTTTGCGGCGCCCGCTCTCCCGCCGTCATTCCCCTGGCTCAGCACGAATTTGCCCCCGGCCCCGGAATTGAGCGTCGGCGGCGATGCCGGGGGCGCCCGGTTGCAGGTCACTTGGAAATCCGCAGAAAATGGAGCCGTCCGGTGGTACGCATTGCAAAGCCGGGTTGGCGGGCGTTGGCAGTCTGAGTATCTCCCTGCAACTCAGAACAATCGAGTGTTCGAACGAATGCCAGGGCAGCCTCTCCCTGTCAAAATCCGGCTTATTTCCATCGACGTCGCAGGCGTCGAAGGTGCCGCCGCCGAATGGAATCAATCCCCCTGAATGGGCTAAGCAAGTTCCAACACGGGCGCATCCTGAAGTTGTTGGAATGACGACAGAAGCAAACGAAGGAAACGAGTGCAGGCAAAGACAGGAAGATTCTTTGCTCACTTTATTAACGGGCGATTCCTCAGGCCCAAAGGGCCCTGGAGATTGGCCCTTCGGGTCACTCGATTTATTGGCACGAATTCCCAGCCCGTTGGGCTGGCCCAAATCCGCGGATAAAGGAGAGGAGAACCGCGGATGAACACGGATTGACGCGGATAGAAAGGGCATGGAATCTGCGTCTATCGGCGTTTATCCGTGGTTCTCATTCCTCAATAGACGGTGGCGACAAATTCAATTCTCAAGGCAAGCACGGTCTACGCGGAAATAGCGCTGCGTGCCCGTGTTGGGAAGTGCCCCGAAGGCGGTCTTGGACTGGAGTGGTATGCGCGCGGCGCATTCGTGTTCGATAAAGCATATATAACATATGCAAGCGAAAAAGCACAGGAGAGAGCTTTTTCTCTCATTTTCAGATTCCTATCCGCGGATCAGGGCCCAAAGGGGCGTCATCCCTTAGCCCAGGCCAACGGCCTGGGACTGGAAATTGGCCATTCTTGGGGACATTCACGGCCCAACGGGCCGTAAGATCCAGCCCAGGGCTGAGGCCCCGTGGCCGATGTCCTGGGTATCTTCGAACCCAATGATCGGCGCCCTGAAGGGGAGCGAGAGGCTCGATTCCACACGTGCCGTCAATCGGATTCGATGTTGTATTGGAATATATGGGAATCGGGGTATGTTGCAATGGCTTATAGATTTAAGGTTCTCGCGCCCATTCAGGGCGCCGGATATACCGGCGTAGCGTACCCAGGGCATCGGCCTGTGGGCCTCAGCCCTGGGCTAAACTATTGCGGCCCGTTGGGCCGCTCGGTTTCAGAATGTCCAAACTCCAGGGTTCTCGCAGCGCGAGAACCACCACCATCCGGGTAGGGTTTGTCGCGCTGCGACGAACCCGCCCGCTCGGAGCGGGCGGAAGGAACTAACTAAGCGCACAATACCGTACCGGCAAGCCTGTTGCGCCGCTGTATGCGACCCTGGTTCTCGCAGCGGGCGGAAGGAACTAACCAAGCGCACAATACCGTACCGGCAAGCCTGCTGCGCCGCTGTATGCGACCCTGGTTCTCGCAGCGCGAGAACCACCACCATCCGGGTAGGGTTCGTCGCGCTGCGACGACTGGAGATTGGCCATTTACTGGCGCGTGTGTCCCCGATGGACAATCGGCATTTAGAAAAGCCGC
>CAMDJH010000135.1 GCA_945900455.1 Akkermansia muciniphila
GAAGACCAACCCGAAGACCAAACATAATACGAAGAGTTTCCGTAAGCGCTTACTCTCGGCCCGGGGCGGTCGAGAACGCCTCCAGGCGATGATCTTTGCCAAACACCCTCAGCTCTTGGATCTATGAAACTCGAAAGGCGCGTCCTGCCCATCCGGCGCAAACCGTAGATTGTTCTGGTTGGGGAGGGTCACCGGCAACTCTTCCACCCGGAATCCAGGCACCAACATGTGAATCACAGAATCGTCGCCACCCCGCAGAGCCGACATGGAAAGGAATCCTCCGATGCTGACTGGAAGCAGCCGGCGTATCCACAGCGGGGCGAGAAGGGACAGATGATTCATGGTGTAACGAGGTCCTAAGCGGATGACGGACGTTCCGCAAATCGGAATCTCGATCGAATGGCCGCTTGCCGACCAGCGAAACCGAAGATTCAATCAGGCCACCCGATGAAGCCTTGTATCGATCGCCGCCAGTTTCTCACCCATTCCGCCCTCCTGCTTCTGGCGGGTTGCTCTGCGCCGCAGCCGCCGGTTATTCGCGTGGAAGATTACGATTCCCGGCGGCGGGAGCGGGGACTGATCCGCGTTGCCTGTATTGGGGATAGCATCACATTTGGCGCCGGGGTTGAGGATCGAGAGAAAAACAACTTCCCAAAAAAGCTGGGCGAACTGCTCGGCACCAGCTTCGAAGTCCGCAATTTCGGCCGCAACGGTGCCACTTTGCAAAAGTCAGGAGACCTGCCGTATTGGACCACGGAGGAGTTCACCGCCGCGGCGACCTTTCATCCGGACGTCATCATTCTCATGCTTGGCACCAACGATACAAAACCGCAGAATTGGAAGGACCGGAAGGCATTTGCCACCGATCTGCGGGCCTTGTTAGCCACGTTCCGCTCGTGGAAGTCGCACCCAAAAATTTGGACCTGTCTTCCCGTGCCCGTTTATGAAGCCAAGTGGGGGATCAACGCCGACGTGCTCGAAACGGGGGTCATTCCTGCCATATTTGACGTTTGCACCGGACGGGAAACGCCGGTAATTGATCTGCACGACGCCCTCTCGAATAATCCTGAAATGTTCCCGGATAAGATCCATCCAAATGCCGCTGGCGCCGCCCTCTTGGCCCGGACCATCTACCAGGCCATCCGCCCTTGATCCTTCCCCGATAAAACCACCTGTCCCGTCATGAAATCACGATTTCACTGCCTCACCCTCGCTTGGGTCCTTTTGGCCGGCACCAGTCCAGAACTGCTGCTTCCCATCTCCCAGGCCGCTGCCCTCGAATTGGCTCCCGGCGACCGAATCCTCTTCCTGGGCGACACATTTTTCGAACGCGAAGGCGCATTCGGGCACATTGAAACCGCGATCACCGCGGCCTACCCCGATCGCAATCTCCTCTTCCGGAATCTCGCATGGTCCGCCGAGACTCCGATGGGGCGTGCGCGCGCCAGTTTCGACTGGAACAAACAAGAATCCGAATGGCTGCAACGGGTGAAGGTGCAGGTCGACCTGGTGAAGCCCACCGTGACTCTCCTCAGCTTCGGCATGACCGCCTCGTTTGACGGGGAGCAGGGCCTGCTGAAATTTCAAGACAATCTGGGCCGCTTGATGGCCGCAATCGACGAAGTCAGTGGACGTCCCGTCCGGCACATGCTGCTGGGATCCGTTCGACACGAATCGGGCTTCGGAACCGTCCAGGAAATCGCTCAGCACAATGCCCAAATTGACCGCTACAATCAGGCTCTCACCGAGCTGGCCGCGAAGCGTGGCGCCGTCTTTATTGATCTTACCGACTTACCTCGCGGGAATCTCAAGACCGGTTCATCCCTGACTTCCGATGGCATTCATCTGACGGAGGATGGCTACCGCATCGCCGCTGGAAAGGTCGTGCAAGCCCTGGCTGGATCCGCTGCGGCGGGCTCGACCGGTGCATCGCTTTCAACCCGGGAATCCGTCCTGAACCTTGCCATTCGCAAGAAGAACGAACTGTTCTTTCACCGGTGGCGTCCGGCAAATTGGACCTATCTCTTCGGATTCCGCAAGAACGAGCAGGGCCGGAATTCTGTGGAAATGCCCCAGTTCGAGCCCTTGATCGCCGACTGGGAGAAGCGCATCGCCCGGTTGCGAGACCTCAAGGAGCAGGACGCCACCGCCGCCGAGGAGGTCCATAGACTCGCCGGAGGTGAGGGACTTGCTCCGGTTGCCACGGCGGAATCATACCGTCGCAGGCCTCCGGCAAACCCCCAACCGATGCCAACGTTTCAGGTGCACGAGGGTTTCGAAATCTCGCTCTGGGCGGAGAGTCCGGATCTGTTCAAACCAATCGGCATGAACTGGGATGCGCAAGGTCGACTGTGGGTCGCGAGCTCCCGGGTTTACCCGATGATCAAGCCCGGGCAGGACGCCGAGGATTCCATCGTGGTGCTGAGCGATACAAACCAGGATGGCCGTGCCGACACGTCGACCATTTTCGCCGACGGCTTGCTAATTCCCACCAGCGTGTTGCCCGACAACCGCGGAGGTTGCTACGCGGCGTGCAGCCACGAGTTGCTCCATTTCCCGGACGCGAATGGGGACGGTAGGGCTGACAGTCGGCAAATCGTGCTCAGCAGCTTTGGGACGGAAGACACTCACCATAACCTCCACACCCTCCGCTGGGGTTATGACGGGCATCTCTACATGAACCAGTCGATCTATACGCATTCGCATGTGGAAACCCCGCACGGAATCGTTCGCCTCAACAGCGCCGGCATTCTTCGGTTCAATCCAGACACGTGGATGCTCGAGATATTCACCAAGGGCGGCTGCAATCCCTGGGGACATCATTGGGATCAGTACGGGAATTCCTTTTTCACCGATGGTGCCGGTTCCAAAGGCATTTATCACGCGATGGAAGGTGGGACTTATTTTACCTACTCGGACATGCGCCGCGAGGCGGAAAGCATTAGTCCCGGAAATTATCCCAAGTTCTGCGGGCTCGAAATCGTGCATTCGCCCGCTTTCCCGGTCGAATGGCAGGGAAATTTGATCACCTGCGATTTTCGAGCCCAACGCATCGTACGGTTCGGGCTCACGGACGCTGGCTCCAGCTACCAGACCCGGGAGCTGCCCGACCTTGCCCGATCCACCAATGTTACATTCCGGCCCATTGATGTGAAGTTCGGGCCGGACGGCGCTCTTTACATCGCGGACTGGTCCAACCCGATTATTCAACATGGCGAGGTCGATTTCCGAGACGCGCGCCGCGATCACGAACACGGGCGTATCTGGCGCGTTGCCGCAAAGGGCACGCCGTCCAGCCGCCCAACGGACCTGACCCAACTCGCGGTCACGGACCTGCTCGACCGAACTCTGTCGAAAAACGGCTGGGAGCAGGCGCAATCCCGTGCCGTGCTTCGCCAGCGAGCTGCGCAAGAGGTCCTCCCGGCTGCACGCACTTGGCTAAGCCACCAGGCAAACGCCCGGGCCGCCCTGGAAGCTCTCTGGCTGCACGAATCATTTGGCCAACCCGCACCCGAATTGTTGAACAGCCTGATCGCGGCCCGTGATGAACGACTGCGCACCGCTGCTGCCCGCCAATTGGCCCGCTAAATAATTGCGATCGAACCCACCCACACCCCTCCGGCTCCTAAAGTTCCGTCTCTATGAACCGCTCCCTTCACTCTGCCCTCTGCCCCCGCTCCGAGCGGGGGGAAAGGGTGGCCGTAGGCCGGGTGAGGGGGTGCTCCCGTTCATGGTCTTAATTCATGTCCATTCTTAGGAAAACATCCCTGCCCATGTTTGCTCATCGACTTCATGACCTCCTGGTCTCAACCAGCTTGGCCGCCTTCACCTTCGCCCTTCTAGCGCAGTCGCCCATGGCTCGCGGCCAGTCCCAGGCCAGCCGCCTCCCTCTACTCGCCACACTGATCCGGGATCCGTCGCCCAAAGTCCGGCTCGAAGCCTTGCGCGCCCTCGCTCGAATCCCCTCGGCCGAATCCGCAACACTCGCACTGAGCGTGTTGGATCTGCCGATGGACTCCACTCTGGACTACGGACTCTGGCTGACCATCAACGACTTGGCGGAACCGTGGCTCGCCGCGTTCGAGAGCGGGGCGTGGCAACCTGAGGGGCGAGAAAAACAACTCGAATTCGCCTTGAAGGCGATCAAGCCAGCCCAGGCAAGTCGGGTCTTGGGAAAAGTCCTGCGCGACCGTCCGTTGGATCGGGCGGGATCGGGCCCCTGGATCGAACTTATCGGACAAGCCGGAGGTGGCTCCGAACTCGGGCGGCTCTTCCAACAGACCGCCGCCAATGGGTTTGGTGACACGGCCGCAGTACGTGCCCTCAAGTCTCTCACGGACGCTTCTCGCCTCCGCAAAGCGATGCCCGACGGAGACCGATCCGCCCTCGGTCGGATGATTGGCGACGACCGTCTTCCACCGGCTGTCCGGGCCGAAGCCCTTCGTTTGGGGGCACAATGGAAAACGGAAGGCACCTGGGCCCAGCCGGCATTGTCTCTCGCCGGAAATGCGTCGGTCCCAGTCAGCCTGCGCAACACGGCGTTCGACTCTCTCCGGGCGGTCGGTGGCAAACCGGTAATTGACGGTCTTGCAGAATTGTTGAATTCGCCGACCCCGGGAATTCAAACCTCGGCGAGCATCGCCCTTGCCAGCCTGGATCTCGTGCAGGCTGTTCCCGGCCTCATTGCTTCAATCCAGCGAACCACTGAGGAAGCATCCGCAGTGGAATTTTGGCGGGCGATTCTGCCCGTGAAGGGTGTCGCCAAGACAATCGCGAGTGCACTCCCGGCCAGCGGCATTCCTCCAGCCGCCGCCCGCGCCGGCATGAGGGTCGCCCGCGAAGGCGGGCGGAATGAAATGGACTTGGTCATCGCTCTGGCTAAGTCCAGCGGACTCGCCACAGACACCCAGGCATTCACCGGACAATTGATTCAGGAAATCACCAAAAAAGCCGCGACGCAGGGGAATCCCGCCCGGGGCCAGTTGGTGTTCCGCCGCCCGGAACTCGCCTGCGTAACCTGCCACGCCATCGGGGGCGCCGGCGGAAAAGTCGGCCCAGACATGACCAGCATCGGAGCCAGCGCCCCGATGGATTACCTAGTGGAATCCGTCCTGCTGCCCAACGCGAAGATTAAGGAAGGCTTTCACGGCATCGCCGTTTCGACCCGGGATGGACAGGAATTCAACGGAGTCCTCGTTCGCGAAGCCCCGATGGAACTGGTGCTGCGCGATGCCGCCAACCACGAGGTCTCGATCGCCAAAAACAACATCGATAGCCGTCAGCAAAGCACCGTCTCCCTGATGCCCGCCGGCCTGCTCGACAATCTTCCCGAGGCCGACCAACTCGATCTCTATGCCTTCATGTCGCAGCTGGGGAAGCCCGGCGAGTACGACGCCAGCCGTGGCGGCGCAGCTCGAAAATGGTGGATCACGAATGTTGTGCATACTGACATGCAGGACGGCCAGGCCGACTGGATTTGGAAAAAGCCACTCGAAGACAAACGCTGGGCGGGTGTCCACACCTTCGTCAACGGACGCCTCCCGAAGGAGCAATTAGACGAAGCCGCCAAGGCGAAGGCCTGGAGTTCCCGCCTCGCTGTCTGCGCCGCAACCGAGGTCAGCGTTGCCGTTGCGGGCTCGGTCCAATTTGAACTCACCGCCAATCCCGCTGCTGAACTGTGGGTTGACGGCCAGAAAATCGGTAATGACGGAATCAGCCGAACGGAACTTTCCGCTGGCACTCATCGGGTGATCGTACGGCTCGATCCAAAATCTGTGCCTCCCACTCTCGGACTCCGCAGCAGCGCCCCACTATCTTTGAATTAGAGTTGCTCACCGACCTGGAGGCGAATCCCAAGGGGATTTCTCTTTTTAAGAGTCCTGAGCCTTCCCCGCACCCGCTAACTCCTTGCGCAAGTCTTCCAACGCTCGCCCAAGAGCCGGCAGGTCGTCCAATAAGACAATTCTCGGAAAATTAAGGAGGTTCCGATAGGCGGGCAACGCCCGCCCACCTAAGAAAAGAGCCGTCTCCGGTGCCAGAAGCCCGCGAAGCCGAAGGATCTCCCGAGGTAACCCACCGTCGTCCTCCGGGTAAACGAGGCTCAAAGCTACCGCCCGGGCCTTCCCTTGAAGCGCGGCACCCGCAATCTCCGCCGCCGGAAGACTCGGTCCCAGGTAGGTCACATTCCAACCCAGGTTCGCCGATGCCGCAGCGACCAACAAGGCCCCCAGTTCATGAATCTGCCCCACGGGAGTCGTCACCACAATCGTGGGTGCACCCGGCCGGGCGCCGTATGCACACCCCGCATGGGCCAGGTGAGTGCGCAGCACCGCGGTCGCAAAATGCTCGTGAGCGGCCGTCAGATCTCCCGCCCTCCACAAGTCTCCCAGGCGATGCGCCAACGGTCCTATCACTCGATGTAACAATCCCTGCGAACCCAGGGCGATCGCCCCATCCCGAAGTACCGACTCCAGCGCCCCGCTGTCGAGAGCTCGGATCGCATCGAGACACCGCACTTCAAAATTACCCCCACCCGATGTACTCACTGCGCTTGCCTCAGCTGCTATTGGCGATCCCGAGGCAGGTGGAGTGGGAGGCCGATCGCGAGCGACGAGGTCGCGCAATGTCTCCATGGAATGTTGGGCCACCGAGCCAATGCTGTGTCCAGCTTGAACCACTTGATTCAAAATACGCAGACGCTCCACGTCGGCTTCCGAATACCGCCGCCGATTCGTTCCCGTCCGCCCCGGCTGCACCGCCTGATATCGCCGCTCCCAAATGCGAATGACATGCGAACTCAATCCACTCCGCTTCGCCGCAATTTTTATCGGATAAACAACATCAACCATGATCTAGTCGAAGCCTAGACAGATATTAAACATTTTCAAGTCGCTTGTTTTGCCCTGATCCGCGGATAGGAATCTGAAAATGAGAAAAAAGCTCTCGACGGTGCCTTTTTTTGCCGCGTTCAGTTGTTATCTATGCTGTATTGAACACGGGCACGCAGCTCTTTTTCCCCGGAGACAGTGCTTGCCATGAGAATTGAATTCGTCGCCACCGACGAAAGGGGAGTGGGAACCGCGGATAAACGCCGATCGACGCAGATTCCAGGCCTTTTCTATCCGCGTCAATCCGAGTTCATCCGCGGTTCTTCTTCGCGCCTTCCTTATCCGCGGATTTGGGTTTTGACAGCCCGGTTGTAGGGTTGCGACTTATCATTACCATTGACTGACCCCATTCTGACTCGGAGTCAGAGAATCCAGGCTTGCGCAAGGGCAAAGAAAATCAGAGCACCCAGAATGCCGGCGATCGTCGAGAGAAAGATTCCAGCCGCGAGCGCCGGATCCGCACCCAACCGACGCAGAATCAACGGGGTCAAGACCCCGAAAAGTGCACTGATCGCACAAGCTGTGCTCATGCTCGCCACCATGACCGCAACCAGAAGCCACCGGTGCGGAGACGCCCGCGATTGCCAAAACAGGATGGCACCGGCCACCGCCCCAACCAAGAGCCCGTTCAACAGGGCCAGGGCGACCTCCTTGCTCAAAACCCGCCACGTGGAGCCTTCCTTCCACTCGCCCGTGCTCAGCGCACGCAGCACGATTGCCATCGTCTGCGCACCCGAGTTGCGGGCCTGGGCGGTCACCAAGGGCGAAAAAATGGCCAGAACCACAAGTTTCTCGATCGCCTCCTTGTAGTATGCGACGACAATTGCCGCCAACAGCGAAAGGAACAGGTTCAACTGCAACCACGAATGCCGATACCGCAGACTGTCCAGGAAACTCGTGGAAATTCGTTCCTGAGAACGGATGCCCACCATGGTGCCAGATTGCGCGCTGATCACGAACGCCTGCTTTTCAAAAAGCGTATGCCCGCGAACCAACCCCAGTAAACGCCCATCCTCTCCGCACACCGGATAGACCGGATAATGCCGACTGACTACCGCTTTCATCGCTTCCAGCAACGTCATCCGCGGCCTCAGGAAAAATGGCGGCCGGATCATGATCTGAACTAACAACGTGTCTGGCGTCGCCAGGAAAAGATCACGCAACACGATTACCCCCGACAGACGGCCCGAGGCGTCCACCGGATAGAGATAAGTGATCGGCTCCCGCAGCGTCAGACGTCGAACTTCCGCGATCGCTTCCGGTATCGTCATCATCTCCGAAATTTCCCCCACCGGCGGCAGCATTAAGTGGCCGACGCTGTTTTCGGGATACTCGCCGCCAAGCTGCCATGCGCGGGCGAGCTCAGGCGGGGCAGCCGCCGCAATCGACCGGCAGCGGGCGGCACTCAGTTCACCCAGGATATCTTTGGTCAGCGATGAATTGAGATGGCTCAGCAATCCGGCTGCCTGCTCATCCGAAAGCGTCTCCAGATGCCGCGCCGCCTCCCTGGGAGCCATCCCCACCAAAAGGAATAATTCCTGATCCAGGGCGGAGGGGGCCGTCCCGACGAAACGCTGGGAAGATTCCACTGCGAAACAGCCACGTCAAAACGTCTTGAGAGGCGCCGGACGGACGGGCGCGGGCGCGGGCAACCCAATCGGGGGAATCAACGAAGGGTCCGCCTTATAATCTGACTCAAGGTACTCGACCAACGAAGCGATCTGGTCGTCATCAAGCGGGCCGCCTTTGCTCTTCATAAAGGCCGGCATCAGGCTGCCTTCACGGCCGTAGTTGATCCACGTCTGCCAGTACTGGGGTCCGGTGGGCTTGTTCAACGCCCGCAGGTTTGGCACGAACGCCTGACGGTGTTCCGCCTCATGGCAGATCCCGCAGGCCGTGTCGTAGAGTGCCTTGCCCTTGTGGCCCAAGGCCGGTTGTACGTGGCACGTGGCGCAATCATTTCGAAACACCGCCTGCCGATCCGCCGTCGCAATCTGCATGTTCTTCTGTCGATCCCCCCCCCGGGCGGCAGCGACGGGTTGCTGTGGAATGTTCACGTGGAGGAGCAAAACCTGCTGCCCCACTGAGGTTAACACCGTGCCTGATTTTGTGATGCGGCCGAACTTGCCGGTTAGGTCCACCGTGAAACCAATTTCCCCACCACTTCCCGGGGCGATCTTCCAGGGTTGAGAAGGCAATTGCGCGGCCGTACAGCCGCAGGACGTTCGCACACTGTTAACGACAATTTCGGTGCTCGCCGTATTGGTGAGGGTAAATTTGAAAACGGCCTTCAGCTCGCCGACTTTCGCGTCATACGTCTTCTCCTTTGAGTCGAAGACGAGAGCGGCGACCGTCGGGCCACCCGGAACGGGCACCGACACGGGCGCGACCGAAGGCGCCGCCACGATTCTCGGCGCGGAGGACGGGGCTGACCTCGCCGGTACGGTCGGGGGTAACGGCGGGGGCACGGCGGCAGCACCCAAGAGAGTGCTGGTGGCAATTCCCAGGGACGTCAATATGCTAAGCGAGGTTTTCATTTGTCATCTTTCCATTCCAACCAGAACGGCGAGACTCTACTCATCGCTGGGCCAATTGCGAGCTGGAATTGAAACCCAGGTCGGATCAGTTATGCCCTGGTCCCCGACGGCAACAGCTCCGCGATCGGCTGACCAAAGGGAAGAATGGGAAGGGGTCGCCCACTAAAATCGTTTATCGATTCGTTGTAATCGATTCCAAGATGGCGATACACCGTCGCCCAAAGATCGTTTGGCGAGAGAACGCGTTCGATCGGATGTTCTCCTTTGGAATTGGTGGCGCCCACGATCTGTCCGGTGCGCATTCCACCGCCGGAAACGAGCACACTCATCGCTCCCGGCCAATGATCGCGTCCCGGCTGGGTGACCTTGGTCTCCGTGCCTTTATTCCGCTCGAGGCGCGGCGTGCGGCCAAATTCACCGGTGACAACCAGCAACACTTTTTTGTCCAACCCGCGTGCGTAAAGGTCTTCAATGAGCGCCGTCACCGCTTGATCATAGACAGGAAATCTCCACCGGGAATCTTCAAAAATATCACAGTTCACGGCATGCGAGTCCCAGTTGTAGGTGCAGGCATTTGGAATCTTGGCACTGGGAAATGGATTCTCCCAAACCATCGTCACAAAGGGACACCCCGCCTCCACGAGACGCCTCGCCATCAGCCCGCGCTGTCCGTAAGCGCTCCAACCGTATCGCTCGCGAACGGAGGTCGGTTCGCGCGAGAGATCAAAAGCCGAGCGCACTTCGGGACTGGTGAGCATGGTCACCGCGCGCTGGCTCAATCGATCCATCGCCTGCATCATGCCGCTGCCATCAATGTCGCGACGGAGCCGATCCATGCCCTTGAGCAGGTGCGTCCGATCTTCGAGCCGCGTTGCCATGTCCGGCGTCAGTTCCAGGTTTTGGACGCGAAAGTCCTTCTGACTCGGATCGCCTGCGATGATGAACGGTGTGCATGCGGCTCCCAGATACGCGGAGCCAAGGCTGAACACGTCGATGTGGTTTCGGCCACTGTCCACGCCAGCGACGCAGGGGGGCAGCGCATTGCGTCGCCTCGACTCCAACATCTTTGTCACAATGGACGCGACGGCAGGCGCATCGTTGACGAACTCGGTCGGGGTCGCCGGGATGCGACCGGTCATGAAGCGTTTGTGCGCTCCGCCATGGTCCGCGAAATCATGGCAGATCGAGCGAATAAGGGTGAATTTATCAGCGATTTTCGCATGTCTGGGGAAGAGTTCACAGACATCGATTCCGGGAACGTTGGTGTGGATCGGATGAAACTCGCCGCGATATTCGCTCGGCGCCTGCGGCTTCATGTCGTAGGTGTCCAAATGCGCGGGTCCACCGGGCAGCCAGACGAAGATCACGGCGTTGTCTGCGAGTTGAGTTCCGGAGGATTGAGCGATGGCTCGCAGCTTAAGGAAATCGCTTAATCCCAGACCAAGCACACTGAGCGCTCCTGCCTGGAAAAAGCTCCGGCGCGAAAGCGGTCCCTGGCAACGGACAACCGGGTTGGCGCAAAGAGACATGCTTGGAGACTATCGACCCCCAGGACCAAATCAAGCGGTGTATCAGGCCTGCGTTCACGCCAGCTTGCCCATCTCACGCAAACGCTTTCGAATCGGCGATTCCCCTGCCCTGCCTCGGCGCGCAACGGTTCAATCATCCGCACACTACGCTGAATTTGCGCGTCCATCTCTGCCTTGTGGTCGTTGTAGTAGCCCAGCACGGCGTGAATCTAAGCCAGCGACAGGTGCGCGTGCTGAAAATGAATTTCCTCCGGGCTCCAGCCGTGGGCAATCATGAAGCCATCCACTCCAAAGCGGACCCAATATCCTGCGGGAATATTGATCGCCTACGGACCCGACAACACCCGCGCCACCAAACTCGTGGCCACCATCATCAAGAGCGCGAATCCACAGGGGGAAAATATTCTGCACCGGTGGCTCATTAGCGAGGGTGAGATTCGAAATGATCCCTCCATCGCCGCCGAGATTGCAGACTTCTTCAAGCGCCACGGCGTCAAGGGTACGACCACGTACGACCGCATCATTGGCTGCCCGCACGAGGAAGGCATTGAGTATCCAATGGGACGGACGTGTCCACGCTGTCCCTTCTGGGCGAACATAGATCGTTTCACCCATGAGCCGATCAAGCCTCCCGTGCCGACGCGAACACCGGAGCAGATTCTCGCCGACCTGTCCGTGGTGCGCGACAGCCAACCGCTCGAAGCCTTAGAAAGCGCTGACGCGCATCGGGCCGCGTTAGTCGAGCCGTTGCTACAGGCCATCGAACGCGGTATTGCCAATCCGTCGGGATTGTCGGAAGGCGAAGGCATGTTATTCGGTTACGCCACGTATCTGCTGGCAAAATGGCGTGAGCCGCGCGCTTATTCCCACTTCATCCGCTGGCTGTCGTTGCCCGGCGAAGGCGCGTTCGATCTGGGTGGCGACACGGTGACGGAAGACGGAGACCGGTTGCTTGCCTCGGTGTTCGACGGTGATTTCGAACCCATCAAGTCGCTCATCCTGAACCGGGCGGAAGGGTTCATCGAGAATGGATTTGTCTCTTTGAAGAATCTGGCCCGAGTCGAGGCCGGGCCACGTGGCAAGTGGATCGAGCAGCAGCGCGAACGGTATCCACCCATCGCTGACGTGGCCGAGGCAACCGGCTGGTGGCAATGTTTCCAGTGCGACTCGGGCGACAAGGCCGATCGACTCGCCGAACTGGCGGGGAAAATGACGAAGCCTGATCCGGTTAAGTCAGCGACGCCCTATATCGCCCCGCCGAAAACCGGGCGCAATGATCCCTGCCCGTGCGGTAGCGGGAAGAAATATAAGAAGTGTTGTGGAGCGTGATCGATGCTTCAGTTTCACGAATAGTGACCCCGGCACTTTTCATTCGCACCGCCGAACAACCGCTTACAGGCGTCCCGCAGCGCGCTCTCGCTCAAGGAATTCGTACGGCAGCAGCACCGTCAACCCGTAGAACGCTCCGCCTAGCAGATCTGCGAAATCCGCCTTGTCCAGTGTCAGCAAAACCTCTGCCCATGCCAGCGCGCTGAACAAGATGGGGCGATCCTTGCTCGCGGCGAAGATCACCGGTCGATCCATGGACACGACATCATCCACCACCGTTACCTGTGGACGCAGCCGTAACCATTCCGCCGTCGCACCCGCCGGCAGCTTCGTGAGATTACGCAGCACTTCGTTCAATGCATAAGGGCTGCTCAAAAGTGTCCATCCTTGGGCGGGGGCGTAGGATAAAAGCGCTCGTGAAGACCCATGCGGTGAGCCGGCTGCGGCCAGCAGTACGCTCGCGTCGAGGAACAACCTCACCGCCCCTCCTGAAAACGCCGCATCCCCGCCACATCATCATCAATCCAGCCCTGGATTTGCTCGCGACTGAATTCCCGTGTCGGCAGTGCTTGCCCAACCCCACCGCGCAATCGGACGGCGAGGTAAAGGAAAAGTTCCTCTTGCTGTTGCGACGGCAGAGCATCGGCGGCAGCCTCAATCTCGGCAAGTGTGCTCATTCGGACAGAGGTTAACATCGCGTCCTGCCAATTCAAGAGTCCTGAGAATACACTTAGCGATGCGTCTGCTCCACCGGGTCGATTGCGGCTTCTGGCTCCGGTTGTCCCCATGCCATCCACGCCGGCAGCGCAGATTTTTTTACCGACGTTCCTCAGGGCAGTGACCACCGCCTCGCTGATTTCGACTCTCCGTTGATTTCAAACGGATTGGGCGTCCTGGAAATGGACCCACAGGGTCCCACATGGCCCCCATTTTCTTTCACCCGTTTGGATTCTGTTTGGATCTTGTTTGGAGCGGAACCGCAGGTCACCGTGAAATGTCGTCGGCTTTTGATCGGGTGGCTCTCCGAGATAGGCTACTTGACCACTCTATTGCAAACGCAGAGGTTCCCGCCATGCAAACGCCGCCCATCGAACTTCCCTCGAGTGCCGTCTGGTGTGATCCGGACCGCCTCGGTGGCAAGCCCTGTTTCCGGGGCACCCGCGTTCCGGTGGATGCACTTTTCGGCAACCTCGAGGCCGGTGTCAGCCTGGACGAGTTTCTTGACGCCTTTGAGGGCGTGACTCGCGAGCAAGCCACCGGAGTGCTGGATGCCACGCACGCTGCTGTCGCCGTGCCTGAGTCCGTGTGAAACGCATCCTGCTTGATCATTGCGTTCCCCGACCACTGCGCCGGCATCTTCGGATGCTTCCACATCCGCATTTGTTATGAACAAGGCTCGGCCGCGCTTCGCAATGGGGATCTGCTGGTGGCCGCCGAGACTGCGGGATATGACGTCTCAATCGTGTCATTGGCCGGGGATCGGCAGAGAACGGTCGACGGGTCGAAGACCCCAAGGGGTGGGTCACCTGACTCTCACGGGTCGCCGTGCAGAATCTCTGAGAACATCTCGTACACCACTGCGCGGCGTTCCGCATAGACACAGCGCGCAACACGTTCCCTTCCCTCGGAATAGCATCGCAGGATAACTCGGTAACTGCCCACACGCAGACGAATATACCCCGTTAAGCCTGCCTCGAGTTGCTTCAAATCTCCCTTCTCCACCTCCAACCCTCGCAAGCCCTCGCGCAAGCGCCGGCGGGGCTCGGGTGCCAGCGAACGCACGAAACCGGCGACCTGTGGATCCAATTCAACCCTCGTTTTCATCGAGGTCGGAAAGCGGCACGTATTTTCCTTTGCCTGACTGGTCGCGGCGAATGGCCCGCATCGCCACCGGATCGGCCATTATTTCCATCGTCTCCAGCAGCGCCTCCATGCGCTCCCGCGGTACGATGAAAGCCACCGTTTCCTCCCGTTGGCGCAAAGCGATGGTCTCTTTCGACTCCACCAACCGCAGAAGCCTCGTCTTCGCTTCCGTCACGCTCAATGTCGTTTTCATGCCGGCTACGTAACTGAACCAACCGAACACAGCAACCAGCGAATGTGCATCGCTTGTCCGGGACAGGGCTGGCGGCGGCGGGGGCGCGACCCAACGCCGCCTTGAGTCCTCGCGCCCGAGGTGCGCATACGTTGCAAACGTCTCAAGCCTCTCAAGGATCCGGGGCCTGAGTTGCGACAGGTCGCTTATCGACAACAAGAAATAGCCCTGAATGAGCAGGTGCCGGGTAGCGGATGCAGCTGCGGGAAGCGATCGCGGTCGCAGGCCAGGGGGCCGAAACAATGGTTCCTTTTTGGATGCGGTCGAGGAATACACCCCGGGAACAACGGCCTACATCCTCTTCAAGAACTGAGGTCGTCAAACCATAGCCCCCGAACCGGTGCGCCGTTTCGGGGGTCTTTCTTTGGCCTATACCCGTTCCAGTGCAAAAGGGGCCTGACTTCGCGATGCTCGGGCAAAGGCACAACGGTTGTTGGCTTGAAAAAACGGGATACGAACGTGGAGTGAACCGTACTCAAGGCTCCAGTTAAGCTCGAGGAGCATTACGAGCGAACTGCCGTTAATCTCAGGAGAACGCGGCGGGGCGGATCGAAAACAGGATTGTAAGAGAGATCCTCATCGAGTTGCCCTGAGGCGAAGATTCCATCTTGGTCCTTCATTCCGCCCCCGCGCGAACCTAGGATGGTGGAGCCGACAGGATTCGAACCTGCGACCTTCTCATTGCGAACGAGAACCGGCTTCGTGCCCCCACATGGTCCCACGTGGCCCCACGTGGACTCTCTGTTGATTTCAAACGAATTGGCCCTCCTGGAAGTGGACCCACAGGGTCCCACGTGGCCCCCATTTTCTTTCACCCGTTTGGATTCTGTTTGGATCTTGTTTGGAGCGGCATCCCAGCCCGGCTTCGCTCGATCGATTATTCGACGGTTCCAATGCGTCCGTCACGCTCGCCAAGCTCAGCAAGGCCGCGCTTGTGCTCGGGCGCAAGCTTCGCCGTCGAACTGCGCCCCGCGCAACAGAGACGGTGCCGGGAGCGCGCTGGGTTGGCGCTTGTCTTTGCGACGCATGCGGGTAATTTCCGGCCGTGACGCTGACGCTGGAACAATTCCAAAGGGATGCCACCCCCTGGCTGGCGAAGTTGAAGGTATCGGGCGAACCCCTTGTCCTGCTCGCCGGGAAAGACGCTTTTGAAGTGCGCCCCGCCCCGGCGCTTTCGCCGGAGCAGGCTTTGAGTGAACTCGAGAAACTCCTCCCGAAGCGCGACCTCATCGTGGGCGATCCTGAAGAGTTGGTCCACCTCGATTGGTCTTCCGAGTGGCGTCCTTGATTCACCTCGATACCCACGCCGTCATCTGGCTTGCCGCGGGTGAACTTTTGCGCTTTTCGCCCTTCGTCCCCCCATTGTTGCAGCAGGCTTCGCCGGTCATTTCGCCCATCGTTCTTCTGGAACTCGATTACCTGCACGAGGTCGGAAAGTTGAAGGTGCCGGGCCGGGATATCGTGAACGATCTTGCGGGAAAAATTGGACTCGCCCTCGACGCCGGTAGTTTCACCGCCATCGTGCAGGCTGCGGCAGATCTCACCTGGACGCGCGATCCATTCGACCGGCTCATCGCCGCCACCGCCCGCGCGGCAGGCGCCCCACTCTTAACCAAGGATGCGACGATTCTGGCTCATGAAAGAAGCGCCTTTGGGGGTCAGCCTCCGCTATAGCGTTCCCGCGAGCGGTTCTGTGGTAAACGTCATGGGGAAGGTGACCATCCCTCCGTAGTCAGAAGACTGAGACGAGGCCGGGAGCGTGTTGGGTTTAGTCTGCGCTTCGTGCCGATGGTCTCGCTCGACCGGAACGTTGCCGGACGAGCCTTCCCTCGCGGCCAATGGGGTAACGCCATCGACTTCTTTGTTCAGGTCGTGGGGGAGAGTTTTCAGCAAGCGACGGAAACGGGGCGGAATTCCTCGAGCTAATCGAGAGGATATACGGGCGTGCGACTTCAAGCAACTGGGATTCGATTTTTCGGCGTCGTTCCCTCGAACCTTCTGGGGTGACGAATTAAGTGGCGGAGACCGGCGCGCCCTCGCGTCCGCGGTGCACAAAAGGCGCAAACTTCCCAATCCCCTCACAAGGACCAGTGCGCCTGATCCTCGAAAAGGTCCCCTTTTCGATACCAAGAAACAGGCTTGATTGACCAATTGCCGGGTAGCGGATGTGGCTGTGGGAAGCGAGCTTCAAGATGAGCCAGGGGGCCGACAAGTATGAATACCCCTCCCATATGCGCCCTAAGAATCAGACTGAGCAGCGAACACAAAGGAAGAACAAGCTATGAAAACTAACAACGGTATAACGAACGGAATATTCACCTTGCCAACCCTTTCCGCGGAGCGTCGATCGCGCGATGAATAGCTGTAATAGCACGGATCGACGGGAAGCGATTCCCATCCGATGTGAACCCGTGGCTGGAAGAACCGGACCCGTTATGTGGCGAGGTTGGTTATGTGGTGTTGAGGCTTGAAAAGTGGGCTTTCATTGGTGTTTTCGCACCTCCAACACCACATAATATTTTGCCTCAGACCATTTTGAGGAAGGCCATCAGACCTTTCTGGGCGGTTTGATCCTTGCCGGGCCGCAGGAGTGGGGCTTCGCAGCATGCCAGAGCCTCGGCTTTCATTTTCAGATCGCTTTCGGCGTAAATGTGAGTGGTTTGCAGCGACACATGTCCCAGCCAGATTCGAATGGTGTTGATGTCCACCCCGGAGCGGAGCAGTCCCATGGCTGTGGCATGGCGGATGGTGTGAGGACTGACGCGTTTGGTTTTCAGGGCGGGTGCTGTCAGTGCCGCTTGGTGGGCATGGCGCCTCACCAGAGTATGGATGCCATAGCGGGTCAATGGTTGCCCGGATCGGTTCACAAAGACCGCTTGGGAAGCCGCCCCCTTTCCGACCAGACGCTGCAGCGCGGTGGCCGTCACTTTCCAGAGCGGGCATTGACGAACTTTGCGGCCTTTGCCATGGAGCGGCGCGACCGGCGCGATCAGGTCCAAATCGCCAATTTTCAGACCTGCTGCTTCACTGGCGCGTGCACCGGTATTGTAGAGGAAAAGCAGTATGGCGTAATCGCGAAAGCCTTGCCCCGCCTGCTGATCGGGTGCCCCCAGCAGTGCCTTCATCTCGTCTTTCTCCAGATAGCTCCTGGGGCCAGGCGCATGCTTCTTAAAGTGAACGGTTTTTATC